>CAIMVD010000100.1 GCA_903844815.1 uncultured Bacteroidota bacterium | reverse complement strand
TTTCAGCGACTTTCTTCCAGTGGTAACAGTTAATACTCCATTAATGGAATATTCCCACGGAGCTGATTTTATTGTTGTTATATGCTTGCCATCAAAATATATCCGAACTGAGTCAGGCAGTTTTTCCTTGTTTGACGGCTCCAGTACTATTTTAACAGGCTCATGAAGCCTGAAGGTGGAATTTTCCTCCGGCGAAACAATCCTGAAGATTTTTGAAGTAGTCTCCCTGTCTTCAGGTTTAGGCGGTATGACTGCTTCAGCTTTTGAACCTGGTTTTCCTGAACATGAGACGGTCCATACGAGAGGAATAACTGCCAGAGAAATAAAAATTACTCTTTTTAAAAATGATTTCATATGTTCCTGTTTTAGGAAAAGAGACGTTTAAGGATACTTCCTTTTGATGAGGCTCTTATTTTATCGACTTCTTTCTTGTCGGGATCATATGGAAACAACATGTGCCAGATTTCGCCCCAGCCGGGAAAGCCACCCACGTTCCTGTCGTCAATGAAAATATCTGCATTAATCTTTCGGCTCATCGTATCGTCGAACACCTCCTCGGGGTAATTCCTGTTCACAGCATAAAACTCTATGCCGTTTTGCCTGCAGTATTCAACGGCTGCATCAAGCTCTTTCCCGGCACGGAAAGTCCACAAAATGAGCAGGGCTCCCTTCTTTTCTATCTCTTTCAAAGTCATAAAAGCGAATAGCATCTCCTTCCCGATTTCAGGATAGGTATGCTCTACAATGGTACCGTCAAAATCTACGGCTATCTTTACATTCTTAAGATCCATCATCCAAACAGATATTTATATTGCAAATCTAATAATAAATGACAGAAGATTTTCTTATTTTTACTCGCCATCTGAATTTATGATGCCTCCGTTTATGACCAGACATATCCCCAACTTTATCACGTCATTAAATCTCGCCTCAGGATTTATTGCAATTATACTAGCCCTCAACGGTAATGCAGTAACAGCATCCTGGCTAATCCTCGCGGCAATGGTCTTCGATTTTCTCGACGGTTTTTCTGCAAGGCTTCTTAAAGCATACTCTGCAGTAGGTAAAGAGCTCGACAGCCTGGCTGATGTAGTAAGTTTTGGAGTTGCTCCTGCAATTCTGATTTTCCGGATGCTCAATAGCCAGACTGCATTTAATGGACCGGGAGAAAATGGTTTTGTTGATGCAAAGACAGCACTCCTCTTTCTTGTTCCTGCCTTAATGGTAATATGTGCGGCGCTGCGCCTGGCAGTATTTAATGTTGATACAACTCAGTCAACCACATTCAGGGGGATGCCAACACCCGCTAATGCCCTTGCAGTTGTATCACTTGTACTTGCTGTTCATTATTCCGATTCAGGAATTGTACAGTATATTACAACGTCACCCGTCATAATAATTGTCCTGACGCTTCTTCTCTCCGGATTGATGGTCAGCCGTATTCCGCTCCTGTCGCTCAAGGTCACTGACCTTAAATTAAAAGGGAACGAGGGAAGATACCTACTCGTGGCCTTCATCCTTCTGTCTTTTATATTACTGGGAATGAGTGCTATTCCATTGATCATACCCCTGTATCTGACAGCCTCTCTCCTGTCGTTATTGTTCTGACAGTATCCTCCAAAGGATATAACAACTACTTGTTTTCTTCTGAAGTTTCCTTACCTGTATTTCTGCCTTCATACAATGACAGGGCAAATTTTATGGCAAACCAGCTTACGAGGATGAACCCGGGCCAGATCAGGTATTTAAGAATTTCGCCGATATACATGTCTTTAAATCTTATTTCTGAATAACTTGTTTTAATTTATCCCTGTCACGGATTAACAGGGCTTGCTCCAGCTACTTCCGGATCTCAAAACCAATCCGTTTTTTTCAATACGCGTGGTCGTCGGCATTCATCTCCGTTTCAGTTATCGAAGTGTTGCTGATAGCTTTCCATGCATAAAAGATATAAGCAAGTACAAACGGAATCAGGAAGGAGACGAACATCATTGTTTTAAGTGTAAAGAGGCTCGATGATGAGTTCTGAATGGTAAGTGAACTCTGAAGATCATAAACAGAGGGGTAAAAGGCAGTCCCGTTAAATCCCGCACAAAGGAACAATCCGAATACGGCAAGAACAGAACCTGCTCCGGTGTACCAGATCCCGCAGGTACTCTTTGAAAATACCGACACTCCAATACCATATAAAACAGCAAGGACGCCTGCAAGAAACAGAAGCAGTACAATTGGCATCTGCAGAAAATTGTGCAGGTATTTGAATTTCTCCATTGTCACTGTGCCTGTAGCCGGGTCTGCAGCAAATCCTTTTGAAACAAGAAGGGTGACTGCGAAGAAGAGGAAAAAAACCAGAAATATTAAAGAGTTAATAACCAAACTCTTGCGTGAAGCCTGCACTAGTTCATCAGAATCAATTGAGTTGATTATGTAAAGAAGCCCGTTCACTCTGGAAAGAAACAAAACTGCCAGACCGAGCGCAACGTTCCGGACATTAAGAACAGCCTCGAGGCCATACCATGCTGTCTGCCACTGGACCTGGTTCATATCGTTGATGCTGAACCTCGATCCTGTAAAGAAGGTAGCCACAGCTGTTCCAATCAGTAACGGACCGAGTGATCCATTAACGAAGAGGAAACTGTCAAAAGTCTTCTGACCAAATACATTACCGGGTTTTGACCTGTACTCGAAGGCCACAGCCTGAATCGAGAAACTAAAAAGGATGGCTATCCATACCCAGTAGGCCCCACCGAAACTCGAAGCATAAAATAGCGGGAATGATGCAAAGAAGGCGCCTCCGAAAGTGACCAGGGTTGTGAATGTGAACTCCCATTTCCTTCCCATGGCGTTAACAATCATTTTTTTCTGAATGTCGCTCTTCGGAAGGGTGAAGATCATAGACTGACCGCCCTGGACGAACATCAGAAAAACCAGAATACCTGCAAGAAGTGAAACTATTATCCACCAGTAATGCTGTAAAAAAAGATGTGATATCATAAGTGTCATAATTGTGTCCTCCTAGTGCCTTGGGCCGTTTTTTATCTGTTTAACAATTATGGAAATATCTGAAATAAGCAGGACGGTGAACATAACTCCGAAAAGAATGAAGGTTGTAATTACTGCTCCTGTATTAATATTAGACACTCCCCTGGATACAGTAAGCAGGTCCTGGATGATCCATGGCTGCCTTCCGATTTCCGCAAGCACCCATCCCAATTCGCTTGCCACATAAGTAAGAGGGACAGAGAAGAGAGCCAGCCATAAAAACCACCTCCTCTCATTAAGTTTATCGGTAAAAAGGTAGTAGAGCGCCAAGGCAAAAACCAAAATAAAGAAGAAGCCCAGCATTACCATCAGGTGGAATGAATAGAATGATCCGCTCACATCAGGTAAAATATCCTCAGGCTTGTTGATTGAGGAATATCCAAAGTGCCTGAAATAATCAGTCTGAAAATCAGTGCTGTTGAAAATACCCTTAATTTTCTCAACCTGAACAGAGTTTTTCTCCGAACGAGCCTTCTTGTAGTCGGCAAGAAGCTTTGCAGCGTACCTTCCCCTCTCCATTTTCTCTGTCGCTGAAAGAATCAGTTTTCCGGGATTCCCCGAAATATAATCGTTCAATCCTGGCACATAAGCGTCCTTGTCACCTGCTGTCATTACCGAAAGCAGATCAGGGATCTCGATCTTAAATACAAAATCTTTTATCTTTTTCTCACCTATCTTCTTTCCGGAGTCTTTAAGTATTCCGAAAGCAACGAGACCCGCATTTGTTTTACCATCATAAAGCGCCTCCATCGAGGCAAACTTCACTGGCTGGACTTTTGCAACTGTCCTTGCCGATGAATCGCCGGTATAGGCAACCATTAGTGAAGAAAGAAGGCCAAATACTGCAGCTACCAGAATGCTTCTTTTCGCAAGCAGCTCTTCTCTTTTTTTAAGAAGAAACCAGGCACTGATTCCCACAACAAACATAGAGGCAAGCAGAAAGCCTGATGAGATGGTGTGGAGGAATTTATCAACGGCAGCAGGATTGAACAGGACAGCCCAGAAACTTGTCATCTCGTTTCGGGCAGTCTCGGGGTTAAAAGTCATTCCAACAGGATTCTGCATCCAGGCATTTGCGACCAGAATCCATAAGGCCGAAAGGTTGGCACCTATCGCGACAAGCCAGGTGGAGGTAAGATGAAACTTCCTGCTTACCTTATTCCAGCCGAAAAACATAACCGCTACAAAGGTCGACTCCAGGAAGAAAGCAAGAATGCCCTCAATGGCCAGAGGCGCTCCGAAAATGTCCCCAACAAACCAGGAATAATTCGACCAGTTGGTACCAAACTCAAATTCAAGTATAATACCTGTTGCCACACCAATAGCAAAATTGATTCCGAAAAGGGTCATCCAGAACCTGGTAAGACGTTTCCACTCTTCATTTCCGGTCCTGACGTAGATAGTCTCCATCATTGCGACGATAAATGACAATCCCAGAGTGAGTGGGACAAATAGCCAGTGATAAATGGCTGTTAGGGCAAACTGGGCCCTCGACCAGTCCACCAGGGACGAAGCTCCTTGTTCAATCATGTTTTTCAGATGAATTAATTAATTGTTCCAGTACATAATCGCTCCTGTCCTGGTCATTATTATATTTTGTCTTAAGAAAGTTCGGGAAGAAGAATATTTTCAAAATTGCAAACATAATAAATAGCTTAATAATTATTATGATCCATACCTTCCTACCCCATCCCGACATGTTCCTGAATCCTTCATAATAAAAAAGGAAAATCCTTCTTATCAATGCTATAAATTTTTTCATGAAATTAATACTTAATTTTGAAATTCAGATTAAATCCTGAACCGGAGGCTCCGGAGAGGGAGTGTCACTTTTCTTATCACTGTCTCTCAGGTGGAAACCTTTCTTTTCGTCAATGTTCTCATTTGAAAGGCCGGAGGTTATTTTCTGTACAGGTTTGAAATTATAGAAGAATTCCCTTGCCAGTACCCTCAATACAGTATAGCCAGGAATCCCAAGTATCATCCCGGGAATCCCTGCTGCAAAGCCTGCGGCCAGTACCACTACAAAAATCTCCAGGGGATGGGCTTTTACACTGTTCGAAAAAATAACCGGCTGAAACACAATATTGTCGATTAAATGAGTTACAGCTTCAACGATAATCATATAGGTCACAAGCGGTATCACAACAAGGTTAAAATCCTGGGTTATATGCGATGCCACCCCCATGATGATCGCAATGAAAAGCCCAATCCAGGGACCTACATACGGAATAACGTTCAGTATCCCCAGGATGAGCCCCATCACCAGGGCCTGCTGAAAATCAATTCCTGCAATTGTCATACCTATTGTAACAAGTGTCATTATACAGGTACTCTGAATCACTATCCCGATGAAATAACGGGTAAGCAGCCTTTTTATTGAATACAGAGCTCTGGTTATGTTATCGACATAGTTGTCGGGCACCCACATTAATATTGACTCGAAAAACAAATGCTGGTCCTTCAGGAAGAAAAATGTGATAAATGTTATTGAAAAAATGGCAACGATAATGTTGCCCAGAATACTTATGAGCGATCCCATGAAATTCTGTATCATGGTAATGTTCAAAACCCCTGCTATTTTCCCGGCAATATAACCCTCAATTGACAGGTCCTTTGTTATCTCCCTGTTGAAGGATTTAAAGACGTTTTCAATTTTCACAATGGGGCCCTCGACAAGCTGCACAAGTTTATCGCTGTCGATTGTGGAAAAATAGTTTATCTGGGTGGTGACAAGAGGAACAAAAATAATAAAGAACAGAACTATGAATCCCCAGATTAACAAAAGTGTAAGTAGCGCAGCCAGGGCCCTCGGAAAAAACCATTTCCTGATCCTGATCCTGCAGAAAAGGTCTACCAGTGGCCTTCCCATTATTGACAACACTCCCGATACGAGGATGTAGACAACTATATTCCGGAAAAACCATACGCAGGCCAGAAGCAGCAATACACCTAAAAAAATCAAAATATTCCGGAAAGTAACGCTCATTTTCGGTAATTAATCGTAATACAAACCTAATCCATTTTTTTGAATTAAAATCAATTTTTTAACCACGGAGTTGCACGGTATTATACTGTGAAACTCCGTGGTAAAAAAGAATTAGTACCTGTATAGCAATACAAATAAATCTCTTAAACCTAAACATATAATTCTTAGTGCCATATTGTCACCTTGAATGCCATGCCGTTATGCCATTATGTCATTTTTTGCAATTGGAATGGAGTTTGATTAAGGGTAAGTGTAAAACAAAAACAGCGATAATAAATAAGTTAAACCAAAATTAAAGGAGGACAAAGCCATGTTACAAACAATCACTAGAAAAAGCTTCAGACCATTCTACATGCCGAACATTTTTGATGTTGATTTTTTTCCGTTAGTATCGGCCGGAAGCAATTCGATGCCGGCAGTAAACATCAGGGAAGATGAGCAGTTTTTTACTCTCGATCTTGCCGTTCCGGGAATCGATAAAAAGGATCTGAAAATTGACATTAATGAGGATGTTCTTACAATCTCATCCGGGTCGAAGAATGAAAAAGAAGAAAACAAGGACGGTTATAAGAGGAAGGAATTCAGCTACTCATCGTTCTGCAGGAGTTTTTACATTCCCGAAAATGTTAACAAGGAAAAAATCGAAGCAAACTACAAAGACGGGGTTCTTACCGTAGCCCTTCCGAAACAGGAAGAAGAAAAGAACAAAATCTCAAGGCAGGTTACGATTTCATAATTTACTGCCTCGAAAGGGTAAACCAAGAAAGAGATTGTTTGATTTTCTCTGTGTAACTCTGTGCTTCTCTGTGTCTCTCTGTGTACCATTTAGCCAGGAACTTACACAGAGATCACGGAGTTTACACAGAGTTACACAGAGGAGTTTAAAACAATCTCATACTAATCTCTGAGTTTTTAAAGGCGGTCTTTCAAGCACTCTTGTTCTTAACAACGCTGAAGAGCTGTTCGCAGTTCTCCATGAATTTCACTGCGAATTTGCGCCCGAAATCCTTCAGGTATTCTGTTTTTGTTCCGCCGGGGGCAAATTTGAAAGAGCCGGTCTCCTCAAACAAACGGATTTTAAGAAGCCTGAAATTTTCCAGTATTATCTTTGGCGATTCCCCGCTCCATCCATACGACCCGAAGGATCCTCCAAGTTTCCCCCTGTCGCGAAGAGGATTTATTACTGCAAAAAGTTTGTAAACAGGAAGCAGGGTATTCTGGTTAATGGTTGGCGATCCAACAAGTATTCCGTCGGCAGTGATTAATTTTTCTTCAAGCTCATCAAGAGCGATATTTTCGATATCCGTTATATCAACTTCTATTCCTTCTGTCTCCATGATTCCGGAGGCAATTATCTCAGCAGCTTCTTTTGTATAACCGTATGCTGAAACATAGGCGATAAGCACCTTTCGTTTCTCACGCCCGCCTATTTGCTGCAGGTATTCCGATGCATACTTTTCAGAGAATTCAATGGCAAGCGACAGGTTATCGGTATGAACCGGGCCGTGACCCGGACAAATAATATCAAAATCGAGCGGCATTATGCTTTCGATTGCTCTAAGCATGAACCTGCTGTAAGGCTTCATAATTACATCAAAATAATATTTGAAAGAAGCCTTATAATCGTCAGAGGAAAAATCGCTGAACAAATCCTCAGAACAATAATGTGCCCCGAACGAATCACAGGTAAACAGGACACTGTCCTCAATAAGCAGTGTATAAATTGAATCGGGCCAGTGAAGGTTTGGTGCAGAGATAAATTTCAGTGTCTTGTTACCAAGATCCAGGGTATCTCCATCTTTCACAATCAACGATTTATAAGGCATATTGACAATGTCATCGATATACCTTATTGCATTCCCGCTACCGACAACGGTAGCTGATGGAGCCAGTTTAAGAAGAAGCTTGAGGATTCCCGAGTGATCAGGTTCAGTATGATCCAGTATAATATACTCTATCTCCGCAGGATCGGTAACTGCTTTTAATTTAGCGAAGTAAGTCTCGCTGAACTGCTCTTTGGCTACCTCGATGATGGTCTTCTTCTCCGCGTTGATGAAATATGAGTTGTATGTTGTACCGAAATCGGTACTCATTACGATATCAAATGTTTTTATATCGTAATCAAGCACACCGATCCATTTGACATCTGGAGTAATGTCTATAATTTTATTATCAATCTTTTTCATTTGTTAGTTTTTTCAGATTTTGGCAATAATACTCTTATTTGCCTTTACCTGCTGGAGAATCGGGATCTCAACCTCAGTATCCACAGGCAAAAAAACATCAACTCTCGAACCGAACTTGATGAACCCCAGTTCAGAACCCTGCTTCACATACTGGTTCTTTTTTGAATAGGTCACAATCCTTCTTGCTACTGCACCTGCTACCTGCCTTACAAGTATTTCAGTTCCATCTTTTGTTTCTATTACAACAGTACTCCTCTCATTCAGCTCTGATGATTTTGGATGCCAGGCCACCATATTGGCCCCTCGATGATACTTCACATATTTAATATGACCCGAAACCGGGTACCTGTTGCTGTGCATATTGAAAGGCGACATAAAGATTGAGACCTGGAGACGCATATCCTTAAAGTACTCATTTTCCATGGCTTCCTCGATTACGACAACCTTGCCATCAGCAGGGGCATAGATAAGACCGGGGTCGGGTTCGAGATGCCTGGCCGGAAACCGGAAGAAAAACAGAATAAATACATACAGCATGAACGAGGCAATTGCAAACAACCATTTTAAAAGGATCAGATCGGACCATAATATATTGACCGCTAAATTAAGTACAATAAGAATTATAAAACCAAAACCCAGAATTTTATATCCTTCCTTATGAATCCTTTTAATTATCATTCTTTAAAATTTTTACAAAGCTAATCAAGTCCTGCCAATCATCCAACAAGAGCGATGAAAAGATATACAAGCGGAAAAGCTACCATAGCACTGTCGAATCGGTCGAGAAAACCGCCGTGGCCAGGCAAAATAGTTCCTGAATCCTTCACGCCAGTACTTCTTTTCAGCATTGATTCAACCAGATCTCCATATGTTCCGGAAATGGTAATAATCAGTGCAATAAACACCCATTGCCCTGAACTGACAATTCCAAGCCAGCCTGAAAGCAGCCAGGCTACAGCCGCGGCAATAATCATTCCTCCGATAAAACCTTCCCAGGTCTTTTTGGGGGAGATCCTCTCAAACAGCTTGTGTCGCCCCATTGTAACACCTGCAAGATAAGCGCCGGTATCATTGGCCCAGATAAGAAGAAAAAAACCTATGATAATCCCGGGGGAAAATACTATTCCTCCGTGTGGAAGGAGCGAATCAAGCCCTTCTCTCGAAAAGGCAGCGAAAGGAAACATTGAAAAGGGTACTGCCGCATATATGACTCCAAAAAAGGTATGCGAAAGCGAATCGAAAGGCTTGTCATATTTCCTGTAGAGTTCAATAACCATCATTAATCCAGCAAGTGGGATAAGAGCAAGGAAGTAAATTGAAGGAACAATACCTGCGGCAATAAGAGTCGAAAGCAGGTAAATCAAAATACCGGTAACCATTCCCGGGATCATCTGAAGTCTTATTCCTGTATTCCTGACCATCAGGTAATATTCATACTGGGTACCGGCTAGCAATGCGAGCCCGGTTATAATAAACGTATAAGGATGAAGCCAGAAGCCTCCCATTATAAAAATTACAATGTAGGCTCCTGTCAATGTCCGACGTAAGAAATTATTCAAAATTCTCCTTTTTATGCTTTATCCTTGTTTTTCCCCTTTGCCTTTTTTGCAGGTTTCTCAGCGCTTGCTTCTTCAATAACCGATCTGGATACCTTCTTTGTTTTCTTTGGCTCTGACTTTTCAGGGCTCACCTCTTTCTTTGTCTTCCTGACTGACTTTTCGGCTTCTTTTTTATCTGAACTCACAGTAATACCTGCTGCAGCATCCCGTTCGTCTTTGAGTAACTCAGCTTTCCTCTTACCGAAAATCTTCTCAAGGTCTTCGCTAAAGATAACCTCTTTGTCGAGAAGTATCTCTGCAAGTTCAGTAAGTCCCTTCATATTTCCCGAAAGTACCTCTTTTGCCCTTACGTATGATTCTGCAATAATAAGATTAACCTCCTCGTCAATGAGTTCAGCTGTTTTTTCGCTGTAAGGTTTTGTGAATCCGAAATCCGATTGTCCGCTTGAGTCGTAGAAACTTATATGTCCAACTTTATCGCTCATGCCAAAATAGGCAACCATTGCATAGGCCTGCTTGGTAATCTTTTCCAGATCGCTCAGTGCTCCTGTCGATATCTTGCCGAAAATAAGTTCTTCAGCAGCACGTCCGCCAAGTGCGTAGGCCATCTCGTCGAGTATCTGTTCGCGTGTTGTAAGTTGTCGTTCCTCAGGAAGATACCAGGCTGCTCCCAGAGCTCTTCCACGCGGAATTATTGTAACCTTCAGAAGAGGGCTGGCATATTCGAGCATCCAGCTGACAGTTGCATGCCCTGCTTCATGATAAGCAATTGTCTTTTTCTCAATGGCTGAGATTATCTTTGTCTTCCTCTCGAGTCCGCCCACTATTCTGTCGACAGCATCAAGGAAATCCTGCTTCTCTACAACTAATTTGTTCCTCCTGGCAGCGATCAGGGCAGCCTCGTTGCAAACGTTCGCAATATCTGCTCCCGAGAAACCGGGTGTCTGCTTTGAGAGGAATGCTACGTCAAAGTCCTTTTCCAGTTTAATTGGCCTGAGATGCACCTTGAAAATTGCTTCCCTTTCGACAAGATCGGGCAATTCAACATGAATCTGACGATCGAATCGTCCGGCACGCATCAATGCCCTGTCGAGAATATCAGCCCTGTTTGTTGCCGCAAGGATTATTACTCCCATGTTGGTTCCGAAACCATCCATCTCGGTAAGGAGCTGATTGAGAGTATTTTCACGCTCATCATTGGAGCCGAAATTAGCATTCCGTCCCCTTGCCCGGCCAACAGCATCGATCTCATCGATGAATACTATACAGGGGGCTTTTTCCTTAGCCTGTTTAAAGAGGTCCCTTACTCTGGAGGCTCCCACTCCAACGAACATCTCAACGAAATCGGAACCGGATATTGAAAAGAACGGAACATTTGCTTCACCGGCGACTGCCTTTGCAAGCATTGTCTTTCCTGTTCCGGGAGGACCTATCAGAAGCGCTCCTTTTGGTATTTTACCCCCTAGCTGGGTATATTTCTTGGGATTTTTAAGGAAATCAACTATCTCCATAACCTCTGTCTTCGCCTCTTCAAGACCTGCCACATCAGTGAAGTTCAGCTTGACGTTTGTGTCCTTATCGAAGATCTGAGCTCTCGACTTTCCTACGTTGAAAATTCCTCCGGCACCTCCGGCACCGCCTCCCGACATTCTCTTCATAAGAAAGAGCCACAGGACTATCAGCAAGGCCGGAAAAAGAAGCCATGAAAGTGCCTCAGCAAGGTAATTCTTCCGGGTTATGTATTCAGGATAGATGATCTCTTTGTCATCATAACCTGCACCCTTCTGTGCTTCAATCAGAAATGGTTCAAAATTTCCAATATCTCCAATATTATAAGTATAGTCGGCTTTTGGTACCGACATTCCAAATCCGGAACCCGGTTTTGGGACATCGGGATACTTTCCTGACTCGACTGCTGCTTTCTTCAGGAAAATCTCTGCCTTCTCCTTGTTTACAACGACTATCTTGTCAATATCACGACTGGCAATCATCTCTTTAATCTTGCTGGTGGTGGTCGACTGAACCGGCTTTCCTGAATAAAAAACCTGGAACAGGATCAGCGATACAGCAAGTATTGCAAAGATCCAGTTTGAATTAAATCGGGGCCTCAGGCTCTTGTCGCCTTTTTTTTCGGGCCCCTGGTTATTATTATTGTTTAAATTTTCTGCCATATCTGTTTTACTTACTTCTATTCATCAACTAAACTTTCAATTTTTGCATCGGCCCACAATGACTCAAGACTGTAAAAGCTCCTGTATTCCTCAAGAAAAACGTGTACAACCACGGAACCGTAATCCAGAAGAACCCAGAAACAATTGTTTAGTCCTTCAATATGCGAAGGTTTATCATTTGCTTCCTTCCTTACAACATCATCGATTGAATCTGCTATCGAACTTACCTGGGTGGTGGACTGGGCCTGACATATAACAAAATAATCGGATATCCTGTTTTCCAGTTTCCTTAAATCAATTTTCAGGACATTCTGACCTTTCTTTTCAAAAATTCCCTTAACAACGCTGCTAAGAAGAAGATCAGTTTCGTCGGATTTTTTCTTCATTAAATATTTTTCAGTTTCAAATTAAGCTGCAAAAGTACCACTTTTATCTGTATTTTTGTATTAATAACGGGTTTGCAATTTCAGTGCCAATCTTTGCACAAACCGCTCCGATATGGCTAAAATCAATTAAGTAGTTGGCATATATCTGATAATCATGATCATAGGATCGAATATATATTTTTATGACCATCTGCCATCAACAAACAGCGAGGCAGCCCGACTTCTTAAGGAATCTTCGCTCAACGAAGGAGCAGTTATCTGCGCCGGTCATCAGTCGGCCGGAAGGGGTCAAAAAGATAATAAATGGGAAAGCGAAGAAAACAAGAACCTGTTAATCAGCGTAATACTATTTCCTGAAATTATAGGACCCGAGAAACAATTCCTCATCTCCGAGACTATATCTCTTGGAATTTGTGACTTTATATTGCGTCATACCCCGGTTTGTTCAATAAAATGGCCAAATGACATTTATGTAAACAATGACAAAATAGCAGGTGTTCTTATTGAGAATTCCATAATGGCCGATACTATTGAATATTCAATCGCAGGTATCGGCCTTAACATTAACCAGGATAAATTTTTAAGCGATGCACCAAATCCGGTTTCCCTGAGGATGGTTACAGGAGTGACTTACGATATTCAAACCTGCCTGAACCAGCTTATCAGCGACCTTGATATCAGATATAAACAACTACTGTCGGAAGACTGGTCAAAGATCAGATCTGATTACACTTCAAAGCTTTACCGGCTGGGAACATGGAATGAATATACCGATCAGGATGGACAGTTCTCAGGTCGGATAGAATCAGTCGCCGATGAAGGCAGGCTTAATATCAGCCGGCGAAACGGGCTCATCCAGAACTATGGTTTTAAGGAGGTTGCTTTTATTCCCTGATATTGCTCCAGTCGCTGAAACCTTCCAGCTCCTTTACAAGCATCTCAAGAAACTGATTAACAGGAGCCGAAGCCATTACCTTAATCATCGGGTTCAGATCGGCAGCGAGTGAAACCTTAACCTCTGTTTTGCTGTTGTTTTTGTCTGAGATATCAAGAAACAAAGTAAAGTCGTCCTCCTTGAGGGCATCTCCGTTAAACATCACCTTTGAATACTCTTGCGTGCCTGCGAGCCTTACCTTTACTTTACCTGCCATCGGGACTGAAAAGCTACAGGACTCCTTTTCCGCACTCCAGTTTGTGACAGTTCTCCGGGGCACGAACCTTTCAAAATTCCGGATATCTGTAACAAACCTGAATACCTCTTCGGCGGTGCAGTTCAGTCTTCCGGTTCTGCTCTCAAAATGTGACAGATCACTCATATTTATCAACCTTAAAGTTCGTTTACAATTTTATTTATTTTGTACCCCACGATGCAGGATCAAGCCTCCAGTTTTTGAGTGTCTCTGTTTCTGCCTCTCCAATATATCCGGTACTGAGGGCTGTATCGACAAGTACGGAATAGTTGCTAAGTGTAAAAAGTTTGCAATTTTCAGCTTCAAAACCGTCATTTGCCTTTTTGAACTCATAGGTAAAAATGGCTGCCATTCCAAGAACTTCACATCCTGCTTCGCGAAGGGCTTTAACTGCGGAAAGACTGCTCCCCCCTGTGGAAATAAGATCTTCGATGACGACAACTTTCTGACCAGGGTTAAAAAAACCTTCAATCTGGTTTCCCAGTCCATGCTCCTTGGCTCCTGATCTTACATAGATGAAAGGAAGCTGCATCTTATCGGCAACCAGGGCACCATGAGCAATAGCTCCCGTAGCAACGCCTGCAATCATCTCCGCCTCAGGATATTTTTCTTTAACAAGGTCAGCAAAGGAATCCCTGATGAAGGATCTTACCTCGGGAAAGGAGAGAGTTTTGCGGTTGTCACAATATATTGGTGATTTCCATCCCGATGCCCAGGTAAATGGATTTGACGGTTGCAATTTTATTGCGTTAATTTGTAAAAGATAATCAGCCGTTTTTTTAGCGCAATTGTCCATATGAATATTTATAAAGTTCATTTCGAAAACAGGTTCATTACTATCAGTCCGGAACCGGACCGGCTACAAAAGTACGCCTTATTCCATAAATTCAATGAAACCGGCAAACTTTATAATTTAATTGCTGAATTCCAGGCCGATAAAAGCATCAAATCATTAAATATTTACGGTACCGACATCCATCTCATCTGGAAAATATTCCGAATATACTTTACCGAGGTTGGCGCGGCAGGCGGACTTGTAATGCATACCTCAGGCAAGTATCTTTTCATAGAAAAGAAAGGCAGGCTCGATCTGCCTAAGGGTCATATTGAACCTGGCGAAAAACCTGAGGATTGTGCTCTCCGTGAAGTTGGAGAAGAATGCGGCATTTCAGGCCACTCGATAATGAAGCTGATTTGTACAAGCTATCATACCTACAGCTGGGAGGGTATTTCGTATCTCAAACAGACAAGCTGGTTTCTTATGAAATATGGAGGTGAAATGATCTCAGAACCACAGACTGAGGAAGGAATAACAAAAGTTGAGTGGCTTCTCCCCGACGAGCTTAACAATATTAAAGGCAACGCATGGCTTTCGCTGATGGAGGTCATCAACTCATCGGTACTGAGAACCTGATTTTTATTTATTCTCCGGTTTAAACGAACGAAGGTCTATTGCCGAAGGAACAAATATCGAAGCATTCCCTCCGTTGCTTATAATATCGCGTACTATGGTCGAATTAATATGGCTGTGTTCGGGAACTGTAAGAAGGAATACCGATTCTATACCGGCCTCAAGTACCCTGTTTACCTGGGCTATCGCACGTTCAAACTCAAAGTCAGCAGCCGTCCTCAATCCCCTGACGAGGTAACCGGCACCAATTGAAGTGCAATAATCAACCGTAAGCCCCTCATAATGTTCAACCCTGATGCGGGGTTCATCGCGAAATACGCTTTTTATCATCTCCTTCCTCGTTTCGAGAGAGTAGTAGTTTTTCTTAAGAGTGTTTGCTCCGACGGCAATTATGATTTCATCAAAAATGCTCAAAGCCCTCCTTACTATTCCTTCATGGCCTATTGTAAAAGGGTCGAATGATCCGGGGAACACCGCTTTTCTGTTCATGAGAAAGAGATTTTTTTCGGATTTTTGACTTTCTGATTCAGAAGAGCGTGCTTCAATACGCTCATTATTGTATCGACATAATGAAATTTCAAGCCCCTGATGTAAATCTCCTTTATGTCTTCCACATCTTTCCTGTTATCTTCCGATACAATGATCTCCCTTATGCTTGCCCGTTTGGCCGCAAGGATTTTTTCCTTTATACCTCCTACAGGCAATACCTTACCCCTTAATGTAATCTCACCAGTCATTGCAAGGTATTTTTTTACCTTCCTCTGGGTAAAAGCCGAGGCTATTGACGTTGCCATTGTTACTCCGGCAGAGGGGCCGTCTTTTGGTATAGCGCCCTCGGGAACGTGGATATGAATATTCCAGTTTTCTGAAAAATTATCAGGCAATTCAAGCATCTCAGCATTCGACTTGAGGTATTCAAGTGCTATTACTGCTGATTCCTTCATCACCTCTCCAAGGTTTCCGGTAAGCGTAAGTTTACCAGTGCCTTTACTAAGGCTTGTTTCAACAAAAAGAATCTCTCCTCCCGCCGCTGTCCAGGCAAGTCCCGTTACAACACCCGCCTGTTCATTTCCTGCATAAATGTCTCTTATATATTTTTGAGGGCCCAGCATTTCAGACAGAGTCTGCAGGTTAAGGACCGGATCATATTTTATTTCGGATGCAATATTTTTCGCAGTCACTCTGACAATTTTTGCCAGACGCTTATCCAGTTCCCTGACACCCGATTCACGGGTATATTTTTCGATGACTGTTTCCATCGTCTGGTTATCAACGATAACCTGTTCGGGCTTTACACCATGGTTCTCAAGCTGTTTTGGGAAAAGGTGCCTTTTTGCAATCTCGAGTTTCTCTTCAACAATATAGCCTGTGATCTCAATAAGTTCCATCCTGTCGCGCAGGGCTGGGCTTATTGTAGCCAGGTTATTGGCTGTGGCTATGAAAAGAACATGAGAAAGATCGTATTCCATTTCAAGGAAATTATCAAAAAACGTACTGTTCTGTTCAGGATCCAGTACTTCGAGAAGTGCCGAGGAGGGGTCGCCCCTGTAATCCTGACCTACCTTGTCGATCTCATCAAGTATGAAAACAGGGTTTGAAGAACCCGCTCTTTTAATACTCTGGATTATCCTTCCAGGCATGGCTCCAATATAAGTCTTCCTGTGTCCGCGTATTTCAGCTTCGTCATGCAGACCCCCAAGTGACATTCTGACATACTTCCTGCCAAGTGATTTCGCAATCGATCTTCCCAGTGATGTCTTTCCTACACCGGGAGGGCCATACAGGCAAAGGATCGGCGATTTAAGGTCTCCTTTAAGTTTGAGAACAGCCAGATGCTCCAGTATTCTTTCCTTTACTTCTTCAAGGCCGAAATGATCAGTATCAAGGACCTGCCTGGCATTTTTAAGATCAAGATTATCTGTACTATATGTCGCCCACGGCAGATCAAGGAGGGTCTGGATATAGTTCACTTCAACGGAATATTCTGCTGCTGCCGGATTAAGCCGGTACAGTTTATTGAGTTCCTTTTCAAAAACGTTCTTTACATCCTCAGTCCAGTTCTTGGTTGCAGCTTTTTTGCGGTACTCTTCAATCTCCTTCTCAACAGGATTGCCACCAAGTTCATTCTGAATTGTCTTCATCTGCTGATGAAGAAGAAACTCGCGCTGCTGCTGATCCAGATCGTTCTTTACCTTCGACTGCAATTCATTCTTCAGTTCCAGAACCTGAATTTCCTGAACAAGAAATTCAAGGAGGGCAAATCCCCTGTCGCGCAGATTATTTATCTCCAGAAGCCTTTGCTTATCCTGAACTTTAATATCGGTATTAGAACAGATGAAATTAATCAGGTAAGTACTGTTTTCGATATTTTTAATTGCAAAAGATGCCTCCGGACTGATGTTAGGGTTTAGCTTTATGATTTTCAGCGACAGATCCTTCAGTGAGCCCACGATGGCATCAAAGTCCTTGCTAAGGACTTCAGGTTTAAATTCCGGCATCGGAAGTATTCTGGCCATGAAATAAGGATCATGGGAAACAAGCTCCTGGAGAACCATTCTTTTTCTCCCCTGGATAATGGCTGTTGTGGATCCGTCGGGCATCTCGAGCAGCTTTACAATCTGGCCTACAGTGCCGACGAAATGAAGGTCGGAAAATTCGGGGTTTTCAATATCCGGATCCTTCTGGGCAACGGTTCCAACAATTTTGGACTTGCTATAGGCATCCTTTACGAGCTGGATTGATTTGGGGCGGCCAATTGAAATAGGAAGAACAACCCCGGGGAAAAGAACAGTATTCCGTAGCGAGAGAACCGGAATTATCTCCGGGACATCGACGTCATCGAGTTCCCCGTCGTCGCCATCAGCAATAATAGGTATTATGTCACCATCTCCATCGAGCATATCGGGAAGTAATATTTCACTCACAGCTTTTCTTTGTTTCTTTTCCATCCTGAATTTCCTGTTTTATCTACTCTGCACGGACTTGTACCCGCTTTACCGAAACATTATCACCGTTTAGGCGAAGGTCAAAATTACATAATATTTTCAAACCAATTTAAGGTCAAATAGCCAATGTTTACCACCTGGTATCATGAAAAACAAAAAGCCCCCGAAAAGGAGGGCTTAATTGTAAAAGATTCAGAAGTTATTTCTTCTTCCCAACATGATCTTTATAACGGTTCATGAATTTATCAACCCTTCCTGCAGTGTCGACAAGCTTCATTTTACCTGTATAGAACGGGTGAGAAGTGTTTGATATCTCGAGTTTAAGAAGGGGATATTCACTTCCGTCTTCCCATTTAACTGTTTCTTTTGAGGGTGCAGTAGATTTACTCAGAAATGTATGCCCGTTCGACATGTCCTGAAATACTACAAACCTGTAATTGCCCGGATGAATTCCTTTTTTCATTGCTCTGTATTTTTTGTCCTTATTTATCCAGATTTTTTCCCAATTAGGGTTTGCAAAATTAATTAAGTTTCTTTAAAATGCAAAACGAATTTCATAATTATTGTTCTTTCTGTGAATGATCTTCTTTACCACCGCTTTTTTCAGTCATCTCATCCTTATACCTGACAAAGGGCAACCTCTTGTTAATAAGGTATCTGAAGGTAATGTGAGTTTTTGCCTTTACAGCCCCAAGTGCTTCATATATCGCAATCATTTTCGGATTATAGTCGCCTACCCACGAGAGCTCGAGTTCCCGGAACCATGGTTTTTTCTTGAAAGTTTCGTAAATATGCAGGAAGATGGCCGACTCAACACCGCTATTCTGATGTGACGGATGTACTCCCCCCACGATTGCCCTTGTCCTGGTCATTTCGTGGGTCACCTTGTAATATGCAAACTTCAATAAGCCAAAAATACCGAGCTTGCCGTTCATATGTTTTAAAATTTGGTTCAGGTCGGGGAACAATACAAAAAAGGCAATAGGTTTTTCATTAAAATACGCAAACCATATAAGTTCTTCGTCTATAATGGGCCGTGCCTTAATAAATGACTCCTCCAGAAAAGCCGGATCAAGCGGGGTGAAATCTTCTTTGAAGACAGACCAGGTTGAATTATAAATCTCGACTATATCCTTCACATATTTTGCCCTGTTCCTGATCTCAAAATGGCGGAAGGAATAGCCCGGTCTTTTTGAAAGCCATCCCGCAATTTTCAATATCCTTGGCGGGAAATTTGTAAACTCATTATTTTTGTTTCTTACCTCTCTGTGATACGAATATTGCTCAAAGTAGTTCCTGAAACCGTACTCTTCGAAAAAAGCTTTATAGTATCTTTTGTGGTATGGCATCCCGTAACCCTGCTGAACAAATCCTTCTACAAGCAATCCCCAGTTATTGTCATTTTCACCAAAATTGACAGGACCGTCCATTGCCTCCATTCCGCGTGACGAGAGCCAGTCACGGGCGCTATCGAAAAGAAGAAAGGCAGCTTCCCTGTTTTCAATAACTTCAAAATAGCCTGTACCTCCGGTGGGCTGACTATTGGCTGCTGACCTGACCCTGTCGATAAAAGCAGCTATTCTTCCGATTGTTAATCCATTGCTGTCCTTAAGTATCCAGCGTACAGCTTCTCCATGAATGAAAGTATGATTATGTGCCGGATCAAATACAGATTCAACAGAAGAATCGAGCTGGCAAACCCAATTCAGATCCCCTTTGTATAACTCTTTGGGGAAATTTACAAACTCTTTTTTCTGTTGTTGTGCGACGACTTCAATAACCTGCATGCTATTGTAATGTGTAAAATAATAGAAGTGCAAATATAAACAGATTTTTTAATGCACGGTACGCGAGCCTTGTGCCGTGAGCCTTCGTCTGAGCCTTGCGTCGTGTGCCTTGTGTCGTGCGTCCTTAGTGTATATCTATTATCCTGTGGTCGATTAGTATGAACAGGATGCCTATCATTAATGAATAAATGGCGTAGATCTTTACCGGAATATATTCTGCAGGCTTAATGTTCATTTTCACCCATAGATAGATCACAAGGAACAGGTTATTTACAAGATAAGCAATAAATGACGCGAGCGCTACACCGACAAGATCGTAATTCAGTTTGATCATCAGAAGACTCAGCGGGATATTTACTGCAAGTTCCAGAAGTGCTGCAATCAGGATTATCCGGGTCTTTTTCCTGCCAACCAGTATTGTCTGTGGAAAGACAAGCCTCGGAATTATCATAAGGGAATATACAAGGAAGATGGCGGAACTTTTGTGAAACTCTTCCCTGAATACTACGGGATAACCCCACCTTGCTATGAGCATAATAAGAGCTGTGGAAGGAAAAAGAAGATGCATAAGTTTTTTCGATTTTTCCCTTATCTTCTCAAGTGATTCCTTCATCTTTTCGCGGGTTGAAAACTCGGCAAGCATCGCACTGCTAAGTCCGTTAGCAAGCATAAGCACCAGGGGAAATTCCTTCGCACCGTATCTGAACCACGCAAACTTGGCAGGGTCGCGGAAAACTGTTGATACAATAAAACCATCGATATATTGAGCCGAACCGCTGATAAGCGTTGTAATTATCAGCGGTGTGCCGAGGTAAAGATGCTCCTTTATGAATTCAACAGATACCTTCATTTCTGTATATCGCCGCAGCAAAACGATAAGCCAGACCCATCTTGCAACTGTAATAAGTATGAGACCGTAAAGAGCCCATGTTATATCCTTCCCGAACCAAAGCGGGGTAATAAAAAGGAAAAGCTGTGCGGTAAATGTGTAGAAACCGTATTGAAAAATACGGTATGACCTGTTATTTAAGAGATAAATGTATTCTATGAGGCAAACCGGACTGCTCAGGAGGATATATAAAAGCAGAAGATTAATGAAAGGAACGTTTCCCCTGTTGTGAAAAACGGAAAAATAGTTCTTGAATGAGTGTCCGAGTATAAATAAAAGTAAGCTAAAGAAGCAAAGTAAAAGGAAGGCATTAAATATTTCGGGAGATTTGTCAGGGCCATTCTCTCCTATTTTCCTGTATGTTTTATTTCGGTTATAAAGAGGCAGAAGAGACTGAAGAATGCCTGTAACCCAGAAAAAGGTCATCAGCCCTGCGATAAACATAAACCCCTCAAACTGCCCTATCTCGTAACTTGTAAGACGGCTCTTGGTCAGAAAAACACTTATTATAAAGAAGATAACAGCTTTCATCAACTGAAAAAGCTGCATTCCCGATATGTTGTCTATTAATTTTAGTCTCTTTCTCAAGGCAGAATTTAAAAATTCATATTCCCAACTCTAAACAGTATTTAGCGGGAAAAATTGTTTTGCAGGGCTTTTTTTTGACTGCACAAAGGTAGTAATTGACAACAGTATGAGAAAATAAATTTATTTTTTTTGTGATATGGAAATTTTGACCTTATTTTGCACCCTGAAACGGTGGATGTAGTTCAGTCGGTTAGAACGTCGGATTGTGGTTCCGAAGGTCGTGGGTTCGAACCCCATCTTCCACCCCACCAAAAAAAAAACAACGAAGGCAATTATCTGAAATATTGATAGTTGCCTTCTTTAATTAGTCATCCTCCTGATCAAAGGTAATTATGGCTCCTTCTTTGTGGTTCAAATGATCCATAGCTTCAAACAAACCTTCTACTCCTTAAACATAACTTTCTGCACCACAGCAACTCCTTTATCCTCCATGTTGGCATCAATATCAAGCCTCATTAATAAATTTGTCCCGATCGTGCAGAGCATTTAAAATCAAAATGCTTTTCATAAAGATCAATTTATTGCTATATTTGTACTTTATAAAGAACAGTAATGGATCGCTTAAGAGCATTGTCAAGGCAAAGGGTTGAACAAACCGACTTTAAATTCAGACGATACCTGTATTCAGAGATTGACTGGTCAAACCGCCTGATTGCCATCAAGGGCGCCAGAGGGGTGGGGAAAACAACACTTATTCTCCAATACATCAGGGAAAATTTTAAGAATGAAGAAACAGTACTGTTTGCAAGTCTCGATGACATTTATTTTTCAGCAAATACACTGGTAGGTCTTGCCGATGAATTTTACAAAGCAGGTGGATTGACACTCTTCCTCGACGAGGTTCATAAGTATCCTGCCTGGTCGCAGGAAATTAAGAATATTTATGACGCATATCCATTGTTAAAAATTGTCTTCACTAGTTCTTCAATTCTTCAGATCAATAAAGGCAATGCCGATTTAAGCCGGAGAGTGGTTGCTTATAATCTGCAGGGACTGTCATTCAGAGAGTTTCTTGAAGTAACAGGCGAAATGAAACGATCCCCGGTATCAATGGTTGAAATAATAAACTCACATAAAGAACTTGAAAGTGAGATCACTAATAAGATAAGGCCTTTGATGCATTTCCGTAATTACCTTCAATATGGATATTATCCCTTCTTCCTGGAAAACACCGGGAGCTATTATCAAAAGTTAATGACAGCGATCAATCTGACACTTGAATATGACCTTCCCTCAGCTCAGGCAATTGATTATTCGAGTATTTATAAACTTAAGAAACTACTTTATGTTATTGCAAATTCAGTCCCGTTTAAACCCAATGTTTTAAAACTAAGCGAACATATCCATACTACAAGAGCAACCATCATTCAATACCTTGACCATCTGAAAAATGCACAGATCATCAATTTACTAAATTCCGATTCATTAGGCACACGATACCTTGCAAAGCCTGAAAAGATTTACTTGCAAAATACGAATATAATGTATGCTCTGGCTCCTGAAACAGCCAATGTGGGAAACCTGAGGGAAACATTCTTTTATAACCAGACAGGGAATTTCCACGAGTTGACCCTCCCAAAAGAAGGAGATTTTATGGTGGATAAAAAAATAACTTTCGAGGTTGGCGGAAAAAGCAAAACAAGGAAACAAATTGCCAACATACCTGACAGCTATATTGCCGCTGATGACATTGAGTATGGTTTCGGCAATAAGATCCCACTCTGGTTGTTTGGGTTCTTGTATTGAGAATTAAATATGCCTATGAACGAAGATACAAAAAAATTACGAAATCTGGTTATTGCCCCCTGGATAATCAAAGCGACAGCCCTTATCGGCATACACAGGAATGTCGGAGGAAACCAATTCCGCCATGGGCTGGCTACTATGGCCATCCTTCTTGATTATAAGCTTTTCGGCGACTATGTGCTTCTGAAAGCCTCCGTGATACATGATCTCCTTGAGGACATACCTGAAACCAATGAGTATGATCTCCGTCATATTGATGCCGATGCTGACAAAGTGGTTGATCTGGTGAAGGAGGTTACAAGGAGGAAAGACCAGTCGAAAACTGATTTTCTCAAAATGCTGCTCGAACAAGGCTCCTTCAACGCAAAAATTCTGAAAGTTGCTGACCGTATAAGCAATCTGACTGATCTTCACCGGGATCATTACTCGAGAGAAAAAATGTCGCAATACCTTAACCAGACTGAACAGTTTGTTTTACCAATGGCCGTTCTGGTTAATGATGATATGGCCATTGAATTGAATGACCTTATTACAAAGAGAAGACAACAACTTAATTATCTCAAATATCCGGGGTTTATAGGATTTTAATGCCACGGAAGCCCTTCTTCGCAAGCTCAGGCAAGGTTTAATGAGGAATTTTATCGAAAATAATACCTGCAAAATCGATTGTTTTCTTCAATAACCGAAAATAGAGTGCAAAGTACAGGATTAAGGCCATGGCCCAGATTACCAAAACATTTACGAATAAGGTATCAAACGGGACACCGAACAGCTTCTTAAATGGTGAATAGAAATGTGCCTTTATGAAATTGTGTTCAGGATCGACATAAACCGGGTCAACCTTCCAGATAAGCCTGTTTTTGTATTCAATAATCTTATCAGTTTCACGTGAATTGGTAACAAATTCTTCCAGCGACGAGTTGAAATAATCATTCTTTTGCTTAAGGAACGATTCCTTGTCAACAGTTATTAATCTGGTAATCATGGCATCTTTCTTAGCTGAAATATCATTGTAATACCTCACATAGTACTTCCTTACATTTTCGACATAGGCCCTGGCTGCAATTACAACTGATTCAGTAACCTTATCAACTGTCAGGGAATCAATTGATTCAAATCTCATTGCCGGCAGCAACGATGCTTGCGTCCCCAATTCATTTCTCACTAAAGTTAAGTCGTCCTCAAAACCTGTTACTCCGCCACCACTGCCCACAGCGTCGAGAATGTCATCCAGTTTCCCTTTAACTGTAATACTCCAGTAATCCTTCCTGAATCTCGAATCGCTCAATTCTTTGTCGTACCAGAAGAACTGCTTTTCATACCTGTTATTTACAAATTGATTTACTGCAAGTGCTTCATAGCCCCATCGGGCAGTTATTAATTCTCCATAAAGGGGAATTCGGTCAGGAGATGAGATATCAGGGTTTAGTTTTTCATATTTAACTATAATGCCGCTGAGAAGGATTTGCGGAATAACAAGAAACGGTATCAGGATATAAATAGTGACAACAGCCTTGAAACTGTCGGAGATCAGCAATCCCACAACATTTGAAAAAGCCCAGCAGGAGAAAAGGACAATCCAGTATTCAAACATCATGCCTTTGATTCCCATTATTGTATTCCCCACAACTACGAATAAGAATGCCTGAATTGCCGAGATAAGAAACTGGACAAATATTTTTGAAACAAGATAACTGTTCCAGCTCAGGTTCAGGAATGCCTCCCGCTTTAGTATCTTTCTGTTCTTTATTATCTCCTCGGCGCTAAGGGTCATTCCCATAAAAACGGCGACAATAACCGCCATGAAGATGTAAACGGGCAGGTTGCTGTTATCGATATAAGAGTACTTTGCGTCTCCTCCTCCTTTTTTAAAAAAACGGATTATAAACGACAGGAGAAATGCAAGAACCGGAGCCTCCAGTATGGCCATGATCCCATATTGAGTATCTGCAAGCTTTGTCTTGACATCCCTTTCAATAAAAATTAATACCTGCTTCAGACGGCCAGGAATTTTAAAGAATACCTTCGGAAGTTCAGCCATCCCGGAATTGCCATCTGGTTCTGCTCTCTTTATATCAGGCAGTGCTTCCTGCCACTTAACGGCTTTTATTTTCCTGTCCTTTGTAGGCTTGCCGTCATTATTAAGCACCCTGGCCTCAACCAGAGAAAAGATTTGTTCAGGGTTAACATTATGGCAGGCATGGCATTCGTTTTCTGTATAATTGACCGAGTGCGAAATTCTTTTAAAATGTTCAATTGAATCGAGGGGATTACCGTTAAATATCATATATCCTCCCGTATTTGAGCCTTTATCAACATCGAGGATAATCAGTCTGTCGAACATTTTAAAAATATCGCTTGAAGGCTGATGAAGAACCACGAATATCAGTTTTCCCTTTTTAGTAAGGTCGTCAAGCAACCCTAAAATATTTTCCGAATCGGCTGAAGAGAGTCCTGAAGTCGGTTCATCCAGGAAAATAATAGCTGGTTCCCTTATAAGTTCAAGGGCAATGTTGAGTCTCTTCCGCTGACCACCGCTTATCAGTGGATTTACAGGGTCTCCTACCTTTTTGTCACGTTCGCCCAGCAGGTCAAGCCTTTTAAGCGTCTCTTCCACCTTTTCAACTATGGCTTCTTCTGAAAGGTTACCAAAACATAGTCTGGCATTGAAATACAGATTCTCAAAAACTGTCAGATCTTCAATCAGGAGGTCATCCTGCGAGACAAAGCCTATCAGCCCCTTTACCTTCCATCGGTCTTTGTGGATATTTACTCCATTTATCAGAACCTCTCCCCTGAAAGGAGTATTGGTTCCATTTAGTATATTCAGAAGCGTGGATTTTCCGGAACCGCTGGCACCCATTATTCCAACCATCTTTCCTGATTCTTCGGAAAAACTGATTTTATTGAGCCCCAGATTACCGCCTCTGAACCTGTATTCAATATTCCGGACTTCATAAAAAATACGTCTGCCTTCGAACCCATTCTTTTTGAAAAGAAAAACAATGTCGCTGTAATAAATCTTCATTCCATCCGGCTTTTTTATCGCGGATCCCCGGGGAAGATGATATACTTTGTCAGTTAGCAAAGGCTGCCCAAGGATCGTCAGCTCGCTCTGACCATCGTATCTGACAAAACACGATGAAACAGAGGGAATAAACATCAACCAAATCTGACCATCAATACAATCATCATAGGAATGACCAGCTTTTGTCAGGACTGAGGTTTCTTTGCTGTCGACAATCATGAATTCAGGCGAATCAGGCGGGGCATTAAATTCACTCAGAACGAAATGCATTATCTGATTAACTTCATTAAAACCAATGTTAATCAACTCCGCCACGCCTCTTATTATATCAAGAAGAAAATCATTTACAGCATTATCATTCGATCCGCAATTTTCTTCCGATTTGCAAAATTCAAGAAGCTGGATGACTATAATTATCTTTAACTCCTTGGGAAGATCGTAGCTGATCTCTTCAATTATCTGAACGATCATTAATTTTTTATAATTTGCATTCGGAGTGGCCTTGACAGGATTATCTGCCCGGGCAAATGCTACGCCGGCCCCTGATTTCCGGGATTTCTCCCTGCCAGCTTTTCGTTCCTTTCTTTTCTGATCCCTCTCTTTATTGTCAGACTGAACTTTATCGTAATAGTCGTCAAACTTCTTAAGCCATTTGCTAACCCCAACCTGATTTAGCTGATTGTCAAGAAATTTCCTGACGTTATTCCTTCTTTTCTCAGGGTCACATTCAGGCCGCGCGATTATTGCGAATATTTTCAGAACTCCTTCCAGAATGCTCTCGCTTATCATGACGCAAATATTAAGTCCTCAAATTAATAAAAGGCATTCAATTATCGTATGAAATAAATAAAAATCAGTCTATTAATTTTAATCGTAAAAATATTTCTAATTTTACTAACAGCAGCTTACTTAAAAGCAAGATGAAAATTATTCTTCAATATAAAATCATTAAATATGAAAACCAATCTTACACGGCGTAAATTCATCCAGACAGGGGCACTGGCAGGCGGTGGCCTGCTGGCATCACAGACTTTCAACCTCGATGCCCATCCATACAGTTCAATGTCAAAAAACGTTGCCCCTGGTGACAAACTTCGCATTGGCATTATTGGCATTGGCATGCAGGGCTCGGGACTGCTGCCGGGTGCAATATCTCTTCCGGGAGTCGAATGTGTTGCAGCTGCCGACCTTTACGACGGCAGGCATACCCTGGCAAAAGAGATAACAAATAACCCGAATCTTTATACAACCAGGAACTATCAGGAACTTCTCGATCGCAAGGACATTGACTGCATAATTGCTGCGGTTCCCGACCACTGGCATAAAAGAGTTGTAGTTGACGCGTGCAATGCAGGAAAAGACATTTATTGCGAGAAACCAATGTCGCATACTATCGCCGACGGGTTTGAGATGGTTGCCGCTGCAAAAAAGAATAACAGGATAGTTCAGATAGGCTCCCAGAGAGTCAGTTCACGGCTCTGTGAAAAGGCCAGGGAGATGTACAGTGCCGGTGCTATTGGCGAAATAGAACAGGTTGAGCTTACCCTGGGAAGAAATGATCCCACCGGTGCATGGCAGTATCCCGCACCACTTGATTTGTCACCCAAGACCCTCGACTGGGATACCTGGCTGAATGATGCACCAAAGATTCCTTTCAACAAGGATCATTTCGCGCGCTGGCGCTGCTGGAAAGAATACGGCACGGGTGTTGGCGGCGACCTTATGGTACATCTGGTAAGCGGAATGATGGTAACCCTTGGCTGGAATGAAGCTCCGCGTTCAGCAACTGCCCTTGGAGGGATCTTCCGTTGGAAAGATGGAAGAAACATGCCTGACCTTCATGTTGTATTATTTGATTTCCACGGCGTTCCTGTTTATTGCAGGCTCGGACTAGGAACAGAAACTCCCGAACTGGCCAGATTTATGGGCCCAAAAGGAATCCTGGATGCGGGTGAGTTTAACCTCCGTTATGCTCCTCAGCCCGGAATCGATTTTGCTCCGAGTTATTATGCAGGGGGATTCCCTCACCAGATGCGTGCCGAGTATGAAAGCAAATGGCACAGCGAAAATGCCCCGAAACTTGGTAAGGAACCTCTTTTTGAGGAAGTAAATTACAGAGGCCACGACTGGGACGACATGGTTCCTCACCTTTGGAATTTCTTCGAAGCTGTAAAATCGCGCAAGCCGGTAGTCGAAGATGCTGTTTTCGGCAACCATGCTGCAATTGCCTGCCATATGGCGAACGAGGCCTTCTTCCAGCATAAAACCGTTTACTGGGACGAGGCTTCGAAATCAATCAAAAGTTAGTATTCTGTTCATATTCAATTATCAGCAATACTGAATCTGATATTAATTAATATCTTAAATGAAACGGCTGTTTACTATCCCGGGCGTCATTTTACTGGTTATCCTTTTGATTTTTATCCTCGGTACTTCCCGTGTTAAGAGGGTGTCTTACCTGGAGGAAGATTATTTTCTTAAAACAGCCGCCAGGATTGACAGCCTGAAATCAGTTGTTTCAATCAGGACAGATTCAATTCAGGCGGGTTTCTCAAGAATAAGCCTCACTCCTGTTCTTGGCGCCAAAGAGGATAATTACCGCGAAGGAAAGTTCATGATGGTCCCGCTTGCAGGATACGGCGACAGAAAAGGCAAGCCGGCAACGGGTTTACACGACAGTATCTTTGTAAAGGCAGTTGCATTAAAATCGGGGGAACAAACAATCATACTCGTAAGTGCCGATATTCTCATCATGCCACCAAACGTTACGGATTCAGCCTGCCTTCTTCTTCAACGAAAAGGAATAAAAAGGGATCAGCTGATCTTTTCTGCCACACACACCCATTCGAGCCTTGGCGGATGGGGCCCCGGTGTCGTAGGACAGCTTTTTGCCGGCAAGAATAACAGGAACATTGAACGATGGATCTCACAGCAGATAACAAAGGCTGTTACAGGCGCAATTGAGGACCTCAGGCCTGCATCGGCAGGAACTGGCTCATTCAATGCCCGCAACTATACCCGGAACCGTTTAACAGGCGACAATGGCACTATCAACGGCGACTTCAGCTTTATCGTAATTCAGCAGGATGAAGGGAAGAAAGCCGTAATAGGGTCATTTCCGGCACACGCTACTACAATGGGAGATGACGATATGGAAATCAGTTCCGACTATCCCGGCTACTGGGAAAGAAAAACTGAAGCCGCAATTGGCGGGCCGGCACTCTTCTTTGCCGGATCAACAGGAAGCCAGAGCCCTGAAGGTAAAGGAAATGGTTTCGACAGACCAAAAATTATTGGAGAAGCTTTGGCCGACAGCATGTTCGTTCATCTGCCTGAAATCAAAATGTCTTCAAACCCGTCAGTGGCATTTGTATCCCTCAAGCCATATCTGCCTGAATATCATATACGGCTGACAACAAGAATCAACCTCTCTTCATTTTTAAGCAGAAAACTGATGCCTGAACCGGTAAATGCCCGGCTTCAGGCACTCAGGATCGGCGAACTGGTGTGGTTCACAACTCCTTGTGATTTCAGCGGGGAATATGCACTGCAGATAAAAAATGCCATGTCTGCAAGAGGCTTTGAAACTGCGGTTTCCAGCTTCAACGGAAGCTATACCGGGTACATCATTCCGGGAAAATATTTCTATCTCGATGAATACGAATCAAAAACCATGGGCTGGTTCGGACCAACTATGGGAGATTATACAATGGATATTCTATCGAGATTATCTGATATAGTTACCGTCAATCAGACAATCATGGCCAGATAGAATTCAGATCATAAATTGTACATTCCTGGTTAACAGCTGTCCCCCCTTTTTGAAAAAATGTTACACGATCAAAAATTTCAGAAGGGAAGAAGATCTCAGTCATTACAGAAAGCCCGCCATCGGCAAAGATTTCAATTGAGGAATGATCGAGGAACAAGTTAAGAGACAATACACTATCCTGAGATATTCTTGGGGCATAATGGATTTTTGCAAATTCGGGCGAAAAGTCAGTTTTTCCCGATTTGGAACGGTCGGTATAAAACTGGTTTAACTGCCTGTTGTATCCGGCAATAAGTTGCTCCCCTTTGCTGTTTGAAAATATAAATCCAAATTCCTCTGTATCAGTTTCAGCAAGGTTCTTACTCATTTCAAATTCATTCAGACCGGTTATTTTAACTTCAGAACCTGCTGTTAATTTAATAACACTGCTCGCAGCTCTGAGTTTTTCAATTTCTTTTACCGGGTTTGCTGACAATCTTAATCCCGCTGGAGTGCTTTTAAGTTCAAGTACCCGGGGAATTGTATTAGAACTGCGCCATTCGGCAGTTGGCGTCACCTGAGCATAAGCCCAGTTGCTCATCCAGCCGATAAGGATCCGCCTGCCGTCTTCTTTCGGGATATCGCTCCAGGTTACTCCGGCATAATTGTCGGGGCCATAGTCGAGCCATAGAGTCGTTTCCTTAGGATTATCATTAATAAACTCCTTGCCGTTAAACTGACCAATGAAATACTGGGTTCCGGAGCCTCCGTTCGGACATCCGGGGTTCATGTTGACAATCAGTACCCATTTTTCCTCCCCCTGGATTTTCAGTTTAAAAAAATCAGGACATTCCCATACACCTTCGTGAGCTCCTGCACCGGTTCCAAACTCACTCATGTATTCCCAGTTTTTGAGGTCCGGAGAGCTGAAAAACTCAACCTTCTGTCCTGCTGCAAGTACAACAACCCATTTTTCAAGGCTGTCATTCCAGGAAACCTTCGGATCGCGGAAATCAGCTTCTTTCAACTTATTGGGAATAACGGGGTTGCCATCATATTTAATAAAGGTCCTCCCCTTGTCATTGCTGAAGGCAATACTTTGGTACTCATGATCGTTTGTCTTTTTTTCAAGAATAGTTGGTGAATGATGGGTGAAAATTGCAACAATCGGAGGTTCATTGCCCTGCTTCAGCCCTGACGTGTTATTCCAGTCAATAACCGCACTTCCCGAAAAGATATATCCAAGAGAATCAGGATAAAGCGCAACTGGAAGGTTATCCCAGTGAACAAGGTCGTTGCTTACTGCATGCCCCCAGTGCATCGGTCCCCACACAGTACTGTCGGGATAATACTGATAAAAAAAATGATATTCACCCTTATAATATACAAGTCCATTGGGGTCATTCATCCAGTTTCCGGGGGGAGAGAAGTGAAACTGGGGCCTGTACTTTTCATTGTAAGAAGTTTGCTTCTTCTCTGTTGTACAGGCAACTAATAAAATAATAAGAACTATAAGAAAAAATGAGTTTAATCTCTTTGTTTTCATACAAGCCTGGATTTTGAATTATGTCTTTTTTAAATTCTATTTGGAGATAGCGACTCCCACATATGAATCTGCCGTTCCGTAATAGAGGAACCACTTATCCTTAAAATAAACCAGCCCTTCTGAAAACGTCGTTCCAGATTTATACTGTCCTGTAACCTCATGAGGAAGGGTTGGTTTGAGCAGACAGGTGTCTGAGCGTGAGATTACCTTTTCAGGATCGTTTTTGTCGAACACTACCTTCCCGACTGAATAGGTTCCTTTTGGCACTTCGGCAGTTGCATCATCCTTTTCAGAGTTTTTACCATTATAGAAAAGTACAATGCCTTCATTATTTATAATCGCCGGGGGACCACATTCGGTCAGCTGGCTGTCGAACTTGTTTTTCCGTGGAGAGATAAGGGCTTTGAGTTCTCCTTTTTCGTCGAGCGAAGGATACCAGTCATAAAGGTTTTCGGACCAGGCCAGGTTTACAAAATTTTCGCCCCAGTACATCTGGTATTTTCCGTCTATCATTGCTGCAACCTGCCGGCCATCCTCCAGCTTCGTAATGATTGAGCCCGATTTTGACCAGATATCTGCAAATTTTCCGTCATAAGCCTTCGAAAAAGCCGGACCCTTCTTCTCCCAATGAATCAGGTCACGTGAAAAAGCAACACTAAGCCTGGCCACTTTATAATTCCAGGAGGTATAAACCATAACGTAAAGGCTGTCAGCCGTCTGGACAACTCGGGGATCCTCACAACCTCCGGGATAGTCATATTGCATAAACTGACTGCTGTCGGGATACAAAACCGGCTCGGGATATTTAGTAAAATGGATACCGTCATCGCTTGATGCCAGGCCTATCCTGGAAGTCCTCCCTCCGAGAAAGGCTGCGGGATTATCCTCACAGCGAATGAGAAGAAAAACCTTGTTATCCTTTACAATAGCTGCAGGATTAAACACATCGGCCTTTTGCCAGCGTACCTCAGTTTTTTTAATCGGGTCGGTAAAGGTAAATGTTGAATCAGCCTTAATAATCGGATTCTCCCCGGGTTTGTACAGGGAAAGGAAGTCCCAGTCAAATGCAGGATTAGTACTGCATCCCGAAACAAGAAATAACAGCAACAGAAAATAAATTCCTTTACGCATAACAATATTATTTTGTTCTTAAATGTACTGCTAATTTTGCTTATAATGTACGGCTCTTTCGACATCCTCATTATCAAGCGGCGGACCCTGTTCTATTTTACGCCAGTCAATTGTCTTGTTATATTTTTTCATTGCGAGTTCCGCATCAAAGATTCTGGTATCAATTGGCTCAAGGGTAAACGGAGTATAATCGGGCTCCGGTGTGAAGAAATCCTGAAGCAGCGATGCAGTTACATCAAACTGGTTCACATATGGAACATTCAGAATATTGTAAATCGTCTTAAGCACCGATCCGAAATTTGCATGAGTATGAGAAACATAACCCCTTTTGACGTAGGGACCTGCCATCATAAGTATCGACCTGTGGGCGTCGATATGGTCAACCCCGCCCTGCGGATCGTCTTCGGTAATTATTACGAGCATATCTTTCCAGTATTTTGTCCTTGAGAGGAAATGAAGAATACGGCCAATAGCCAGATCATTATCAGCCATAAACGCCCCCGGATACAGATAGCCGTCCTGTGGCCTTAGGGATGCGCCATGGTCATTAGGGACCTGCATGGTTATAAGCGAGGGCATAGTATCGCTGCCAGTTATCCATTTTGCGGTAAACTCCTTTTCGAACTGATACATCCGGTACTGGTCGGGGATATTCATGTTGAAACCCGCATAATCGTGGCTTGTTCTTCCAAACAAGGCTTTCTGCATAGGAACCATTACCAGGTGGGAGGCTCCGGTAAGTGTATCATACCACTCCTCCCGGACATGAGCTGTTTCATTCGCTTCGCCAAAGTTGTAAAACGAGACATTTTCCCTCCCGAGTGCTTCCCATAAGCCCCCTATTTCCGCATAATCCTCAGGATCCATGCTTCCCGTTGATCCGGGATAACGCTGCCCGGGTGCTGTGGAGAAAACCTTTGCCGATTTCGAAACACTCGAATTAACCTCAACCCATTCGTTAGGGATAACTCCCATCATCCAGTGGTGCCCGTGGATAGAGGCATCGCTGTCGCAATAATAATTATCGGCAAATGACCATTGCTTTGCAGCCTTGTGATGATTGGGACTAATTGTCATCCCGGTCAGTTTCCCCTTCAACGAATCAGGGAGCAGATACTCATTGTTCACTCCATACCTTGCAATTGTGCTGTCGCCTTCAGCGTTCTTCATCTGACCAAAGACCTCATCGTAAGTCCGGTTCTCTTTTGTTATATAGACAATGTATTTTATCGGTGATTGCCGTATGCCGGGAAGTACCGGAAGAGGATTCTTTCCGTCATCTGAAACAGTAACCGACATGAAAGTATTTTGCACTGATTGGGTTGTATAAGCCGCAAGTTCCTCTTCAGAAGGCATTTTAACCCGCTGGAAACTTCCCAGCTGAATATCTCCCACATAAGAACCCTGAACAGGCGACACAAAGTCTTTACCGCCGTTAGGCCCGGCCCCCAGTCCGCGGCAGGTAATTATATATAACTCCTTTTCATCATCCGAAAGTTTTATCCTTGTTGGTCCCCACCCTGAAGGTATGAGACCTGCTGTTTTTCCCGAGGGAAGATCTATTACGGCAACAGCATTGAATCCGAGCAGGGCAACATAGAGCCTTTTCTCATCACGGCTGAGAGTAAGTCCGAAAGGAAGAAGTCCCCTGAATTTATCAATCCTCGGATCGACAAGTATAGGAATATGGCCTGTAATTGTATGATTCTTATAATCAATTACTGAAATGTTATCGTTGGTGGCATTTGAAACATATGCAAACTGTGAACCTACGGCAATTGAGTTAGGACTTGCCCCGCCCACCACTTCAGCATCCTCAATCATGTGACCGATCTGGTGACCTGTCTTGAACTTATCGATTACCTGATTGGTCCCAAGGTCAATAGTAAAGACACTCATTGCGTCAGGGTGAAGCGGACTTCCGACTCCGGGGATTTTTCTCCCTTCGACTAAAGTACCGTTTATCGATTCCTCCGTGTTGTCACCGTAAGGGTGGTGCGATATCATAAGTGAATCGTAGTTTTGAGGAGTAGCACCTGTAATCAGGGGATATTCATACATACCCACATTTGCAACAAAGGCGGTTTTACGGTCGGGACTAAGCGTCAGACCGAATGGCTGGCGACCTACTTTTACCGATGCTTTAATCTTCTTCGTTTCCAGATCAATCCTGACCATCCTGAAATTCCCCCTGTCAAGAATAATCAGTTCATTCTCGGGTTCATTAAGAACCAAATCGGTAGTAAAACTATCAACAAAACCAGTTCCGTTAAAAGAGCCATTTAGCGATATTGAATCCAGACGTACAAGCTTTTCAATGTCGTAAATTAAAACTGCCCCGTTGTCACCTCCGCTTAAATATACTGTTTTGGAATCGTTTGAGAAGGCAACGCCCATACAGGAGCCATCGGAAAATGGGGACCTTATCTTTTTGTCATAGCCGGGAACCCTTATTGCATCAAGCGACCTGTTATCAATTATTGTTATCACGCCATTGTGCAGGGTGACTGATCTCTTCCCGTCAGGAGAAACAGCCATTCCGAAAGGATCACCTGTTATCCGTATCAAATCTCCTGCAGGTGTAAGAAACCGGCCACTTGGCAGAATCGTTGTTCCTCCTGTCTTGATTTCCGTAAATTTGTCGCCGGCAGGAACAGTAAGTATATCATAACTGTTTTTTGGCACCACCGATTTACACCCAACAAGGAGAAACAGGGCAACAGTAATACGAATGATTGTTTTCATATTTAAATATAATGCGACGATGCTTTGGAAATTCCAGAACTATGTCAAAAGATCAGGTGTTTTTTGCCTTTGAGCCCTTTGTGAAACCCTTTGTAAAGGGCACAAAGGGAAGAACACTAAGCATTGACTTTTAATACAGCCCAGGTTTTATAAAATTAAGTATTAAATATTAATTATTACAGTTAATTCTTCACTTTGGTATCAGAGGGTTTACTGTAATTTGAATATTTCCAGTAAGCCAGTACCGACAGCGCAGTAAGAAGAATTACCGCAATATATACGAATGAAGGAACGGGAATCGGATCACCTGATCCATATGAATGCATTCCCGAGAGATAATAGTTCACTCCGAAATAAGTCATCAGAACCGAGGAGAAGGCAAAGAGAGATATCAGATTAAAAGTAAATATATCTTTCATTCCGGGAATAGAACGGCTGTGAATGACAATGCTGTATAATATTATAGTTATCAGCGACCAGGTCTCCTTTGGATCCCATCCCCAGTATCTGCCCCATGATTCATTAGCCCATACGGCTCCCAGGAAAGTTCCGATTGTAAGGAAGTATAATCCAAGGGTTAGCGACTTGAAATTGATAACCGTAATTTCATCGATAGTAGCTGCAATTCGGGGAAGGTTCTTTTTGTTTGAGAGCGACAACAGAATCATATTAATAAGGGAAAGTACAGCTCCAAGTCCAAGAAATCCATAACTGCCGGTGATAATTGAAACATGCAGCGTCAGCCAGTATGATTTCAGAACAGGAACAAGATTCGTTATTTCAGGGTCCATGAAGCTGAGATGGGCGACCATCAGGGTCATTGAAGCAAGAACAGCAGTGGCCGAAAGAGCGAAAGCCGATCTGCGGTTGAAGAGAAAACCTGCCAGGATAGTAACCCACGAAATGAAAATCATCGACTCGTATCCGTTGCTCATAGGAGCCCTGCCGGCAATATACCAGCGCAGCCCAACCCCGAAGGTATGTAACAAAAACCCGGCAAAAAGTATTCCTGTAAGTACCTTAAGTAAAAGCAACTTCTCTTTTTTCCCAATTATAACCATACTTATCAGAGCTATTAGCATTATGAGTCCGACTGTTGCATAGAAGGGAAAAAGTCTTTCGAAGATACTAAGCCGGTAATAAAGCAATTCGGCAGAAGTCTTTGATGAAGACGGAAGATCATATCCGGCAAACCTTGCCTGATAATCGCTTACCGATTTTGCAACCTGTTTTACGACTGAAATGTTGTTTGTCTCAAGTGCGTCTTTCAGTACCGGGATAATACCCGCGAGGTAGGTCGAATCCTCACTGGTAGAAGCCTTTGCAAGAGCTTCCTGCATCGACCCCCAGTTATGGGAATCCTCCTTCAACGGGAATATCTTCAGGAAATCACCTTGATAGATCATGTATAAAATGTTCACACGCTCATCTATTTTCATGACCTCCTTATCAAGCTTGTTCCTGTCACCGGGAGCCTTGCTGTAAGCATCGTTAACCTCCTTTGTTATTTTGTAGTCGCCGCTTGCGTTTATATCCACAAGATCAGAAAAGGCAGCATATTTGCCACTTATACCCAGTTTTTTCCTGATCTCAGCATTACCTATAGTTATTATAGGAACGTCTTTCCAGTTATTAAAATCGAGCAAAAGCCCGGTGAATACCTGCATCGAATTTAGTCCTTCAAACTCATTGGCACGTGCTACTTTTCTGAGTATGTCATTACTTAATGTAAAGAGCGGTTTTGTACGTCCCTTCTGGTCCTGGACAAGTATCTTCCCAAACTCTTCGGCCACAGGCTTATCCGGGATAAGCTTAGTACCCTGTGCAGATACAGTTCCTGAAATGAAAAGCATTAATAACAGGAAAGGTGCGAATTTTCTGATGTTCGACTGCCAGTGCGAGGGAGTAACGGTTCTGAAGACAGTATTCCTGCTCACCAATGCAAGTATTATAAATAAAAAGAGGAGGACATAACCTGTATAGGTAACAAGCATTCCTGCCGGGTCGTGGTTCACGGAAAGGATGGTACCCTTCTCATCCTGGTCGAATGAAGACTGGTAAAACCGGTATCCTTTATATTTCAGAATATTATTCATAAAAATCATAAATGGCTTTTCGATGCCTGCTGATTTATCGATAAGAACAACATCGCTTTTATATCCTGAAGGACTTGTAGATCCGGGATATCTTTCCAGAATAAAATCATTAAGCTTTATGCTGAAAGGAAGCCTGGTGGTCTCCGATCCATACGAAATTTCAACCCTGTTTCCTCCGATATTGCACGATCCCGATCCGACATTTTCAGTTTCTCGGTCCCAGAGATAAACAGTTTCCGAATTTTGTCCTCCGGTCAGGTGGAATATGAAGGCATTCTGTCCGGTTTTCTGTTCCTCAGGATTTACAGCCACTGCCTTGAATGTTCCTGAGGCAACCATTTCCTGAGGGACTATTCTGATATCCTTCACGGTGACAACCTGCATGGTTTTCAAAGCAAGCTTTTTGCCAGGTTCCGACATGGTTGATGTATGGGTAATCATGCTCATCTCACCAAGTCCGTTTTCTGACGAGATGCGGAAAGAATCCGATTCGAAGGTTATATTGGCATCTGCGGGTCCGCCTGCATCAAAGCTTATTGTAATACCAGCTGCAGTTTTTTTCTCGCCTTTTTGCAGGACTACTGCTTCTCCTGATTTCATATCGGTTGTCAGATAAAGAGAAACAACAGGCACACCGTTGGGGGAAGGCTCAATAACATCAGATGCATTTGGAATTATTTTTGCAAGAATAAGTTCATAACTGTTGCCACCTACATTTATAGTCTTTTGATAATTATCGGCTGACACTGAGGTCATTGTATATTCTTCAGAATTTGAATCGGTTACTTTTCCCGAAGCATCGGTAACAGTATATCCGATAAACTTAGCACCGGTGTAACAGGTATTCTGCTCTTCTCCTTCCCTTATATGTATGGATCCCTCCCACCCCAGATACCGGGTTATTGCGGCGCCGGCTATCATCAGGATAAAAGAAATATGAAAAAGAAAAACTGCAATTTTTTCCTTTCTGTATAGTTTCAGAATAATAAGCCTCCCTACAAGGTTCACGGCGAGAAGCAGAAGAATAAGCTCAAACCATCTGGCATTGTATACCAGATTATATGCTACGGGAGAACCGTAATCATTTTCGATGAAGGTTGCCACAGCCATAGCGGCTGCAAACAGAATGAACAGGATACCCATCATTATGGGGGAGAACAGAAATTTAATATTCTTCATAGTTTATTTTTGTTTATTCTTATTTACTTTTAAAAGGTTTGAAGTCGGGAGTCCGAAGACGGAAGCAATAAATCCGAAATCTCCGATCCGAAATCCGCAATCCAAAATCCGATCCCGAAGAAAATCATTTTTTTTCAATTTGAATACATTATATATAACTTAAGGCGTCAGGCTGCAGGTTTCGTATTGTCTGCTTTGGACTTCGGACTCCCGACTCCCGACTTCGGGCTCCTCTATCCATTTTCCGATATCTGAACCAGCTTTTCCTTATCCAGAATCTTTATTGTAGAGGAATTGGAATATACGACACCTGACTCCTCAAACTCCTTCAAAATCCTCACGACGCACTCCTTGGCCATGCTTGTCATATCTCCAAGATCCTGTCGTGAAAGAATCATATCATAATTATCACTTTTAAAAACATCATCAGCAAAATATAAAAGGGCATCAGCCAGTCTTCCCGACATCCTCTTCTGAACGAGGTTTACCATCCGGTTATGTGTCTCCAGGGCTTTTATGCTGATGTCCTCAATAAGGCTTTCAGCAAAAGCGCTGTTCTCTTTAGTAAGTTGTTTGAAAATGTCGACACTTATGAAACAGGCATTAACGGCGGTAATTGCAGCTACCGAATAGCTGTGGCGGGAATTCACATATGCTCCCGGTCCCAGGATCAGTTTTCCGGGAGATGCAATTCCAAGGATAAAGTTCTTGCCACGGCTTCCTTCAATGTATATTTTCGACAATCCGGCCGACATGAAGAGTGCATTTGACGTTGGAGAACCCTGCTTCACCATGATCTCCCCGGGTTTGAAAGTAGCTTCGTACCTGTTTAGATTTAGCAGTTGCAGTTCATTCTTTGTCAAATGCCTGAAATTCATCCATCTGCAGCTGCACGATTCACAGCTTTTAATTAAATTAAGTCCTGCCATTGCTCCTGAATAAAAGTTTCTAAAACTAAGTTTTTAACATTCAGCAAACCACAAATATAATAAATATCATAAACCATATTGATATTTATCAATTGTTCTTGAAATATGTATCAACGATGAACATTGCATATAGCAGTTTTACTGTTAATGCAATAACAACCATAATATGTAAATTGCTTTCAGAAATAATTAACTAAACCCTAATAATTATGAAAACCATTTTCAAAGTAATTTCAATGTTTACCATTGCTGGTTTCTTTCTCGCTTCCTGCGAAGGACCATTAGGCCCGGCCGGAAAAGACGGCGTTGACGGAGCAGCCGGAGCAAATGGAAAAGATGGAAAAGATGCAAACGAAACCTGCAAGGAGTGCCACAACCCGACTGTTGTTGACGCTGTTGCCGTTCAGTTTGAGTTTTCGAAACACAGTTATGGTGAAGCCGCTTTTGAAGAAGCAGGAAACGTTGTCTGTACACCCTGCCACACACAGGAAGCATTCAAGTATGTTTGCAAGAACAATGTCCCTGCAACATTTGCTCTCAACGCAGCAACAGGAAAATATTCAAACAGCTATGTAACAATTGCGACATCGGCACTTGGAGAAATCACCTGCTTCACTTGCCACAGCAGCCTGCACACAACATTTGCAGGTACTGACTTCTCACCTCTTACAACAAAAGCAGCTGTTCCGATGTCAATGTGGAAAGGTGCGAAAACAATCAACCTCACACAGGATGGCGGAATGAGCAACCTTTGCGTAAAATGCCACCAGCCTCGTCCTTTAACAACAAGTTCTTCTCTTTCAAATGGCGACGTTGTTGACTATGCAAGCCTTGTAAGTGCACCAACAACCGTTTTCTATGACAACGCAGTTGGAAATGCTGCTCCTAACAAATTGATCCCTTCTTATAGAACGCACGTTCATTATGGCGGCGTTGGCGCAGTATTTGCTGGTGTTGGCGGAATTGAGTATGCAGGAACACAGACTTATGCAAGCTCAACACACACAACAGCTGCTTCATGCGAAGACTGCCATATGGCTACAATAGCTGGCAGATCAGGTGGCCACACCTTCACCGCAACAGGTAACTTCAACAGTTGTAACACCACAGGATGCCATTCATCAGCAATCACTTCTTCCTCAACAGCATTCTGGACAGGTCCAAGAAACGAAATCAAAGGTCTTCTCAGCACTCTTGCAACAAAGATCAACTCTTTAGGTGATGGCACAAGTAAAATCCTCCACACTGATGCAAATGCTGAAACAAACCTCTGGGCTGGTAAAACAGCTGAGAACTATGATGGCTACCTAAATATCTATGATCCCTCAACCAACCCTCTTGGCGCTTACAGAAACCCGGCTCCTGCAGGCAGTTGGACTGTTGATCAGAAAGCTATAAACACTGCACTCCCGATATTCCCTACACTTAAGAATGTTGTCATAGGTTCTATGATCAACTTCCAGCTTTGCCTCAGGGAATACAGCCTTGGAATTCACAACTACAAATACTCGAAAGCCCTGTTACAGAACTCAATCGAGGCTTTAACAGCAGCAGGAATCTAATTATTCCAGATTATAAAAAATCAAAGCCGGGCCCAATGGGTCCGGCTTTTTTTGTGGATTCAGGTTTGCGTTTCGCCCCAGCCACCTCTTCCTTCTCACGGGTTTGGACCTCATCCCCACGCCCCCCATCTCACAGGTGACAAAGGGGGGCTATTCTACCCTGTAACTTGTGGGGTTGTTGAATAAGTCAATTGCTCAGAATTCTTCCCTTTGTGTACCTTATCATTTACCAAGGGTTTTATTAAGGGCACAAAGGAATAAAGAAATAGCTTTTCAACAACCCCCTGGAATGAGATCTGCCGGGAGAGGGGTTGGTGTGGGGCCTTACTGAAAAAAGCAACGCGGCAAAATTTCTGATGAAACTTTGCCGCGCAAACAATATTTTAAAACTATACCTTAACTAGTGGTGGTCATCCGATTTATGATAACCTGTAATCATGCCCGTAAAAAGAGAAGTCGGAGTTGAGCCGAGGGTACAGGTATAAATATGAATGATCATGAAAATCGAAAGGAAAAAGCCCATCGTGATATGTAAAACATCGGTAAGTATCAATCCGCTAATACCTACGAACCTGTCAATGGTAATTTCCGGAAAAAACAGGCCTATACCTGAGATAATGAGCAGTGGAACAGCAACGTACATTGCCAGTACATAGGTAAATTTCTGAAGCGGGTTGAATTTCGATTTCAGGGTAACCGGGAACGGGTGCTTTTCACCTTTAAACATTCCGAATGCATAAAACTTTGTCTGCGTCATCAGGTCGGAGACAAAGGTTTCCCTGTTTATCTTGTAGTGACGGCCGTTTTTTGTATACAGATTCCCTGCAACAAAACATATATAATTAATTGTCAGTACAATAGCTGCGAAATTATGCCATCTGACTGCCATGGCAAATCCTACCATGTGGAAAGTACTGTCCTTATCGGTATACTGCATGCTGATTCCAGTCACGATAAGTACAATAAATATCAGGGCATTAATCATATGCCAGCCTCTTATCCATCGTGGGTAGAGATACATAATATCTGTTTTAAGTTGTAATTATTTCTTAAGCCTGAAAAATACGTGTACGCCAACACCTGCAACGACACCGGCAAAAATGATCAGGCTGAAAATATTAAGATACTTATTACGGTTTGCACCTATAACATACGATTCATTAAGTATGATACCATTTACAAAGCCGTCGCGGCGCTCTTCCCTTGCCGAAAACTTATACAACGATGCCATCAGTATTGAATTCTGGGAATGACATTCATTACAACGCTTCACAGCTTCTTCTTTTGTTCTGATCTGATGCGCAACCGGAATATTGTTATTTATTTTTGTATGACATTCAATACACCTGACGCTTGCAAAATGAGATTTCTGATTTGGAAGCCACTCATGTTTTTCAAGAATGTTTAATTCTGCCTTTTCGGTAAGAAGCTGAAAACGGCTAAAGTCAGAATGACAGTTCAGACAGATTGCATTATCATATGCTACCGTCTCTTTTGTATTCGTCATGTTCCTTACAGAGATCTTATATGAATGGGGATCATGGCATTTCCAGCATGAAAATCCCTCTTCCTCCAGCTTAAAATGGATACTCTGCTTGTAGTCCTCCTCAATCTCTTCAAAATGGTACTGAGCGAAATTCTCATCGCCCCCATGGCAATCGATACAGTTGAGCTTTGGCTCCATCCTCAGAGTCCCCACATGGGGAAAATTTACATACTCCGCAGAATGACAGTCGGTGCAGCTGAAGTTCTTGTGATTCGATTTATAAAACTCATCCCTTTTCAGTATCCTCTCAGAAAACATCATAGCCTTAACCTGACGTCCGAGAGACTCATTAGTATATTCGTACTTCGACTGTCCGTGACACTTAAAACACCTCTCATTATCCTCCGCATAAGGGGGAATAAACTTTGCTGTATCCGCAGCTACAATACTGTCATTACTAAACATGACATTAGCAGCAGAAAGCAGAGTACTAAAAGAATAAAAAGCGATAAATAAGAACAACCGGAATTTTAGAAATTTCATTCCTGATTTCTTATATTATTAGAACCTTACAGTTATGTTAAAACCAACCATATAATCGTCACTGCTCGTATACAGTAGATTATACTGATTATTGAGCAGACTGTGTTTGGTAGCGAAAACCTGGAAAGCGTGTGTACCTGTATTTATTTCCCAACCGAATGCAATGTTTGGTTTTGGCTGCTCAACAAGATCCTGTTTTGTAAGGAGCTGATCGTATTCGACCATGAGGGAATGGTTGCCGAACATGTTGTATCTTGCACCGGCTGATAATCCGAAATTCAGGTTCTTATAGCCGTTAGTTTCATCAATATACTGAACTGTATTGAAATATGCCAGCGATGGAGCAACCTGCAGTGAGAATTTTTCGCCGAATTTACGTGCAAGGATAAGCTGTGTGAAATATGACAATCTGTGCATTTCCTTGAAATTTGCCTCAGGACCAAAACTATCAGGATTCCTGAGATCTGCAGTTACGTTTCCATAATACGCCAGGGTGAAAGGCATGCTATTGTCTTCTTTCTGCTGAAGGATAAGATATTTCCACTGTATATCAGTAAGTTTGTAATCCTTTGATGTACCCACACCGATCATTAATCTGTCGCCCACACCATAATTAAGGCTAAGACGTGTGTTGGCAGAACCGTAAATGCCAAAAAGATTTTTAATATTCTCAATAGGGCTAAACCTGTGCTGAATCTGAAGCTCCATACTCCCTTTAAAAGGAACGGCAACAGTCTGATTATCAATGAGGTAAGAGGTTGCAAATGTATTTGATACAGCTGCCGGTTCTTCCTGGGCGAACAAAGGGGCAATAAATAAAGAAAGAGTTAAAGCTATAAAGAACTTTTTCATAGTAATAGTTTTTATCTGGTTTTATGATTATTAATTATTCTTTGCCCCCTGGTTAATCCAGTTGAGGACGGTCTGTTTGTCGACACTTGATGAGCGCGGAGCATGATCAGCACCTTCCATCTTAAGATATAACTTGCTTGACTCTCCTGGCAGGCTGATAAAAGCGCCTTTTGTCAAAGCAGCATACGATTTGCCGTCCCTCAGGTCGGGAGCCTTTGTTGCACCATGACACGAGGCACAATTCGCGGTGAATATAGGCTGAATGTCCTTCTGGAAAAAGATGACAACTTCCGGATCAACCTTAACGGGAGCCCATTGATATTTTTCGCATGAAGTAAACCCTGCGGCGGCCGTTATCAGTACCAGTCCTGCCAAAATTTTTCTTATCCTTTTTATGTTCTGATTCATACTTTTATCGTTGTTAATGAATTCACAAAGATATCCGAATATCATTACCAATAAGTTATCAGCTACAATAATAATTACCAGCCATGGGTGCTTTTTAGCACCTCAAAAATTGATCTTTATCATTTTTTTTGTTGATATTTGTTTGGATGCTTCTATGTATTTTTGTTTAAAATCCTCAAAATGGAATTACCTATTACAACTAAATTCATAATTCTCGCTCTTGACCCTGAAAAGGGAAAGGTAAGAATTGACGACACTTATTTCAGATATTCACTTTGCGGGGCCATCCTGATGGATTTCTTCGTTAACGGAGAGATATCCCTTAGCGAAAAAAGAGTAATTCCGTCATTCCGGCGAAACGGAGTTCAATGGCACGATATCTGCGTAGAGAGGATTGAAAAAGCAAATAATAATAAAAATATAGCCTACTGGGTCAGGAATCTGGCGCGCAAATACAGGTTTGTCTTCGATGAAAATATCCGGCAGCTGGTAAATCTTGGTATCGTCCGCCATGAAAAGAAATACTTCCTTAATATATTTCCCTACAACAGGTATTACATAATAAACCCGTCAGTGAGGGAAGAATTAATAATGAAGATCAGGGGCATATTGTTAGACGGCAAGACTGCCGATAAAGAGCTGAAGATGATTATAAGTCTGATAATAGCGTCACGGTCTTTTCGTTTGATCGCAGATGACCGAACCGAACGTAGGATGATTAAGAGCAGATGCAAAGAGTTAACTTCTTCTGACTCTCTTGCTAATGAGACAGACCTTGTAATTCGTCAGGTACGGATGGCTATCACTTCCACTGTGATGGCCGCCATGGCATCACGGGGGGTTTATTAAAAGTCAGTTAAACTATAATCTCATTGATTGTACAATCAGTTCGGCAATATCGAGGTTTCTGATTTCATCTTCCTTGTTTTTGTATTTAAGACCATCGGTAATCATTGTCATGCAGAACGGGCACGCAGTGGCAATGACAGAAGCACCTGTAGCCAACGCATCTTCGGTCCTTTCAATGAATATTCCTTTATTCCCTTTTTCGGCTTCCTTAAACATCTGGCCACCTCCTGCCCCACAGCATAATGCATAGCTTCTATTCCTTTGCATCTCAACAAATCCTGTCGTCATACTTCCTAAAATCGCCCTTGGTGCCTCGTAAATGTCATTCGCCCTTCCCAGATAGCACGGGTCGTGATAAGTAATCACCGTGTTAATAAGGGAAGATTTATTTATTATGAGCTTCCCCTCTTCAACATTCCTGTGCAGAAACTGCAGGTAGTTTATTACCTCATATTTACCTCCAAGATCGGGAAACTCATTCCTGAAAATATTATAACAATGCGGACAAATCGTTATAATCTTTTTGACTTCATACTTTCCAAGGATTTCAATAACTCTGAGAGCCTGCATCTGATAAAGCATTTCATTGCCTGCGCGCCTTGCGGGATCGCCGGTACAAGTCTCTTCTTTACCCAGGACAGCATAACTGACATCCAGATGGGTTAATATTCTGGCAAATGCCCTGACAACCTTTTTATAACGGTTGTCAAAGGCTCCGGCACAGCCAACCCAGAAGAGGTATTCGGGCTTTTCTCCTCTCGACCAGAGATCGGACATTACAGGAACTTTTATTTTGGGTGTTTCCATTTATTTTGTTTTTAAGAGGCAGGGGAGGTTAAAGCTCACAACGGATAGTTTTCACATATTTCCAGATCCTTTGTCCATAGAAGCCTGTCCTCTGCGGAATACTGCCAGGGAGCCCCATTATTCTCTATGTTGCTGAAAACAGCTTTCAGTTCGCCCGGAGCGGAGGCTTCTTCCATAACAAGGTAACGGCGCAAATCGATTATCAGTGAAGGATGGTCGATGTTTACAGGACACTCTGTGGCACAGGCATTGCATGTGGTGCAGGCCCAGATCTCTTCCTCTGAAATATAATCTCTGATTAACGAACGGTTATCGCTGAAATCCCTCCCGTGTTTAACCATCAGCGGGCCCTTCTCCTTCATTCTTGCCCTCAGGTCCATCATTATCTTGCGCGGGGAAAGCTTCCTGCCTGTGATATTTGCCGGACAAACAGCGGTACAGCGCCCGCATTGAGTACATGATAGCGCATCAAAATAGTTTTTCCATGTAACATCCTCAGCATCCTTCACTCCAAACCGTTCTGGCTGGTAATCTGAAGGTACGGGAACCGGTGTTGCTTCGGGATTCATCATAAATTTTACTTCCCTTGTTATACTTTCCATGTTCGACAACCTGCCCGCAGGATCGAGCCTCGAGAGAAAGACATTCGGTATCGACATGAAGACATGAAAATGTTTCGAGTATGGAAGATAATTTGCAAAAAGGAAAATCAGAAGAATGTGGAGCCACCACGACACCTCATATATTAATCCGAAGGTCTCAGCCGAAAGCTGGTGTAACATTGAGAAAAGAAGAATGCCTATTGGGTAAATGCCCTCAATATTGCCTCCGGTATGCGACATCAATCCGACATACCCCAGGTTCATTGTAATAAGTGATATCATAAGAATGAGAATAAATGAAAGGGAAATGGTTGCATCTTTATGAGACCAACTATTCATTTCATCACCTTCAAACCTTTTTATATGGAAAAACAGACGTCTTGTAAGAAAGATAATAATTGCCACTCCGACCAGTAAAGCGAAAATATCGCCTGAAGCCATCAGAACATCGTATGCCGGTCCGAGAATTTTAAGGACCTTTTCACTTCCGGATAATCCGTCAAGAACCATTTCGATACTCCCGAAGATAATGATGCAGAATCCCCAGAAGACAAGTGCATGAAACAGTCCCAACACAGGCTTGCGAAAGATCTTCGTCTGTCCTATTGCAACAGAAAGGGTAAGCCTGATCCTCTTTCCGATATCCCTGATGGGGAATGCAGGTATGGTCATTCTGAAGAAGCCTGCCAGCCTGTTAATTGAGCAGGCAAACGCCGCCAGAGTTAGAATAAATGAAAGTGAAAAAAGAATCTGTTTCAGCATATTTATTATTTTGGGTCGGCTGTTTTATTGCCACGAAGACGCGAAGACGCTAAGGTCTATTTAGTATTTACAAATCTTCTTATTCCTTCCTTATTAAGATTTATCATTCAGCCATGACACTTACCGGTTACAGTAAAGTGGTTGATTGAAAAAAGCATTTCAACAAGTCCTTCGTGTCTTTGCGCCTTTGTGGCATCCCTGATTTCCTTTTTCCACCTTTCTTTATTGAGCATTTTTTTTTGCCACGAAGACGCGAAGACGCTAAGGTCTATTTAGTATTTACAAATCTTCTTATTCCTTCCTTAATCAAAGGTACATTGAAATTTATTAAATAGCCAAGTCTCTTTCCTGTTAAAGTAAGGTGGCTAATTATCTGAGCCTCCCATACAGGATTCACAATATCAACAGCCTTTAATTCAATAATAACTTTTTTTTCAACAAGAAGATCGAGTCTCAATCCCTCATCAAAAGTAATCCCGTCATAAACAATCGGGATATCAAGCTGCCGTTCTACATTCAACCCAAGCTTTCTTAATTCATGACAAAGACAAACCTCATATACTTTTTCCAATAATCCGGGACCAAGGGCCTTATGTACAATGAAAGAAGAGTGAACTATTTGTTTCCCAATCTCTTCCTCTTCATATGTTAGTAGTCTCTCCATATCTCCCCTTCGTGTCTTAGCGCCTTTGTGGCATTTTTTTCTTATTTTTTTATTTCCTTAACAGCAGCTACAAGTTTTGGCAGCACCTTCATTGCATCGCCAACAATGCCGTATTGTGCCGCTTCGAAAATCGGGGCATTACTGTCGGTGTTAATGGCGACGATGCATTTAGATGAACTTATGCCTGCAAGGTGCTGTGTAGCTCCCGAGATTCCAACCGCAATATAAAGGTTTGGAGCGATGATCTTTCCTGTCTGTCCTGCATGTTCTTCGTGAGGCCTCCAGCCTTCATCCGAAACTGGCCTGGTACAGGCTGTTGCTGCTCCCAGAAAAGACGCCAGCTCAACGAGTGCGGGCCAGTTGTCGGGAGACTTCATTCCTCTCCCACCCGAGACTACGATGTCGGCATCAGTAAGAAGGATCTTTCCGCTTTGTTTCTGTCCCTCCCTGAGAACCGTTTTCCCAGTTGAATTGTCAAATGCGGAACTTAAGTTCTCAATAACGCAATTATTGGGTGTTTCAGTGATACCAAATGAATTTTGCGCCAGAGTAAGGATCCTGATGTCTGAATTAATTACAAGATGTGCAAAAGCATTTCCCGAATATGTCCTTTTGTAAACAGTAAAAGGATGGGTATACAAAGGCAGCCTGCTTACCCCTGAACCTATTCCGGCCTTTAATTTTACTGATAGCCTGGGAGCGATAGCTTTTCCCGTGTTGTTGTTCGGGAAAATAAGGACAGTTGCATTCTCTTTCTGCGATACTTCTGCAATAACGCTTGTGTAAGCCTGGTTATCGAGAGTAGCTAAATGTCCGCTTTGGATACTGATAATCCTTGAAGCTCCATAGTTACCCAGTTTCTTCAGTTCTTCCCATGCAACATTTCCTATCGAAACTGCAGAAACAGATGTATTTAACATTTTTGCGACCTCTGTTGCATACGAAACAAGTTCGAAGGAAAGCTTTTTGAACTTACCGTCCCAATTCTCGGTATATACTAAAACTGACATTTCGCAATAAATTTCTTTTTACAAACTATTGATCAGATTACTTTTGCTTCGTCGTGCAGGAGTTCGATCAGCAAACCCGCATTCTCCGCATCGATGAATCTGCAACCGGGACGTGCTTCAGGTTTTTCAAACATGGCTATGCAGGTAAGAGGCTCAATGGCTATAGGCTCCGCAACTCTGACCGGTTTCGATCTGGCATTCATGATGCCCCTCATGGATGCTATTCTGGGTTCTTTTGCAATGCCTTTCTGCACTATTGCTACAAAGGGGGCCGGAACAGTTACTTCCTCCTTACCGCCATCAAACTCGCGGGTCAATATAACTGTTCCGGCATCTGATTTAATATCCGAAACCGCTGACACCGAAGGAATGTCAAGAAACTCCGCAATCATTCCTCCCACTGCCGAGCCATTAAAGTCGCTCGATTCGATGCCACACAACACTACGTCGAACTTCTCTTTACTAACCATCTCAGCGACCTGAGCTGCTGTAAAGTAAGCATCGGATGGTTCAGCATTTACCCTTATTGCGTCATCGGCGCCTATGGCGAGGGCTTTTCTTAATGCAGGTTCCGATGATGCTGTCCCGACATGAATGACAGTAACCGATTTAATTGCCCCGGATGAACTCTCTTTCAGCTCCAGCGCCCGGGTAAGGGATAATTCATCCCATGGATTAATGATCCACTGGATACCTACAGTATCGATGGACCTTTTGTCGCCTCCAATCCTGATCTTCATGGTGGTGTCGGGAACAATGCTGATACAAACCAGAATTTTCATATTTTCTAAAATGTAATTTAAAAGGTGACGTATAGCAACAATGGCAGTGTATAAAAGATAAGCCTTACTCAGACAAATATAATAAAAGGCCGGTGGAAGCATTTATTTTTACAGGCAAATCACTTGCAAGATTTATTAACCCTTTCAAAAAAGAATAAGGATTAGTTCCGGTTAATGATATTAGATATAAATTCGCATCATCAAAAAAAGATGGTTCATTAAAAGCAAAAAATTGAGTAATAAAGTGAAAATTTACGGCGCACTGGTGCTGTCGATGATATTCTGGGCTTTCTCCTTTATCTGGTTTAAAGAAGCGAACAAAACATTTGAACCACTGACTATTGTTTTTATCAGGCTGTTATTCTCGGTGATTATGCTCACTACCTATCTGATAACCACAGGCAAATTTGTCAGGGTGCGAAAGGAAGACCGCAGGTTGTTTCTGATGCTTGCACTGTTTGAGCCCTTCATCTATTTCCTGGGGGAGAGTTTCGGACTTACGTATGTATCGGCAACTATCTGTTCTGTTATCATCTCAACAATACCTGTAGTTGCCACAATAGCCACATGGATAATATTTGGCGAAAGGCTTCACCGTATAAATTACGCCGGTATTATACTATCGTTCATGGGTGTACTGGTTTTCATCCTGAATATCGACGGAAGCCTTTCATTTAATCTCAAAGGGCTGGCTTTGCTTTGTCTTGCGGTTGTCTCGGCCGTAGGCTACAACCTCACCTTAAGTAAACTTGTGGGCTCCTACAGTCCCGTTCATATTGTAAATACTCAGAACATAATCGGCACCCTTCTCTTTATGCCCTTGTTTTTTATTCTTGACTTTCAGGATTTTATGAATACCAGGTTTAACTTTGAAATGTTCAAGCCCATAATAGAGCTTTCGATATTTGCTTCATGCGGAGCCTTTATTTTTTTCGCCTTTGCGGTAAGCAAAATAGGAATAACGAAGGCAAACGTCTTTTCGAACTGTATTCCTGTTTTTACGGCACTATTCTCATTTATTTTGCTAGGAGATAAGCTTACTTTTCAGAACATAACCGGGATGGTGATTGTGGTTTCCGGATTGTTCCTTTCACAGATGAATGGAAGCAAAAAGGCAGTAAACGAGGCTGTAGCACTTTCAGGCCACACAGCATGATTCCGTCTGGACATATTTATCCTATTCATTGATAATAATTTACACAGTTTGATCGTTTAAATAAATTCGTATTATATTTGAGATCATTTCAGATTATGATAAAAAGGACAGGAAATATTTTCCTTTTACTGATTTTAACAACAAGGGTTTTTTCGCAGACTGGCGGCGACAATGTTTATGAGTTTCTTAACCTCACTCATTCAGCCCTTGTTACTGCCCTCGGTGGTTCAAATGTTTCGATTAGTACAGGAAACCTTAACCTTTCTTCTCAAAATCCGGCTCTGCTTGGTGCAGAAATGAGCAAGTCGGCTTCCCTGAACTATACAAATTATTTTGCCGGGATAAATTATGGCATGGCCATGTATTCGAGGTCGTATCCTTTTATTGGCAATTTTGCTTTAGGCCTCACATATCTTAATTATGGCTCGTTCACCGAAGCCGATCCAACTGGAACTATTACGGGTAGCTTTCATGCATCGGAATATGCCTTCAATCTGCTCTATTCATTTCAGATAAATTCATCGGTAACGGTTGGCATAAATCTAAAGCCGGTTCTGTCGCACCTCGAGGATTATACGTCAATAGGCATAGCCTCCGACATCGGAGCAGCATGGCACAGCAATTCAAATCTGCTCTCGGCAGGGCTTGTTATTAAGAATGCAGGTTTTCAGCTAACAACCTATGCCGGAGAAAAACATCAGAATCTGCCATTTGAGATCCAGGCAGGTGTTACACAAAGGCTTGCCCATGCGCCTTTCCGCTTTTCACTTACCTACAGGCATCTTGAGAAATTTGATCTGACTCATAAGTATACCTCCGCTTCCACACCATTGCCGCCCAGCACTGCGGGTGAGGACTTTGGCGAAAACCTTCTAAGGCACCTGATAGCGGGCGTCGAACTTATACCTCATAAGAACTTCTATTTATGCGGCGGATATAATTATCAGCGAAGAAGCGAATTACAGATAGAATCAAAGGTATCCACCGTTGGATTATCATGGGGGTTCGGAATAAAGACAACCTGGGCTGATATTGAATTCGGAAGGGCAACATATCACCTTGCCGGATCGTCAAGCAATATTTCACTTGTTTTCCGCCCCGAGAAAATATATAAAAGGAACAGAAACTAAAGAAGCTGTGGAGAAGAAACTTATAATAGCCATTGACGGATATTCATCGTGCGGAAAAAGCACTTTTGCAAAATCGATAGCAAAACTGCTGAATTACATTTATATCGACAGCGGAGCAATGTACAGGGCCGTCACCCTTTACTGCATGAGGAACAATCTCATACTGAATGATGAAATTAACAGGGCCGGCATAATTGAAGGCCTTAAGAAAATCAATATCGAATTCTTGCATAACCCTGAACTTGAAGGGGATGAGACCTTTCTTAACGGTGAAAATGTTGAGAGGGAGATCCGTAGCCTGGAAGTCGCATCTCACGTAAGCAGGATCAGCATGATAGCCGAAGTGCGCGAAAGGCTTGTGGAACTCCAGCAGAAGATGGGTGAAGGAAAGGGCATAGTCATGGACGGCAGAGACATCGGAACCGTTGTATTTCCCGAGGCCGATATTAAGATATTCATGACTGCATCGGCTGATATAAGAGCCAGGAGAAGACTCGATGAACTTAAAGGAAAAAGCATTGTTACTGATTTTGATGAAGTCAGGAAAAATATTGTTGCCAGGGATATAGCCGATGAAAACAGGGACATAAGTCCTCTGAGAAGAGCTGATGATGCGGTTATCCTCGATAACAGCAGGATGACTGTTGAAGAGCAGATGGTTTGGTTCCTGCAAATGCTCAACAAGATGCAAAATGAAAGTTGAAATTGACAAACAGTCGGGATTCTGTTTCGGAGTACAAAATGCCGTGGAGATTGCTGAAAAAGCTCTCGCCAGCGGAGAGAAAGTATATTCCCTGGGGCAGATTGTTCACAATGACAAGGAGGTTGAAAGACTTTCATCTCTGGGGCTGGTCTCGGTTTCCCATGACGAATTAAGCAATCTCACCGGGAGCAAGGTACTCATCAGGGCTCATGGCGAACCGCCCGAGACTTATATTATGGCTTCAAAAAACAATATAACAATTATTGAAGCTACCTGTCCGATTGTAAGGAGGCTGCAGTCAAGGATCAGGGAAGCGTGGTTAAAAATCAGGGATTCCGGAGGACAAATCGTGCTATTCGGCAAGCCGGGGCATGCGGAAGTAGTAGGCCTTCTGGGTCAGATAAATAACGAAGGTATTCTCATAACCAGCGCTGCCGACTTTGGGAATATAAATGTCAGGCGACCGGTTTTTCTCTTTTCCCAGACAACAATGAGTGTTGAAGAATACCGTGTTCTTTCGGAACAACTTGGTAAAAAAATGGCAGAACAAGGCGCTGACCCCGCTACCAACCTCAAAACTCATAAAACCATTTGCGGACAGGTATCGAACAGGGAGCCGCATCTTAAAGAGTTCGCCAGGAGACACGACATAATTGTCTTCGTAAGCGGAACGGAAAGCTCGAACGGCAAAATGCTTTACTCAATTTGTAAAAGCGTTAATCCTCTGACCTATTTTGTATCCTCACCAGAAGAGATTGATCAGGCATGGTTTACCGGTAAAAAATCAGCAGGAATCTGCGGTGCAACTTCAACACCTAAGTGGCTGATAGAAAATATCAGAGACCTGATTTCGAATATCTGAAAACTGCAAAGTTCCGGCTATTTGTAGGCCAAAAAAATAATGTTAACTTTGTACCCGAATTTTACATAGATTTTATGGCAAAAATTAAAAAAATCGGAGTCCTGACATCAGGAGGTGATTCCCCTGGTATGAACGCAGCAATTCGTGGTGTTACAAGAACGGCAATCTATAACGGACTTGAGGTAATAGGAATTCGTCACGGCTATCAGGGAATGATAGATGCGAATTTCAGCCCGCTTTATTCACATAGCGTAAGTGATATTATCCAGAGAGGCGGAACTATATTAAAGACTGCCAGGTGCGAGGAGTTCAGAACACCGGAAGGAAGGCAAAAAGCTTATAACAACCTGAAAGAGGCCCAGATCGATGGCGTGGTTGTTATCGGCGGTGACGGATCATTTACCGGGGCAAGGCTTTTCAACGAGGAGTTCGACATACCGTTTGTAGGTATCCCCGGCACAATTGACAATGACATTTATGGTACCGATTATACTATTGGCTACGACACGGCACTGAATACAGTGGTTGAAGCCATCGATAAGATCAGAGACACTGCAAGCGCACACAACAGGATGTTTTTCGTTGAAGTAATGGGTGCAGAAGCCGGCTTTATCGCTTTATACAGCGGAATTGCCACAGGAGCTGAAGCGATTATTATACCTGAGCTTAAAGGTGAAGAGAGAAACCTGAAGGCAATGATTGAGACAGGCAATTCCCGCAAAAAATCGAGCAACATCATAATTGTTGCTGAAGGTGATGAAGGAGGCGGAGCTTTTGCTATTGCGGAAAAGTTAAAGGACGACTTCAGGGAATACGATATCAGGGTTTCAGTTCTCGGCCACCTTCAGCGGGGAGGGTCACCGTCGGCGATGGACAGGGTTAATGCCAGCCGTTTGGGACACGCAGCTGTTGAAGCTCTTATTGATGATCAGAAGAGCGTAATGGTTGGAATATCGAACGGGGAGATAACACTCGTACCTTTCAGGAAAGCAGTTAAGCTTCATAAAGATGTGAACCATAACCTTGTTGATCTGGCGAAAATTCTTTCTGTTTAGAAAATATTAAATATGGCTTCATCGAAGGTGTGGTTTACGAACCTCAGGACTAAACCATCGCAAAATCTGTTGAAAAAACTTGAGACGCTTGTAATTAAGGCGGGTATCGGGGAGATCGATTTTCAGAAGAAAATAGTAGCGATTAAGATTCATTTCGGGGAACCGGGAAATCTGGCTTACCTCAGACCAAACTATGCCGCACAGATAGTGAAATATCTTAAGGCAAAAGAGGCCATCCCGTTTCTGACAGACTGCAATACTCTCTATCACGGAAGACGTTCAAATGCACCAATGCATCTTGAGGCAGCCTTTGAAAACGGTTACAATCCCCTTGCAACCGGATGTCCGGTTGTAATAGGCGACGGCATAAAAGGAACCGAATACCGTGAAATTGAGCTGAACACAGAATACTGTACCTCAGCCAAAATTGGCAGCGCCATTGCCGATTCTGATGTTATAATCTCGATGAACCATTTTAAGGGACACGAGATGACAGGTTTTGGCGGTGCCCTGAAAAACCTTGGCATGGGCTGTGCTTCGGTAGGCGGAAAGCTTTTCCTGCACTCGGCGTCATCTCCAAGGATTAATGAAGATAACTGTACCGGCTGCTCTATTTGCGAAAAGAATTGCAATTACGGTGCTGTTGTTGTGGGAGATGACAATATTGCCCATATCGATTATGAAAAATGCGTTGGCTGCGGTCAGTGCGTTGCCGTTTGCCAGTACGATTCAGCACAGGTTGTCTGGCAGAACGCAACTGAGACCGCATGCAAGAGAATTGCAGAATATACACTGGCTGTTGTAAAAGACAAGCCGTGCTTTCATATTAATTTCATAATGAATGTTTCGCCCGACTGCGATTGTTTCCCGGCTAACGATTATCCGCTCGTGTCCGACATTGGAATGGCTGCATCATTCGATCCGGTTGCACTCGACAAGGCTTGTGCCGACATGGTAACAGCCGCTCCTGCGCTTGCTGGCAGCAGAATATGCAAAAGTCATGACCAGGGAACAATGGAAGGCCTCGACAAATTCAAAAAAGCCCATCCCGATACTTTCTGGGAATCAGGGCTCGAACATGCAGTGAAAATAGGCCTTGGCAACATAGATTACGAGTTGATAACTGTCTGATACCCGGTAAAACAATGAATGCCAAAGTTAAGATTGCCCGACTTTCAGTTATGTCAAATACCCTGCTCATAATTATGAAGCTGGCTGCCGGAATTATGAGCGGATCGGTCAGCATCATTTCTGAAGCAATACACTCTTCAATGGACCTGATAGCATCCATTATTGCTTTTTTTTCCGTAAGAGTCTCCGATAATCCGCCTGACTCAAGACATCCTTACGGACACGGCAAAGTTGAAAATATTTCGGGCGTTATTGAAGCCATTCTTATTTTCATAGCCGCCATCTGGATCGTGTTTGAGGCTGTAAATAAACTATTGGGCGAAGAAATACAGCTCCGGTCGATTGCCATTGGTTCCATTGTTATGTTTATTTCGGCTATAATCAACACGATCGTTTCAAAAAGACTATACAAAGTAGCTCGTGAGACACACTCAGTTGCTCTGGAAGCTGATGCCCTTCATCTTAAAACAGATGTTTACACTTCCCTTGGCGTGGCTGTCGGTCTGGGCCTGATCATGTTAACAGGAATTGAATGGCTCGACCCTGTAGTCGCAATTCTTGTAGCCCTGTTTATAATACGTGAAGCATATTTTCTCCTGACGAAAGCATTCACTCCCCTTCTCGATACCGCATGGGGTTTAGATGAAATTGAAACCCTTGAGAATACTTTAAAGGCGCTGAAAGTAAGTTATCATGATCTGCGGACCAGGTTAGCAGGCAACTACAGGTTTCTCGACCTGCATGTTGAAATTCCTTCTGACGTATCGGTTGGAAACGCGCACAAATACTGCGATAAGATAGAAAATGAGCTTACCAGCCAGTATGATAACCTGACAGTTACAATACACGTTGAACCTGCTGAATAAACTCCGTTAAATATGGACCAGGGAAAAATCATTGCCGGATTTATTGGTGCAGGCGGGATTGCCCGTTCACATGCCCTTTCAATTAATTCGCTGAAGTATTATTACAACGACTCTCCTGTCATTGAACTAGCCTCTGTTAGTTCGGCCACAAGGGCAAGCCGCGAATCTTTTTCGAATCAATTCGGGTTTTCAAAGGCAACAGATATTGATGAATTCCTTGCAGATAAAACTATCGATACTGTTTATATTCTTGGCCCCAACAAGGTGCATTATGAACATTTAAAGGCAGTAATGGGGATGGATTCTGTTAAAAGAATATACCTTGAAAAACCTGTATGCTCGGGCGCTGAAGAGGAAAAGTCCATTGCAGAAATTGCAAAAAATAACCCACATGTAAAAATACAGGTGGGTTTTCAGTACCTTTTCGCTCCAGCTATCAGGGAGGCGCTTCAATTTTGGCTTTCAGGCATTGCAGGCAAGCCCGTTCATTTCGACTTTAAATATTATCACAGCGACTATCTCAGGAAAGAGTACCGCGATAAACGCCAGTCAAGGCTTACACCTGCTCCCGACGGAGGTGCCATGGCTGACCTGGGATCGCATGCAATAAGCCTGGCGACAGCCTTCCTTGGAAATGATCTGAGCATAATAAGCGCAATACAGGCAGGCCAATTTGAGGATGTCCCGGCTGGTTCTGACCTTTTCAGCCTCATTAATCTCGTTGATGGGGCTACAGGTGCAGCAGGCACCCTGGCTGCCAGCAGGGTAAGTTCCGGAACCGGAGACCTGCTCTCATTTGAACTGTTTGCTGAGAAGGGAGCGCTCCGTTATTCCACGCATACTCCTGACTACTTTGAGTATTATCTCGAGGAAACAGGAGAATGGAGCAGAAAAATGTCGGGAAGCAACTATAAGCCAGTGACCAGTTTCCCGTCTGGACATGTACCTCCGGGCTGGCTTCGCTCGATGATACACGCGCATTATGTATTCCTCACCGGCCACGACACCGGATCATTCGTGCCCGGTATAGAACACGGTTTAAGGGTTCAGCGACTGGTGACCCAAACTGCAGAACATTTGGATGAATTCAGGAAAGTTGCATTTCATGCACAGTCGCTTCCTCATTCAACAGTGAAATAAAATGAGCCAGACGGAGAAGATTGCTACCATAAACATTATATAAACCAGCTTCAAAAGTCCAAATACCTTCAATATTCCTGTATCGGCCAGGAATGTTTTTAACATACAGTTCTGTTGGATCATAGCTCCCGAACCAGGTCTGAAGTTCATTTACAAGAAACTCACCAGTCTCGTTTTGAAAGATATCGAAGCACATTGTTGTAAACTGGTACTTTTTGGCAATCGCATGGCAGAAATTAAGCAAATCTTCAGACGGGGGCACGGAATACCGGCATAGTCCGCTCCCGCTGAAAAAGGTCTGATTTTCCTCTTTCCATTTCTGATAACCAAACCAGGAATCTCCTGCTTTAATTACTCTATATTCCTTTGCTCCCTCAATGTATTTTTGAATAAGCATATAGCCCCATTCAGCTGACCGTTTCTCAGTCTCCATTCTTCGCAGGTAGTATTTAAAGAACATTTGTTTTGCCAGCCTGACAGCCGCTTTCTTATTCTTTAAGATTTCCACACCTGTGGCACTTGCCCCGGCATGAGTCTTAAAAACAACAGGGTAACTGCATGTTTCAAAAAATGCCCTGGCCCGTTTAAAATCATAGAAGACAGAGGTTGCAGGATGGGGAATACCATTAATTAAAAGAAAACTTGCAAGTGTCCGTTTCGATTCATAAATATTCAGCTCACGAACCGAAGGATAGACTTTCAGATCGGTCTCTGTTTCTATTAGACAGGTGATTTCATGAAATACGCTCATCAGAAAGACATTGGAAAACGGATAAATAAAAAGACCGTCACAATCGCTCATTTTTAGTTTCTTAAAGAGATCCGGATCTTTTATATCATAATATGTATCATCTGCATCAAGAGCCTTGCATGCTTGCCTGAAATCACTTAAATCGATATCAGTATCGACCAGAAACCCAAATTTGTATTTCCTGTCAATTTTAACCAGCTTCTTCGGATCTATTGTATATCTGTCAATAGTCTCCTGAATATTTAAGTTCTCAATATCATAGGTCCTGAACGGGAGATTCTTTTGAACTCCCTTATTGACATACATATCGCTAATGCTGCCGCCATTAAGTTTCCGGAGCAATTCAATAAATTTCAATTTTTTACATAACGGATAAATATTGGCAAAAAATACCCTGAAATATCTGAATTCTAGTACTTTAGATAATGCGCCACTAATAATCTTCACGTTGGTTGGTTGATTAATTTATAATAAGCGGGTTTGCTTTATTATTATCCCGAGTTTACTTATACAATTTTCAGGTTTTTAAGAATTCATTTTCAGGAAAAACACCATGTTAAGTGCAATAATTTAGTAAATTAGTAAATTAAAACTGAATAAGGTAAATCATAAAGTAAATTTAGGTAAGATTTTTTTATAATTACTTCTGGGATGAGAACAGGTAAAAATCTTCTTTGGATCATCTTAATTCGGATACGATCCAACTGGTACGGACAGTTTTCTATTCTTCTCTCATCGCTGCTTATTTCATCAGTCACTTTGACATTTGGATCGGTCTATTATGTATCGGCTTCGGGCAGCGATACAAACCCGGGATCATTGACACGTCCGTTTAAGACAATTGGGAAAGGCATCTTGAAATTAAGGGCTGGTGACTTTCTTTATGTCAGGGGAGGAACCTATGTTGAAAAGGTAACGATATCACAATCCGGAACTAATGTTTTGCCGGTAACCATATCAGGATATGAAGGAGAGACAGCCGTAATCGATGGCCAGAACAGCCTGCCTGGAGGGAACTGGAGTTCGCTTGTTCAACTGCAGGGTAATTATATTTATTTTTCTGGTTTTGAAGTCAGGAATTCCAATATGAGCGGGAAATATGAAGGCGGCGCCGGGGTTGAGATTTATGGTAGTCACAACAAGGTTAGCAGGTTGAAAGTTCACCATTGCCGGGAAAACGGAATTATTGCCCTTGGTGATTACAGCATTGTGGAAGATTGCTCAATATGGCAGGCTGCCATGTCCAATTCACAAAATCCCGGCTCCGGAAGCTGGGCTTCCGGTCTGAGTGCTGCTCGAAGCCCGTCCGACGGAATAACTTCGGGAGCTGTAATCCGCCGCAACATAGTTTTCAATAACTGGGGGGAAGGTATTTCCACCTTTGAAGCCGAAGGAACAATTATTGAGGACAATATTATTTATGATAACTGGTCGGTTAATCTCTATGTTTCCGATGCCAGGAACGTACTGGTGCAACGAAATATTGTTTATAATACTCCGGGAAATCAGGTGGGCCAGAGAAGGCCTTTTACTCTTGGCGATGAGAGGGCTGACAAACCCCGTTCAGCAAACAACACCGTAATTAATAACTTAATTTACAATGCAGACCTGTGGGCTTTCTGGTCGACCGGAGTTACCGGTTCCGGGCTCGACAATGTTCTGATAGCACATAATACAATAGTGAACGGACAGCTGCAGGCTGGCAACAGCATCTCAGACGGATCTGTAACAAAAAGTGCTAAGATTGAAAACAACATTTTTATAAACACCAATGGCAACCCGTGGAAAGTGATGGGATCATTGTCAAAGATTTCCTTCTCGAATAACCTTTGGTCATCTTCTCCTCCTTCGGCTCTTGCCGGAAAAGGAGACAGAACAGGTGACCCGCGGCTTTCAAAAACGGGTAGCACAGGTCCTGGGGAGCTTACTGCTGACTATTTCAGATTAACTGCCAATTCACCTGCGATAAACGCCGGAAAGACAATAAGCACAGTGCCGGCAGACTTCTTCGGAAGTACACGTGATTTCAGCCCTGATCTTGGCGGTTGTGAATACAGTGTTGAAGGAGAGGAGATAAAGGTAACCAGGATCCTGGTTACCTCGGAAGAGGGGGATTCTGTAATCAGAGGATTCAGAAGAAACCTTCAGTTAAAAAGCTCAGTATTGCCCATGAATGCTTCAAATAAAACTGTAACATGGTCTTTAGTAAATGAATCGGGGCATGCTTCAATTAGCTCCGCAGGTCTGGTAACTTCCATCAGCAGCGGGAATGTAACAGCTGTTGCAAAAGCGAATGATGGTTCTGGTACTGAAGCGGTTTTTAAAATAAAGATAGAAGGAATTAAAACCCTCGATCTGATTACCAACAGGGATGAATTGGTTGTTTTTATTGATGATCCATATATAAACTATAAACTGAATTTAATTAATCTGAATGGCCAGCTTATTGCCAGCAAAAATGCTGAAAACAATCTGTGTAATTTTGATATTTCATCGCTGCTTCCCGGAATTTATATTGTTACATTGTCTGGATCAACAATAATAGAATCCTCCAGATTCATTATTGCGACAAACAACAAACGGTAATTTAATTATCCATAGTCTTCCTCATGACTAGTCCAAGGACTTTGGTGATACTCATCCTATGATAAACCCTGAATCCCCTCTTTTCCAGTTCACATCCCAGGTGATCATCATTGCCATGATAACTGACGGAGACTTCCCTGTCTGCGTCATGCCTGCAGTCAGAGAGCATCTTCTCAAGAGTTTCTGAAATCAATTCCTGCCTTTTAAAACCCGGTTCAGTAAAAAAATCATACAGAATGAAACCATTTTCAGGATGATCTGACCCTGTTTTAAAGTCCGGAAACTCATTGTCAATACTTCTCCGTGCCATCCATCCATATTGGGCTAGTATCCCGTTTCTTACAATTGTGTACAGTTTCTCTCCTGACGAAAACCTCTTTATCGCCGTTGTCAGAAGAATACTCTTTCTGAGCCAGGGATCGGAACCGTTGTAAAACATCAGATCTGTATAGCTATTAACACGTATGCCAGCATCGGCCTTACGGTCATTCTGAAGCAGGTCGTCCGAAAAACACCTGCAGGAAACATAAATGGTTTTTTTATAGAATATTGAAATAAATTTTCTGACAATTTTCAATGGAGGTGTCTCCCTGATTTTTCTTAAGAAACAGAACGCATTACGTACTCTTCTACTGACATCGGCAGGTTCGGCACCTGCTGAATATAAAAGTTTCCTGATCCCCTCTTTCAGAAAATATCTGAAATCATCGATCAGTTTATCTTTTCTTGAAAAATAAACTGAAGGCAGATATAATCTCCGGTGAAAACTGCAATATCTCTCCTTATATTTATCTCCGCCAGGGGTAAGATCAAAATATTTATACCCTTCCTCTTTCAGGAGTTCTATAAGCTTGATCATAAGTATTGTTCCCGGGGAATTCCTCTCTTCAACCGGATCATATGACGAAAGCCCTAGATAAACTGTATCGGAATCACAGGCTCCATAATGGAATGCTATCGGGTTACTTCCTGACCATAAGACGGTAAAATGATTATTATGAGGAAAATTCATCCGTTCAAGATAAAACCGCTTTTTATTTTGATCACTGGCAAATGGCGTTATTTCATGAGTTGCCATCTGACGGAAGTCACATTGGCCTGAAAGGATATCGAAGACATTTCCGGCGTTTTCCCGTGAAGTTATTCTTTCAATATAAAAATTGGCTTCCCGACTGTATCTGTTGATTTTATTTCGAATGGATTTGTTTCGTATTATTTTTTCAATTTTATGCTTATCGTTTAAATCAAGAACCGGTGATTCTTTTCCAACAACTCTGACAAAAATCTTCTCTTTTTTGAGTTCATCGGAATAAAGCCAGTCGACCTGAGATCCGGGAGGCATCCACCTCCACTGCCATTTCCTTATCCGGAAATTGTGTTTAACGGCGATAAGCGCCTGAACAGGAAAATCCTGTTCAGCATTTTTTTTACATATCCACCCATGATATTCTGCCTGACCATCTCCAGCGTGTGTCAGATAATTATCCTTTCTTGAAAATGCCAGGGGCATAATACCAACCAATTCGGAATTGCCGTTAAAACCCAGAATAAGAACAGGTTCATAGCTGTCGGCATATTGACGGTACCAGGTTATGACAAAGGGTGGTTCCTGAATTATCGTAGTTTTCCCATTCTGCTTCGAAAGCCCCTCCCATTGCGAGATAAAGGTTTTATCGTTCAGGAATTCCAGCGCACTTTTTTCCCTGACAATTTTTAATTCCAGATTCACCACTTTTATACCGAATAATTATAGTCCTTTTAGAATATTCTTGAAACATATTCCGGAGGACGAATCTAAACTGAGTCAGGTGCACCTTTGTGGTGCAGGAAAGGTCATCCTTTCATAACACATACGCTGCTATTAATAATCTGGTTAACCCTGCTGATAACTCTGGTAACATCGGCAATAGTCATTTTTGAGTATAAAGGTAATGAAACCAATCCCCTGAAAATCTCATCAGTAATGGCCAATTCGTCAGGATTGATATTCAAGACACGTTTGTAGTAGGGATGATGATGTATAGGTATATAATGAACCGAGGTACCTATTTTTTGTTCCTTTAGTTTCTCCATAAAACTATTCCTGCTTATCCCGAAAATATTCTCATCGATAATTACAGGATAAATATGCCGCGTACAGTAAGCACGTGGGTCAAGGCCATGAAGCCTGATACCGGGGATTGAACTGAACGCCTCATCATATTTCCTTCCGTATTCTCTTCTCAGACTATTATACTGATCTACCTTTGCAAGCTGATGAATCCCAATGGCTGCCTGCATATCAGTAAAGTTATACTTGTATCCGAGATCGATAATCTCATAATACCATGAACCGGTTTCTGAAAAACGCTTCCAGGCGTCCCTGTTCATTCCATGCAACAGAAGATATCTAATCTTATCAGCCATTTCATGGTTATGAGTTGTGACAATTCCTCCCTCGCCGATGGGCATATTTTTTGTTGCATAGAAACTGAAAGCGGCGGAGTCCTCATATGTGCCACAAAACTTATCGTCATACTTTGCTCCCATTGCATGAGCCGCATCAGCCAGTATCAGTAATCCATGACGATCGGCAAGAGCCTTAAGCTTCAGGTGATCAACTGCCTGCCCTCCGTAATAAACCGGCACAATTGCTTTTGTACGTTCATTGATTTTTGCCTCGAGAAGATTAAGGTCGATATTTAAGGTTAATGGGTCCACATCTACAAGGACAGGAGTTGCCCCGGTATAAAGTATTGTATTCACTGTTGCGCAGAAAGTCAGGGGGGAGGTTATTACTTCGTCACCAGGGCCTATACCTGCTGCGAGAAGCTGCAAATGCAGCCCGGCAGTACAACTGCTGACTGCAATGACTTCCAGACTGCTGTCGTTAAAATATTCCTTTATTTTCTCTTCAAAAAGCCGGGTTCTGGGCCCCATTGAAAGCCATCCCGATTCAAGTGTTTTAACCAGTTCAGCCCTCACCTCATCGGCAATTTCAGGCAATGAGTAAGGTATAAACCTGTCAGCCTTACCCAATTCCTTCCATACTTCAAAATTACTGTACTCGGGAGCATTAATATCAGGGTTGAGGTTTTTAACAAATCTTGCCATTTCCCTGATTCCATCTCTGACGCTTGTTTCTGTCTTAAAATTCAATTTCTTATGGATCTTGTCGAAAATACAGTTGTAGTTGCGCAAATCAGCACAGTCAGTGCTCTCGATAATCCTGGTTTTAGGTACCTCCTCCGCTATCAGTTTTGCCACATCTGATATCTGGTAGTTGCTGTCGGTGCATCCTACATTGAAAACCTCATTTCGTGCATGAACATCATCTGCTTCCAAAGCCATTACAATTGCTCGGGCCACATCCCTGACATGCACGAAAGGCCTCCATTGACTTCCTCCGTTTACAGTAAGTGATTTTGTTTTTACTGCCCTGCCTGTCATTGTATTGACAACGAGGTCGAATCTCATTCTGGGGCTTAGTCCAAATACAGTCGACAGTCTAAGAATGACCGTAGAAAGAGAATCCCTATGCTCGTGCAGATACTCTTCCGATTTAATCCTTGTTCGGGCATATAAGGAAACAGGATAAAGTTCGGAGGCCTCAGTCAGGAATCTGGTGTTACCGTTACAGCCATAGACACTGCATGAAGATGTAAAAACAAATCTGGTCACATTATTCCTTATTGATGCATCGACAAGCATCTTTACGGAATTATAGTTTATGGCCCAGGTAATCTCTTCATTTACTGCGCAAGCCTGATCTCCGACTATGGCTGCAAGTGCAATAACGCAGTTTGCACCCTCTATCGCTTTATCCACCGTCTCCTGGTCTGTTACATCACCGAGAATAAACTCAAGGTTTTCTCTTCCGCGAAATGAATTCAATCCTTTATTGCCATAAAGCAACTTGTCGAGCACAACCACGTTATAGCCCCTGTCAAGAAGCATATTAACGACAAAAGACCCAATATAACCTGCACCTCCGGTTACCAATACTCTCTTTTTCATATCTATATATTAATGTTAATAATAATTGCAGAGAAAGTAACTTAGCGATTTATTGAATTAATGTTCGGAGATTATAGTGAAGTCAGTTGAACTGACAATTACGGTCAGGTAATAATATTTCCTGTTCTGACGAAATGAATTATGCCTGCTTCTTCCTCTATTTTTTTTACCTGCAGGCGGTCAGCCCTGTTTTTGAAAAAAACCCTGTACTGATCGGCGGGTGAGAACGTCCATCTCAGGCCATCAATAACAATAATATCATTAATCACATTTATAGTATGGATGGCCATTATATTACTGAACTGAATATTGCTTCCAACATTTATCGACATATGAAATTCCTCGGCATATTCATTTTCATTCAGCACTTTAACCCTGAATATTGAAATTGATTCTCCGTATTGTGTTTTGCAGTTTTGAGCAGGTCTGAAGATCTCACTCCCGACCCTGAAAAAACTACCTGCAGGCCTCGATCCGTCGTTGTTATTTTTCACAGGATTGCACCGGTGAGGATAATATGGCCCTAACAGATTGCTGGAATAGAAAATATAGAGCTTGCTGTTCATATCTTTACCCTGCATTGTCCCAAAAAGCCAGTATTTATCTTCATACTTTAAAATTGTCGGATCAAGGAGAGGCAGCCCCAATATATCAGTGAGTGGAGAGGCTGACTGTTCTGAGGAATCATATTCATAACAGGTCAATTTTCCACTGTGGCCGGCCTCCGGAAAAAGAAAGATCCTCCCTTCCTCCCTGAAGATAAAAGGGTATGAGAGGTGGCTTCCCGTATCTAAAATGACCTTTTGGCTGACCCTGATTAATTTCTCGTCTATACTCATTAAAGATATCTTCCCGTAGTATTCGTCAAGCCCGAAGTCCTCATAAAGAATTCCTATGGTTCCTTCATCGGTAATAAAAGGAAAAGGATCGGCACTATAATATCCCGGAGAACTCAGTGGTATCCAGTCAACATCAGCATTAAATATTCTGGATTCCATAATCTCGCTAATGTTTCCCCGACAAATTCCTATAAGCCATTGTTTCAGGTATAGTCTGTCGGTCAGTCTTGAGAGGATCATTTTTGCCATTTTACGTGCCGGATTTTTAAAGGCAGGCTTCTGCCCGGGCAATTGCCGAGACCAGTTTCGGCAGGTTCCTTTTTGATGAATAGAACTGAGTGGCATATCTTAACCCGTTCTCTCCATAAGTTTTAAGATTCCCGTTTTGATGTGATGCGACTTTCTTCATTGTTTCTGCCAGAATACCTGTATTTTCCGGAGGGAGTACCCATCCGCAGCCGGACTCTTTTATTGCGTATGCAGTGTCACTGTTCTCATCGACGCAGGCTATTACAGGTTTTGCTGAAAACATGTACGCGAGAAGTTTTGAAGGAACCGAGCTCATTCCCGCACCACTTTTTACGGGCAATAACATAACATCGGCAATTTCCTGTACTGCCGGCATCTCACCTGAAGGAACTTCCCAGAACTTAATTCCGGAGCAGCTTATCGTTTCAGCCAGTCTTATACATTCATTTTTAGCCGGTCCGCAACCGGCTATTACAAGCGCGGAATCTTTGATATCTGCCTTCGCAAAGCTTCTGATCAAAAGGTCGACACCTGCTACCGGACCAATATTTCCCAGATACATAAAAACAAAAGAGCCGGGTTTGATTTTATTCTTCAAATCTGATTCGCCGGATTTTTTCCTAAACAGGAACTCCTCCTCATCTTTCCAATTCTCTATTATCTCAATCTTATCCCCCTCTATTCCGCGTGTTTGAATAAAATTGTTGCGCATATTTTTTGATATGGCAATCACCTTAGTTGAGTTTTTTAGTACATACGTGTCAAATGGTAAAAGTATTTTCTTTACAAAATTTCCGAGTAACGGGATTCTGTTTGATAAAGATTCCGGATAGATGTCCTGAATGTGAACAACTGAAGGAATAGAGTATTTTTTCAAAGTTCTGATAATTAAATACTGGGCAAGCAAAGGCCATGCAGCAACATAACAACACTGAATGGAATCACGGTATCTCTTTATATGTCGTGAAGCATGTCTGCCAAAACTGAAGCTTTCGGCCATCCTCCCCACTATCGTCGATCTTGGACAGGTGAATGAATCAACCACAATATGTTCATAGCTCTTTTCCCTACAGATAGAATTCATGAAGGTGAATCCCAAAGGACGCGATGGTTCCGGAGTCAGAACCCTGACCTTCCTGTCGGCCGAAAGCGCCTCCGCAAGTTCCTCCGACAAAGAGGCCGCTACCACCGGTTCAGGAGGGAAGTTGGCTGAAATTATTAATATAAACTTATTCTCTTTCATTCCTGTTTAACCGGCAAAACCTGTTTCAGAATTTATTACAACATTTTCCCACAAGGACTCATATTGTAAAACCACTTTATCGAGTGTGTAATTTTCCAGAATCCGACTTACACCCCTGCCTCCCATTTCAAGTATGATTTGTGGACTCCTTAGTAAATATTCAATAGCCTCACCGAGCTTTTCTGCATTTTTAACAGGAACGCAAATTCCGCATGGCGCTTTGGTCCCCCCGGCCAGTATTTCAGGAATTGCGCCTACTCCCGTAGCAATTACAGCACAACCCATTGACATAGCCTCAACAACAACATATGGAAAGCCCTCAGTATAACTAGGCAATACAAGTATTTGAGAATTAATCATCTGGTCAAGGACCTGATCATTGGTTAAAGGACCTGTGAATTTCAGCCAATTCCCATTGTCCTTCTCATCTGCAATTTTTTCCAGTTCTGCTTTTACACTCTGCTCATACGGCCCAACCAGACGAAGTTCTATTTTTCCGTGAATTCCGGTGCAGGCCTTTGTTAACTCATAAACACCCTTTTCCCGAATAATATGACCTGCAAAAAGAAGTGAGCACTGCCGGATTTGATCTTCACCCCCTGGATTGTTACTGATCCTTTTTTCAACATCCAGGCTTACCGGGTTTGGCACAAAAACTGTATTGTTAAAACCGTATCTGATCAGCGTATTGTAAGATTCCGGATCAATTACAATACCGGACCGGATTCTCCTCAACAGATAATGGATTAGTCGCCATTCCCAGTTGTTTTTTTTTGCCAGTAATGGTATTCGGCCAAAGTGCCAGTGAATAATCAATGGTATTCTTTTTAATCCGGCCATTTTCAGGATCACAAAATCCTTGAGCAACGCCAAAGATGCACTGCTGGTCAGATGTATAACATCGGGAGAATAAGTTTTGATATTTCTTTGCGCTTCGCAAATCACCCTTATTGATTCCCTTACACCAATACACCACCTGTTCCAAAAGTCATTTTTCAGTATATTACGATATTTTAAGGCTGTATTCTGATGAATAAGTTCGAAACGACCGGCGTTTCCTGAATAGTACTCCAAGAGATTCGAGGTCCAGCTTCCTATCCCGCTCGACGGCGGAGGCAAGGGTGCAATAAGCAGAATTTTCATATTCTCACACAGGTTACTTTCAGTCAGTCTGGGAATCCGGTCAGCTATTCTCAAATAATTGAAGATATTCCGATATTATTGCTTCCCTTTCAAATTTTGATTTAGCTATCTTCTTATTTTCGGCAGCGATCCGGCTTAACTGTACTGAATCAAGTTTCAACAAATAGCGTATTGCATTCCTGACAGATTGCGGACTATATGGATCGCATAAAAGATTCGGATCATACCCAAGGATTTTTTTCATATCCGACACATCTGAGCTGATTACTGGTTTGCCTAAGGCCATACCTTCGCATAAAACATTTGGAAGACCCTCATACAGGCTAAAAAGAGCTACGGCATCGCATTCCTGCATCCTCATTACAATATTTTCAGTGGCAGGGTAAAATGTAATCTTATCATCAAGACCAAAATCCTTTATTTTATTCTTCGCTTTGGGAAAAGAATCGTCGTTGAAGGGCTCAGTTATATAATCCCCATACCAGTGAAAATGAATTTTATCAAGCTCCTCCTTGTCGAGAAGGGCAAGTGCTTCAATTAATCCATTCAGGTTCTTGGTAAAGGTATGCCTGGCTGCAACAAGAATGTTCATACCGGAATTTTTAATACTATTCCCTTCATAAGGTTTACGATCCACAGCGTTTAAATGCACAATGTTATATATCAGTCTGCATTTTGTTTTTTTTAATAAAGGATTTACTTTTTGAACCTGACTAATGTTAAAATCAGAATTTGCAACAACATAATCGGCAAAGAGGTGAAACCAGCGGAACACCATCAGTTTTAAGGACCTTGAAATTGCGGGATCGGAACTCCGTTCTCCTGCCACAAGTTTCCATTTTCTGAAAGGGAAGCCGGATACTTCACAAATAAAACCGGGAGCCTCCAGAAATGAAAGCACGGCATCGAAATTGCCCCGGCGTATGAATCGTCTCATCTTTATAATACGAATCAGATAGTTTCCTTCCTGAATCAGGTTTACAGGAATTCCGGTTCTCACCAGATCAGGCTTGTAGAAAGGAAGGTCATGATAAACCAGAAAAGAGACATCATTACCCCTCTCCTTAAAACCTTCCGCCAAAAAAGTAAGCTGCCGCTGTGCTCCGCCACAGATCAAACTGTCGATAACGCAAAGAATCTTCACAATACTATTGAATAAACTGCCTCTTTAGCCCTGTTAATGTTCCGCGATGAGAACCCTGCCACATTCATCCTGTTTTCCTAAAACAACTCCATACCCACTTATGACGCCAAGAAGAGGCCAGAATAACCTGTCATCAAGCATTACCGCAGCAGAATTAAAGAACAGTATCAGGCACAGAAAGCAGAATACGAGAATTACAGTTGTTTTCAGCCCTGAGATTTGTTTATTGAATGAGCGCAGATAGGTTAAAAACAAACAAAGAAAGCTTGAGAAATATAGTACAAAACCAATCAGCCCCGTGCATGCAAGCGTTTCGGTAATTGTCGAATGCGAATAGTCTCTTAGCTGATTGTAAAAACGAAAGTTATCGAATCCGATTCCAATTAGAATATTCTTTAAGGAACTGCTCCATACTTTTATTGCTTCCGAAAATAAGAAAACCCTTGTAACTGAAGATTCATTATCTCCGGTAAACATAGTCTGAACCCTGAAGAAAAAAGGAGAAGTGACAATGAAATTCACGATCAAAGCCGTTCCGCCCAGAATGACCAGTGCAAAAACAAATTTCTTAAATCTTGTGAATCTATACCTCTGAATCATGATCCAGGCAACAGCGGCAGAAAAAAAACCCATCCCGAGAAGTCCCTTGTTCGAACCTGAATAAATGACAATGACAACCGATAATAAGATCCCGGCAATTATTAAAGGACGTAATATTATCGGGAAATTTCCAGTAAGAAGCAGGGTAAATCCGACCCAGATTATTCCCAGGCAGTACAGGGCTGCTGTATTTGCATTTGCAAATGTGCCTTCAAACCTGTCGTTATCAGTTATTTCATTCATCTGACTCAGGTTCATAATATCATTACGGTTAATCAGAAATGTAAGGAAAATGGAGAAGAAAAAAATTGATATTGTACGACGGAAATCTGAATCGTTTTTTATCAGGATCGCGGAACCTCCTGTAATTGTAGCCACTTTCAGGAGTGTTACCAAACTTCCTGTTTCTGACTGATAAAAGGCAAATGCATAAGTTGTTATGCTCCATAAAGTAAAGAGAAAATAAAACAGCACCGACCGGTTTTTAGAAATCAGTGGGACCTGAATAAGGTTAAAAAGAGCATAGACTACAACAAGAACTCCGAGTATTTGCGGTATCTTATTCAAACCAAGATCTTCGGAGTAGGAAAATGCCGGTACGCTGAACAGGTACAAGCCTACAAGAGTGCTGCCAGCTGAAGTGTTGAAATTCATTGCCCGTTTGACCCTAAAACATGCTCAATAATAATATCTTCGAGCCATACAGGGCCGGGATGAAATACAAGGGATGAATCCCAGTATCCTTCATTTTCATAAATCGGCTGTGCAGGCATGGTGTAACTGATCTCATTTATATAAGGCTTTTTATCCCTGCCAAAGAGGATATCGAACGACATAGCCTGAGTTCCTATTTTGCGGGCGGCTTTAAATGTCAGATCAACGAGTGATTCAAAGGACTCGTGGTATTCGTAATTGCGTACACCGCTGCCTGAAGCCCTGAAATCACCAGGCCTGTTTATCCTTCTGAAGATAAAAGCCTTCTCACCGTAAATGGCTGATCTGATATCATAATTATTATCCGGCAGAAAATCCTGTACCATAAAGTATCCTTTTTCCCGGTGCATTTCATTGTTCATAGACATAATGTTTCTGATTGTTCCGGGAAGCCTTTTGAAAGCTGCTCTCCAGTCCCTGTTTGCATTATGATTGTTTATCTTGTTTTTAAAGTCGTGCAATGGAGAACGCTGAGGATTCAATCCTTTTGAAAACATCTTGTTTATATAATAAGTTGCCTCCTTTTTGTTCCTGAGTAAAAAGACATTCTGCGCCCCCGCTCCTCCCCGGAGTTTAAAGACGACAGGAAATGTAGCTTTTAACATCCATTCGAGCGCTTCATCCCTCGAATAAAAGACATTAGTCGGTATATGAGGTATTCCAAGAGCTTCAAAAAGGTATTTTTCCGATAATTTGTCATCAAAATGCCAGTAACTTTGAGTGTCGGGAAAAACCTTAATGCCAGCCTTCTCTGCTGCCAGAAGAATTGATTTCGAGATCAGACTCGTCTTATAATCATCGTGGGTAGGATGGGCCAGCAATATTTTTACATTACTCTTCAGCAAATGGCTTATAATGCCTGAATCATAGATATTAACTTTAATAAAATCTATCTTCCTTGATTGACAATATTCAATCCATCTGTCGGAGAAGCTCTCTTTTCTGATATGTATTGCAAGCATTTTATTTGCCGGTTTTAGTTTTCAGACTTTCTATAGCCAGATCGCGGTGCGATTCGCACTGCAGAAAGTTAAGCAGCATGAGTTTTTTCCTTCCGGATAGAAATGAAGGAATAAGTTTCCTTGAACGGGCAGCACGAAATAATCTGGAGCTGTTAAATTCATAGTTCATCAGATAGAAATCTTTTTTTTGCAGTACGAATTTTTCCCATTCCCGGAGGAGAAGATCATTGGAGGCGATAATACCGTTTAGTTTTTCAAGATCTCTTTCAAAAACCTGTTTTTCAGAAGGATTAAGCAGGAACAAACCTGGTTTTTCGTTACACTGACTGTAAGGTAATATTTCAAAGGAGTGATCCTTGTCGCTGAACATGAATTTAACACAGTACCCTGAATTCCAGGGTGAGTTTCTTTTATCATCCCAGTCAAAAATAAAATTACCAAGACTATAAAAGATTAAACCTTTCTGATACTTCTCATACCCGCTGAAGCAATGAGTATGATTCCCGATAACAAAATCTGCTCCTGCATCGATATAAAACCGGTATGTATCAACCATCCGGGGACTGGGTAAACTATAATCTTCATGCCCGCCATGAACAAAAACATATACGTAATCGGCAGCTCTGCGGGCCTCCATGATACTGTAATAATTCCTTACCGGATTTAAGGTGTTTGATCCTGGTTTATCATGGTCAGCAGCTGAAAATTCCTTCTCTGAAAAATTTAAGAAGGCAAAAATGCGGTTCCCGATTTCCCTGTAAAGGATAACAGATGCCTCATTTTCATTACGTCCGGCGCCCAGGGTTCCAATATTGTTTTCCCTGCAAAGCCTTATTGTTGAATTCAGTCCCGCTTCACCCTGATCCATTATATGATTGTTCGATAAGGTCAGGAGGTTGAAATTTCCATATTTTAATGCTTCAATACATTTCTCTCCTGCAATGAGGGAGGGCCCTATTTTCGGTATCGGGCTTTTTTGGTTTGCAAGAGGACATTCAAGGTTGACAATATTTATGTCATTTCCTTCAAGGATAGGCATAAAGTCATTATATATCAAATCAATGTTGTCGCCGGAAACAAGTTTCTCAATCCTGTTTACCGGACAAAAATCACCTGCTGCAAGTATCTTAATCATTTAGCGATAATTCAAGTCTGGTCTTTCCTGAATAAACAAAACACAATATGCTGCGCAGGCTCCAGACAAATACGAGGGTTATGGCTGCTCCAACTGCCTTAAAGTCAAGGATCATGATAATGGCTACTATCATACCGATTAGTGATGACACGAGTGTTATATTCCTTAATAATCTCTCCTTATGCATCAGGATAAGATAATTTGTCCCGAACGAATTCATAACCGAGAACAAGACAGGGCTTACCGCCATCAGACGGATTATAGCAACAGCGGGAGCGAATTCTTCCGTAAATAATATTTTCACAAAAAGATCAGCTCCTGCCAGAAACATCAGCATAAAGAAAACACCTGTCGATAAGCTTATCTTATTGAACACATGATGATTCCTTATGTTATTGGCCAGGTAGGGGAAAAAAGTCCTTGATAAAACCTGCAGAGCCTGTTCTGATAGCAGAATTACTTTTTTCCCTGCTTCAAAGATGCCTGCGGCTGAATTGCCCCACCAGAATCCAAGAAGAAGGGTCGAAAGATTATTGTAAAGATTAGGCATGAGGAGGTTGATAAAAACGTCGAAACTGTCATTGAGCGACTCCCTGATATCTTTTCCTACAGGACGATAGAACCTTATTCTGAAATGCCGGATAATTACAATGACAGAGGCTATTCCTGAGGCCAGGTAGCCTGCAGCAATAAGCAAAGGCTGAAAGATATAGTCGGCCTTTTCACGTATAAAGACAAAGATCAATATTGTAAAAAGGAGCTTTGCGGCCACATTCAGGATAGTAATGTATTTCATTTTTTCCATTCCCTGGAAAAACCACTCCGGGAATAAAATACGGCCGGGGATATATAGAAATGTTAACAGAATCAAAACATCATGCTCCCTGAAATAAGGAATCAGAATTATCATTAAAACGAGAATAATCAGACTGGCAAACATCAGTATTAACTTAGTAACTGAGACTGTCCAGAATATTTTTGAGACTGCGTCGATATCGTGCTGGTTTTTAGCTATATCTCTTGCAGCAGTATAATCGAATCCGAAATCAATAAAGGTCTGAAAATATACAACTATAGCCGCCGCAATTGCAAGTAAACCAAACATGTCGACTCCGATAATTCCAGTAAGGTAAGGCAGTGTAATAAGAGGAAGCAGATAGTTTACAACCTGAAGCAGGCTCAGCGAAATAAAATTCCCGAAAAGGGTTCTGGAAGCCGGCCTTTCTTTAATTTCCTTCACTCTTCTTAAAATGTCCTGCATTGTTCTTACATTAAATCTTTTCAAGCCATTCCTCCCTCCAGAAAAGAAAGCAGCACCGGTCACATTCGCCGTATAACGGAGTCCCGTCACATACAATATTTTCAAGAAGAATAATGCCCTTTGTCTTTTTAGGTCGGTAATCGCGTTCGTCGACAAAGCGTTTCATTACTTTGAAAATCCTTTGTTCCGTATCGCAATACTGGTGCATCACAGGAAGAAATGCGCAGCCCTTCAATTCACTGAAAGGGTCTAAAGTGCTGTTAATATCACCGACCGATCTTACACGGACACGATCGCCTTTTTGAAAAGGTAAAGCCGGGGCAAAGACTTTTGCAGCAGCCTGAAAAGGGGCTTCCCCTTTTCTGCCTAAGTATTTGTAATAAAACCTCTTCACCCATTTTTTTGCGTAAAGGTTCCATGGAACTGCAAGATTGCACTTTAAATATCCGGTAAGAGACCTGTCGAGCTGCACTGAATTTCCAGTGGCCAGTTTCGGAACAGTGAAAAGCTGGCAGAGACCGGGAACAACCGAACTATTCCCGTCTTTTCTGATATTGTTTTGCTGAAACATTTACGCAGAGGGTATAAAGAATTAATTATAATATGTTTAGTTCTTTCCTTTTTATTGAGTAACCAGACACACGGGCAAGGGTTGTTCATAAACCGGTCGCTTCCCGTCGAAGTAAAACCGGAGCATACCCTCTGCCTTTGCGAGTTGAGGACTTGACGGGAATCGTTTAAGAAGCATGCGTGTTCCGTTGTGAAACGAGGGAACTACCAAACGTTTCAGATACGGATGGATTTCAACGCGTTGCCTTACCATCCTTGGTTCAAAACCCATACGGATCTTAAAATCGTCGTTATGAGACGGTGCGTCGAGAGACTCTACGCAGAAAAAGATCCCGGTTATCTTTTCCTGTCTCAGCAGATCACAGCAGACTTTAAAGAACAGCGCATTATTTACATGATTTTGCAGGAAACGGCAGTGACTCATTGCGTAAGGAACCGAAAAAACGTCATCAATACGGCATACAATCAATGCCCCTGCAAGCTCACCCCCGCAAATGGCAGCGAAGGCATGAAAGCCCGGCAGATCGTCAGCTGAACGACAAAGAATTTCCCATTGCTTCTGCGAAAGACTCCCCTGTCGATTCTGACGAATCTGTGTATCTTCCTGCAGAACCCATCCTTCCTTTGCCAGACGGGTAAATGAAATCTCCTCCACCGTAAAATGTTCCAGTCCCCGCCTTACTCCATTTCGTGCCTTGTTATTCAGCATGTGAAGATCATAACATTTATCCAGAACAATGTGATAACTCATTTTCCCCTCCCGGAAATCGGAAGGAGTTGAATATCGCAGGGCAAGAATCCTGTGATCGACCATAAGGCCACAGGTTTCCTGCTCATCGGGAGTTATCAGCCAATGGTATGGGAAGGCCTGTAAAACTCTGGGAGCTGCATCGTACCAGTAACTGCAGGATGTTTTATAAACCCTGTGTCCCTGGCGTCGCAGCCATTCGGCAAATATTTCAGCATTCATATCTCTTAACCAAAATTAATGCTAACAGCATGGTTCTTAATACGGATTATTATGCTTTTCTAATCACCTCCTCAATTTCCGGAGTAGTAGTAATGGGTACTCCAAGCGGTTTCAGCAACCCATCGTGGTGATTCTTTTTTGTATTCTTATAATTATAGGTGTATTTTCCTGAGTAACCATAACGGTTGCTCCCCGGTTCTATACCGTTAATCACAAGACTTAAGCTCTTCACCCTGCTTATTTTCAGATCGGCTGCCACACTTGCGAGCAGATCCTTGAAGGAAAAGTTCTCCCTTACTACAAGCAGGCATGCATCAGCCAGGGAAACCAGGTGAAAGGTGTCGGAAATTGACCCTATGGGGGCGGTGTCAATAATAATGCAGTCATATTTCCCCCTCAGAACCGATAACAGTTCCTCTGTTTTTGAAAGTGCTGTAAGCTCCGCAGGATTCGGAGGGATAGCCCCCGATGTTATTATATCAAGATTTTCATGTCCCGATTTCTTTATGACGTCTTCAAGCCTGTCATGTCCAATCAGCCATGTTGATAATCCATGTTTGTTATCAAGTCCGAAATCATGATAAATTCCTGGTTTTCGTAGGTCGAATCCCAGAAGTATAGTCTTTCTGCCCATAAGGCTGTAGGCTGATGCCAGATTAATTGCCGTGAAAGTTTTTCCTTCGTCAGGGATTGATGAGGTAACCAGAATAACCGGTGATTTGATATCTTTTGTAAAGAACTTCATCCTGGACCTGAGCAGGCGAAATGATTCAGAAACAGGGGAATCAGGAGCGTCAAATACTACGGTGCTTTTTTTCAGCGTGCTCTGTAGTATCTGGCCTGAAATGGGGAGATCTGTAATTTTTTGAATTTCTTCAATACTGGTGATTCTCACACTAAGGATTTCGGAGAAAAACAGCCAGAGAAAAGGGATGCCAATCGCTGCAGCAAGTGCAAATAAATAGATAAGGGCCATATTCGGCTTTACCGGCATACTTTGAGTTGCAGGGTAGTCAATCATTTCATTATCGGCTACGTTTGACACTTTTTGCATCTGTGCGACAGATCTCTTCTCAAGAAGGAAAGTATAGAGTTCATCGTTAAGCTTCCATTTTCGCTCTATCCCCAGAAGTTCTCTTTCAGTTCTGGGCAGAGCAGATGCCTCTTCGTTGATATTTCGAATCTGATCCTGGTTTTCTTTAACCGAAAGACTATTGGCTCTCATTACACCCTTGAGTGTTTCAGAAAGTGCAACTTTAATATTCTGAACACGCTGGGTGAGCTGGCTTTGCATTGGATTCTTATCTCCCATACCTTTGCTGTACAACTCTCCCTGAGCTTTGGCAAGATCCGCAACCAGATTTGTAAGTCCCGGGTCGGTTATCCCCATTGTTGCAGGGGCAATCGGGACCTCTCCGGTTTCATCTTTCTCAAGGTATTCTGCCAGATAGCCGTAATAGTTTGCTTCGGTTGCCAGACGTGCCTTCTCGTTTTCAAGATTCATCGCCTGATCAATGATCACCTGACCCTGGGCCGACAAGTTCATAACCCTGTTCCTTGACCGGAACTTTTGCAGTTTGTTCTCTGTAAAAAGAAGCGAATCCGATATACCTGCCAACTGTTCATCTATGAATTGAATCGTCCTTATTGCTTCATTGTTTTTCTTATCAAGCGATATATTCAGAAAAATCTCAGTCATTTTATTAAGGTAGTGCAGATCAGCTTTTTTATTGGTCCCCTCAAGACTTACCCTTACTATCGTCCCTTTTTTCGAAGCCGGATCAATAACCAACCTTTTTAAATAACTCTCAATAAGTTTATCTCGGCTGTGAATGGTAAAATATAGCTTCTTTTTGTCATTGCCGAATGCCCAGCCAAAGTCTTTCCTTTCAATACGGAACCTGCCTCCGCCGAATTCAATAGACTCTCCGAAAGAAGCTTTTTTATGAATCTCAAATGAGCCTCCTGATTTGGCATCAAGGCTGAACTTGTTATTTCCCAGCAACTTCATGGCAAAGACAACATCTTCTGGGAGCTTCTTCCCATTCTCAAATATTATAGCTATGGGACGAACAGGATATAGCGATCTCTTCTTGAATAAGCCCTGGAAATAATAATTCGTGTCGAATGGAAGTTGATTCAGAGTCTGGTTAACAAGAGACCGTGATGACAGTATCATTATCTGGTTGTCGAGGTTTTTCATCCCTGCCATAAGGCTGAAGCCTTCCATTACCAGTTCGTTTCCGGTAGCAGTGGATTTTTTCTCCTCTTCGATAAGAAGTGTGGCTGATGTTCTGAAAACAGGCATTGTTAAATAGCCAAAGATATAGGCTGTAACAAGCGCAAACAGTATTGTTGCAATAAAAAAATACTTGTGGCTGAGCGCCATCGCTATGATCCTGCGCAGATCTATCAGTTCATCAGATTTATGGAATGTGTTACCTGTCAACTGGTTTCCGGACTTTTCTTCAGACATGACTATTTCTGTATTAAAATATTTTTTTGATAAACTCACCTGGCTACTTTATGAAGCTAAGTATCAGTATAAATGTTGTTATTGTACTAAGGATGACAGAGTACGGAAATTCATTCATCCTGAAAAACCTTCCCTTAACAGGTTCAGCATAAATAACATCGTTGGGCATAACATAATAAAACTCCGAAGCAAGAATGTTTCTGTCGTTGATGGAAAATTCCCTGACAATGCTGCCGCCTTCTATCTGTCTGATGATCTGCAGTTTTTGCCGGTTACTGAAGTCATCGAGGTCACCTGCTAAAGCAAGGGCCTCGAAAACATTCATTCGGTCCTTGTATATCAGGTACCTGCCAGGAGTACGTACTTCCCCCAAAATACTTATGAAATTATTAACCAGCTTAACTGTTATGGAAGCATCTGCAACGTATGCCTTAAGCGTATTTTCTATTTCAGGTTTTATCATGCCAAGCGTCTTCCCGGCAACCCTTACTTTACCTGCATACGGAAGTTCAATATTACCCTCAGTATCTACAGAATAACTTATGAGATCGGCACTCTGTTCAGTAACATTGATCCCCGATGAATTTGTCTGCATCGTGTTGAACATGTCCGCCCATTTAGGGTCGGGTGTTGCAACCCTGATGAAAAGGTTGTCGAATGGCTGAATTTTATAATCTTCAGGTATGGCTGCGGCAACAGTGTCAGCGGAAATTCCGGTTTTCTGAAGGTAGGTCAGCTTACGTACAGTTATGCAGGAAGTAAATAAGAGAGATAACAATAATATTGCAATGAAAAGAACGGATTTCATAGGTTATGGGTTTTAGTCAGAAAAAATAGACAGATTGAAAACATGGAAAAAAGATAACCGTAGAATCATGAAAATGATTTATACAACGGCTTCTGATTAAGGAAAGAAGAACTAAAATTGCTTAATAGAAAGGGATTTGTTTAACCGGTTCTATTGCCGGCCGGGTACGCTTCCGCCCCGTCAGTCACAGGATAATTTATGATGTATTAAACTGTCCTTCTGATTATTACAGCCTTTTTAAGACTATTTTATGCTTTGCTATTACAGACTCAGCTCTTAAACAAATAAGTGAGTTGGTTAAAAGCTTCATAAATTTAGGAAACAATAACATTAAAGTCAAGGGCATAACTTTTTCGGAGAAGATTAAACACATTTATTTTGATTGTTTTAGCAAATATTTAGTTCATTAGTCGCATTATTTTGACAGTTAGTCATCATTATTATATTGTTCATGCTGAATTTATAGCCATTAATCAAATACTAAAAAAAATCTAAACTATTTATTTATTTTCCGGTAGTATTTACTAAACTCTCGGAGAATACTTAACCTGTCTCCATTGCTACTTATACAATTTGCAGATCCGGATGAGTCTGGAAATCTTAATCAAAAAGTCAGAGTGTAATCATTTTCAATTATGGCTGCCTTAGCTTATCTTTATAACACCAAACAAAGAACTTTTGTACAACTAAAATCTCATATTATGTCACTTACCGAAAAAATCTCCGCCGATCTGATAAAAGCCATGAAAGCAAAGGATAAGGTTTCCCTTGAAGCTATCAGGGCAGCCAAGACTGCCTTCGTACTCGCCCGTTCCGAGAAGGGAGCCGGTTCGATACTTACGTCAGATGAGGAACTGAAGATAATCCAGAAGCTTGTGAAGCAAAGAAGGGAATCTGCTGTAATCTATAAGGAGCAGAACCGGATGGATCTTTATGAAAAAGAGGTTGTTGAAGCTGATGTGCTTGAGAAATACCTGCCTGCAAAGATGACCGACGAGGAGCTCACTATCGTTGTAAGGGAGATTATTGAGCGTTTAGGGGCAAAGACGGCTGCAGAAATGGGAAAGGTTATGGGCGTTGCCTCAAAAGAGCTGGCCGGCAAGGCCGACGGACGCGACATTTCCGTTAAAGTTAAAGAGCTCCTTTCGTAAATAACGACGATAATCAAAATCGTTTTTTTTACCACGGAGTGACATTATGGGCTTTAGGCCTTCAGGTGAGACCCTGTTAACCCCGTAATACTCCGTGGTAAATTGTTTTTTTCAGATCATATCCAAAATTCCCTCCAATTTCGTAAATTTACTCCTGACACCTGTTTTCTATCGTATCTGTTACCTGAAAACCCGGATATGGAACCAATAAAACCCTCTAAACCATCGAGCTTCAAGTTCGAAAAACTAGATCTTGATTGTATTGACAATTATGGCAACTGTTTTATAATCTACCGTGCCGAATTAAAATTCCACTTCTTAAGGTTTCACTATTCGGCTTTGCTCTTTTCTGATCCCGCCGGTATAATAATTGAAAAATCATCACATAAGAAAACAGGAGAGCCGGTTATTAAAGACCTCATAATCTTTTACAACCACATCCTTCATCTTAAGGGAAGCTGGAAAAGGAAAATACCCCCCCTGCCTCCGGTAACCCTTGCCACAGATCGGAACTGCAACCTGTTTTGGAACTGCCACCACCCAATGGCCGAAAGTCAAATAATCTACAACAATAATACTTATAAAGGAACCGGTTACGCGGAGACCTTATCCTTTACAATGAACCCTGCCGGTTTTCCGTTCGATGAGCTTAGATGGGGCCGATTCCTTTCGGAAGATTATGTCATTATCTGGCTCAACTGGATAGGTTCAACCCATCTGAACAGAATCTTCTGCAATGGGACCGAATACAATGACGCGGTTATTGAGGAAGAAAATATAGTTTTTGGCAGCGGATCATTTTCACTTAACTTTGAGAAGAGATATACAATAAGAAAAGGCAAACTTTCGGATATTCTTTCAAATTACCCGTTGCTAAAGCTCATCCCCGGAAACAGAATCTTAAATTCAGTTGAAACAAAATACAAGGCAAGGACTGCATTAACCATCGACAATCAAACGGCAGCTACCGGATGGTCATTATACGAGACCGTTATCTGGAAAAAATAATTTCATTAAAGACAATGGTTTAATGGGATAGCAGAATTACAAGAAAAGAATATGATACCTGAAACAAAGCCTTCTCAGGGAATCCTTTGTGCCCTTGTTGCACACTTCGGGTCCTTCGTGTTTAAAAAGAAATTAAATATGTAAATCAATCATGGAAGCAAACAAATCCTATCTGGGAAAAACATTATACGGACTATTGTTTGTTGTTGCATTACCGGTTCTTTTAGTATTGTGGTCAAAAGCCACCGGGGGTCTCATAAATCTTCCGGTGCCTGATAATTCCTTATCCGGGTATATCCTCTCAATAGCGGGTCTGATACTTATGCTTTCAGGAATGATTTTTCTGTGGGTATATGGGAAAGGATTGCCCATGAACGCCTATCCGCCTGAGAAACTTGTTAAAAAGGGTATTTATTCAATCACAAAGCATCCGATCTACTCCGGAGCCGTTCTCATCTGCTTTGGAATATCGGTTATTTTCCATTCTGCATCAGGACTATGGCTGGTTAGCCCTCTGTTTACTTTAATGACAATTGCTTATGTTGCAGGATTTGAGAATGAAAGGACCAGGGCCCTCTTTGGTGAGCAGGAATACAGATCATTCTTTTCATTACCTCCCTCCGACGACCAACTCCCTTCATTCAGCGAAAGGATCTCTGCCCTTCTCCTGGCCTTTGTTCCCTGGGGAATGGTCTATGAAGCATTTATTTATGCAGGGGTCCCAAAAGGTGCAATTGCCACTAATCTTCCCTTTGAGATGGATCTGTCCATCTGGGAATTCTCGGCGGCCTTTTATCTCTTCACTTACCTTTTTGTGGTAATGGTACCTCTGGTGATTGGCACAAGGGGTCAGTTAAGATCATTTATTGGAGATACATGGCTCGCAACCATAGTCTGCGGAATCATCTACTTTGTCTTCCCTTTCTTTGTTGAACAGAGGGAGGTGATACCCGGAAGCTTTTTTGGCAATCTGATCCTGATGGACCGCTCCTTCGACGGAGAAGCAGGCGCCCTGCCATCTTTTCATGTAATCTGGGCTTTTATAGCCGCCAGGTATTTTTCTCTTTCAATTAAATACTTCGTATGGCTCTGGTATTTAATCACCGTGCTCATCTCAGTCAGTTGCATTACAACCGGGAATCACTCTGTGGCAGATGTCGTTGCAGGATTTGTCATAGTTGGTATTGTGTTTAGCAGGAAGAAAATATGGAACATGATCAGGCGGCAGGCGGAGCATCTCGCCAACAGCTGGAAGGAATGGAGGATCGGGCCGGTAAGGATTATAAACCATGGCCTCTACGGCGGAGCAGCGGGATTTGCAGGAATGGCGATAGCAGGCTCATTCCTTGGTCCACGATATGCAATTGCCGCATTCATAATTCTGATCCTCGTAATTATCGGCGCCGGATTATGGGCCCAGTTAATTGAAGGGTCGCCGAAGCTCCTCAGGCCATACGGTTACTATGGAGGACTTACCGGAGGGATCATCGGTTGCGTCCTCATTGCAGCATTCTCAGATCTTGGCTTTTTCACCCTTATGGGAGCACTCGCTATGGCAGGTCCATGGATTCAGGCAACAGGCCGCCTGAGATGCCTTGTCCAGGGATGCTGTCATGGGAAACCATGCCCGGAATGGATAGGAATCCGGTTTACCCATCCACTTTCAAGGGTAAATAAGATTTCGGGACTGAACGGAGTTGCCCTGCACCCTACCCAACTTTATTCCATTGGATCAAATATTTTTTCGGGACTGATCCTCATCAGATTATTCACCCTTGGAATGCCTGCCGTATTCATTACCGGAATTTATTTTATCCTCAATGGTCTTGGACGGTTCGTTGAGGAATCGTTGCGGGGCGAGGCACAAACACCTTATTGGGCAGGAATGAGGATCTACCAGTGGATCGCTATGGTAAACATTGTTATTGGTGCAATCTTAACCACCTTTCACAGTGAAACGACTCTGTCTTTCCAATTTAATTATTTATCCCTCGTGCTGGGAACAGTAATGGGAATCATAGTACTGATTGCCAGCGGAGTCGATTTCCCGGAATCGAACAGGAGATTTGCGAGACTTACGAGTAATTAGAGGTGTTTTACAGGACACTAAGGGAATCGACAGAAAATAAATTTTCTGTCGCAAAATCTGTAATGAAAAACCTTTGGCTGCGTCATCGATATAAAAAGAGTTAAAACTAAAAACGCACGCCATGAAAAAAATACTCCTGTTTTCCGCCCTGATGATTGCAATCAATATTGCATCTGCACAAAAATCAATAGATTCTCTCTTTGAAAAGTATGCAGGCAGGGACGGGTTCACAACCGTTACAATAAACGGTTCCCTGTGTAAACTGGCAGCCTGTATGAGCGACAATGACGATGATAACCAGATGCCTGCCAATATTACCGAAATACGTATCCTGACTCAGGATGATGAGAACATGAAGGTTGAAAACTTTTATGATATGGTCATCCGCGACATTGATCTGAATAACTACGAAGAGTTTATGAGGGTAAAGGAATCAGATCAGGATCTGAGGATACTTGTCAGAACCGAGGGCAGGAAATTCAGGGAATTCCTGCTAATTGCAGGCGGCAACGATAATGCTCTGATCCAGATCAAAGGTAACATGACCCTTGATGAGGCTAAAAGGCTTTCAAACAATGCAAAACATAACCATAACTTCAGTTTTACTGCGAATACCAGGTAATTGACAATGTAGTTATCTTTAAAGCACTGAAATAATTGTCTGAAGCGGTAATGACCAGGATTGATTTCAATGAACTTGTCCATCAGCTTAGTCATAGACTCTATGGTTATGCCTTCCGCATCCTCCGAAACCAGGAGGAGGCGGAAGATGCCGTTCAGGAAGTTTTTATAAAGCTCTGGAAACTGAAGGACAGGCTTGGGGAATATAACAGTGTCGATGCACTGGCAACAACAATGGTAAAAAATCATTGCATCGACCAGGTAAGAAAGGGAAAGAACATTTTCAATAATGAAGGCAGTTCTCAGCTTTACGTTGTTTCTTCATCTCCTTCCCCGGAGCAGGAGATGGTAAACAAGGAATCTGATGAAATTATTCACAGGATAATTGACAGTCTGCCCGAAATTTACAGAAGGGTAATAATGCTCAGGGATATTGAGGGATTTTCGTATGAAGAGATTGCTGAAAAAACTAAAGAGACTGTAAATAACCTGAGGGTAATATTGTCGAGAGGCAGGAAAATGATAAGGGATGAATTTAATAAATATCAAAATGAACAGAGGGGAACTGGACAGGCAGATAGAAAGGTACTATAACGGAGAGAGTACCGAAGAGGAGGAACAGGCCTTAAGGGAACTTTTCATAAATGAGGATGTTCCAGAAGGCTATGAAGCCGAAAGGGCTGTTTTCGGTTATTATGAATCAGCCGTAGATATTCCTGCACTTTCCTTAGACTTTGAATCGAGGATAATGTCCGCGATCGACGCAACTGAACATAGTACTGATTCTTCCGGATTACGGAGATCGTTCCTGCCCTGGCTGAGCGTAGCCGCAACAGTTCTTATATTGGTCGGATCATGGTTCTTCTTCATCCACAGGAGTGATGAGGAGGATACATTCACCGATCCGAAAATTGCCTATGCCGAAACGATAAAGATACTCCTTGATGTCTCTGAGAAAATGAACCGTGGTGCAGCTGCCCTGGAACCCGTAAGAAAAATTGATCAGATAACCTCACGAAGCTTCAAGACTGTTAGCAGGTCGACCGGGAAAATCGGAAAAAATCTCGAAGATCTCGGGAATGTGCTGGAACCTCTTGAAAAATCGGGAAAAGAAGTAAATGAAAATTTTAAAAAATAATACAATGAAGAAGTTGCTTTTATCTGTTGCTTTTCTTGGTTTGGCCCTCAGTATTCAGGCCCAGACCAATCCCATCGATGCAATGTTCGACAAATACTCCGAAAAAGAGGGGTTCACTGTCGTCTCAATCTCGGGCAAGATGCTTGGTATGTTTGCAAATAATAAGGACGCTGACAAGGAAGCCGGCAATGTAATGAACAGTCTCAAATCGATTAAGATACTCTCAGTGGAAGATTCCACCCTGAATAAAGACCTCAATTTTTATACGGAGCTGAATAAGAAAATCGATTTCACAGTTTATGAGGAGCTGATGCTTGTAAAGGAAGGCCCTGATATAACAAGGTTTCTGGTTCGTCAAGCCGGAAATATTATTACCGAACTGCTCGTAGTTACCGGCGGACCAGGCGGCAATTCTCTTATTTCAATCAAGGGGGACCTCGACATGAAAACCATCTCAAACCTCTCGAAAGACATAGGTATGAAGGATCTTGAAGGACTTGAGAAAATAGATACAAAAGGAACAAAAGGATCAAAGGGCCCGAAGTAGTTGTCTTTCAACAGCCTTCCTTTGTGCCCTTAATTCAAACCTTCGCGTCCTTTGTGTTTAAACCTATGGTACGAGACAGTTCCAAGACCTACCGGTTTCATGGCACCCGTTGACATGTCGAAATCCTTCAGGTGAAACAGAGGGAATCTTCCCGGGTTGCCTTTGAAGAGGGCAACAGGATCTTTAAATCCCCCCTTGGGGGGTTGGGGGGTTAAACACAAGGAAATAGAGTGTTTTCGGTGGCAAAATACTCCTTCATGTTTGGTAATAATATTCCTTAAACGCCATTGAAATATATATTAATATGATTCGTTATTCTTAAAGAGATTACACCACAAAGTGTTTTTTGACTTGAGAAGTAATGAGATATTATTTGCTTTGTTTCCATGCACTTTGCCCTGACCCAAAGACAACATCATGAATTTTGACATTGACAAACAGACAATCAGGGATCTGGAACTTTTCCCTGAGAAAAGAAACGGAATATCAGTTTTATCAGTCTACAGCCGGACTGCTACTATTGGCGGACGAGAGCTACTTCACGAAGTGTTCGGCTCTCCTGTTTCAGATCTGGAATTTCTGGAAAACAGAAAAACAGGAGTAAATTTTTTCTTTCTTAATGACTGTTTTATCTCTCTGAACTCCGGACAACTTGACTATATCGAATGGTATCTAAGAAACCAGAGAGTTCCCCTTAAGGCTAATATTATTGATGCTGCTATGGACAGTGTAATAAACAAACTTAACCCTGACAATAATTACAATACAATTTCTGAAGGAATATTACATATTATCAGATTGCTGAACAAACTTGTTTTGTTTGTAGCAGAAGCAAGATTAGTACACATTCCTGAAACGCTGAATCAGGACTTTGACAAAATTCAAAACTTTATAGAAAACAGGTCACTAAAGAAAGTTTTAAAGCAATCAAATGATTTAAGTTTTACTCAAATAAATAACCTTGACAATTTTTTCAGAGTTTCAGGGAAACCTGCTTTAAGGGAAATATTAGATATCGTTTACAAGATTGACATCCTTCAGACCCTAAGTAAATTAATGAAAAACAATGGATTTACTTTGCCAGTTTATAGTTCTGAGGCAAAACCAGCGTTTGAGGTTCTTGAAGCAAATCATCCCCTTTTATCTTCTTCTATTCCAAATAGTTTCACATTCAATAACGACTCAAACCTGTGCTTTATTACGGGTCCCAATATGTCAGGAAAATCTACCTTTCTCAAGACAATGGGACTAATGATTTATCTTGCCCATATCGGATTTCCCGTTCCGGCAAAAAAACTTACCATTTCTCTGTTTGACGGATTATTTACAACTATCAACCTTACTGATAATCTGAATATGGGATACAGCCATTTTTATTCGGAAGTAAAGAGAGTCAAGGATCTGGTAACAAAGATTAACATTGAAAAGAAGCTCTTTATCATATTTGATGAACTATTCCGCGGGACAAATGTAAAAGATGCTTATGATGCATCATTGATAATTATTTCAGCTTTAGCTAAGATCCGGAACAATTTCTTTTTCATTTCAACACACATTCTGGAAGTTGCAGAAACTATTGATAATAAAGAATCTATAATGTTCAGATGTTTCGAATCTGAGCTCATAAATAATCATCCGGTTTATGATTTTAAACTTAAAAAGGGGATCTCCAAAGAGCGTGTTGGATTATTAATTATTAAGAATGAGAATATTATTGAAATCCTCGACGAGATAGTCAGAAAGCAAAAATAATATTTTTCGACCGTGCCGCCGTATAAGTGTTTTATATACTTTTTCTGGTTATTTTATTTCTCCTTCACCTGGATATTCTCATCTTCCCATCACACAGAAAAATAACAGATTGCGACGAATCTCCCTTCTTCCGGATTTCCTGCCGAAAAACATGCTGATAAGCTTAATTATTAAATTATTTTTTCGAATACTTCATTCTTAATGTCACATTCTATTATATTTGCGCTCTAATTTTTTATGAAAAAGACCCGAACTTTATGAAAAGTTTAAAAATCGTGGTTCTGGCAAAACAGGTTCCTGATACCCGCAATGTGGGTAAGGATGCCATGAAAGCCGATGGAACCGTGAACAGGGCTGCACTCGCGGCCATCTTTAATCCCGAGGACCTGAATGCCCTCGAACAGGCACTCAGACTTAAAGAGAGCTTTCCAGGAACAACAATAACCCTCCTTACAATGGGCCCGGGAAGAGCAGCAGAGGTAATCCGTGAAGGACTATACCGTGGTGCCGACGGAGGCGTACTACTTACCGACCGTGCCTTTGCAGGAGCCGATACCCTGGCCACCTCTTACGCTCTGGCATGTGCCATAAGGAAAATTAAAGACTTCGACATTATCATTGCCGGCCGTCAGGCTATCGATGGCGATACCGCACAGGTCGGTCCACAGGTGGCTGAGAAACTCTCGGTCCCGCAGGTTACATATGTGGAGGAGATCCTGGGCCTCAAAGAAAACAAACTTACTGTTAAAAGACGTCTGGAGCGAGGTGTTGAGACTGTTGAGGTTCCCCTGCCATGCGTACTTACTGTTAACAGTTCAGCACCCGACTGCCGCCCGCGTAACGCCAAAGCCCTCATGAAATACAAGCATGCGCGTACAGTCACCGAACGACAGGACTCATCAGACGATTATATAACGCTTTATAACGACAGGCCTTATCTCGATATCCCCGAGTGGAGCGTGAACGATATTGAAACCGACATAGAACAGCTCGGCCTTTCAGGCTCACCAACCAAGGTTAAGAAGATCGAAAATATTGTCTTCCAGGCCAAGGAGACCATGGTAATCAGACCCGATGACGAGAATATCAACTCCTTCATGAAGGAACTTATCGATAATCATACCCTGGGTTAATCGGGGCCTCTCAGTAACTGTTAAATCCTTAAAAGAAGAACACTGTGAACAACCTTTTTGTAATTTGTGAACTGGACGAGGGAAAAGTCGCTGATGTAAGCCTCGAACTTCTGACCAAAGGCCGCTCTCTGGCGAATCAGCTTCATTGCAGCCTTGAGGCTCTGGTCATGGGTCATAATCTCATAGGCGTAGAAAACCAGCTCTATATGTACGGAGCCGATAAGGTGTGGATTGCCGACGATCCCCGTCTCGATATTTATACTACACTTCCATTTACCTCTATAACCGTTAAACTCTTCAGGGAAGAGAAACCTCAGATTGCCCTGCTAGGAGCATCGACCTTCGGCCGCGACCTTGGTCCAAGAGTTTCTTCCGCACTCAAGAGCGGACTCACCGCCGATTGCACCAGCCTTGAAATAGGGGATCACGAAAACAAGCGCGAAGGAATTGAATATAAGGACCTGCTATACCAGATAAGGCCTGCCTTCGGCGGGAACATCGTTGCCACCATCATTAATCCCGACCACCGCCCTCAGATGGCAACCGTACGCGAAGGGGTAATGAAAAAGGAAATCTACTCCGATAATCATAAGGGTGAAGTAATCAGACTCGATATTTCAAATTATGTCAACGATGACGACTTTGTTGTCAAAGTCATTGAAAGACACATGGAGAAGTCGAAGATCAATATCAAGAATGCCTCGATAATAATTGCCGGCGGATATGGTGTAGGTTCAAAGGAGAATTTCCAGCTTCTTCACCAGCTTGCCGAAACAATCGGAGGCGAGGTAGGAGCTTCACGTGCCGCTATTGACGCGGGTTATGCAGAACACAACCGTCAGATCGGTCAGACGGGAGTAACGGTGAGACCAAAACTTTACATTGCCTGCGGGATCTCCGGCCAGATCCAGCATATTGCCGGGATGCAGGATTCCTCACTAATCGTTTCGATAAACAATGACCCGGGCGCTCCGATTAATAAAATTGCCGATTATGTAATCACCGGCGAACTCGAGGTGGTCATCCCGAAGATGATCAGATACTATAAGCAAAATACAAAATAAACATCTGTAAGAACTTACGGTAAAATTAGAATCTGTAAAAATGGACAACTTTTATCTCGATAATCCCGATCTGCGGTTCCACCTGACCCATCCTTTGATGAAGAAAATTGTGGCTCTAAAGGAACGCCAATATGCCGATCAGGGGAAATATGACTTTGCTCCGGTTGATTTTGAGGATGCACTCGACAACTACGACAAGATTCTGGAAATCGTTGGCGAGATCTGCGCCACTGTCATCGGCCCCAATGCCGACGGTGTGGATAAGGAAGGACCAACACTCGATGAGAACGGGGTAAACTATGCCAGCGGCACCCAGATCAACCTGGATATAATACGGAAAGCAGGCCTCATGGGGCTTACACTGCCGCGTGAATATGGCGGGCTCAACTTCTGCAGTGTACCATACACAATGATCGCAGATGTTGTATCAAGGGCTGATGCCAGCTTTGTCAATATCTGGGGTTTGCAGGATTGCGCCGAGACAATACATGAATTTGCTACCGACGAACAGAAAGAAAAATACCTGCCCCGTATTACCCAGGGGGCAACAATGGCCATGGACCTTACCGAGCCTGATGCAGGATCGGACCTGCAGGCTGTAATGCTTAAGGCAACATACAATGAGAAAGAAGACCGGTGGTACCTCAACGGGGTAAAACGCTTCATCACAAACGGTGACGGCGACATTGCCCTCGTACTTGCAAGGAGCGAGGAAGGCTCGACCGATGGCCGCGGCTTATCAATGTTCATTTACGACAGAGCCTCAAAGGGAGTTACCGTACGCCGTATAGAACATAAAATGGGCATTATCGGATCGCCGACCTGTGAGCTTGTTTTCCGCAATGCCCCTGCAGAACTGGTGGGTCAGAGGAGGCTCGGACTCATCAAATATGTAATGTCCCTTATGAATAGTGCCCGTCTGGGTATCGCCGCACAATCTGTGGGAATAGCCGAGGCCGCCTACCGTGAAGCCATTGCCTATGCACGTGAAAGAGAGCAGTTTGGAAAGCCCATAATAAAGTTCCCCGCTGTATATGAGATGGTCTCTTCAATGAAGGCCAGGCTCGATGCTATAAGGTCATTACTTTATGAAACTACACGTTTTGTTGATATATACAAGGCCTATGGATTCATCGCCCACGAAAACCCTCTCACAAAGCCTGAGCAGGAAGAGATGAAGAGATACCAGAAGCTTGCCGACATCTTTACTCCGCTTGTGAAGGGAATTTCTTCGGAATATTGCAACAGCATGGCATATGACTCTCTTCAGATCCATGGAGGATCGGGGTTCATGAAGGAATATCCCATCGAACGCATCTACCGCGATGCCAGGATCACAACAATTTATGAAGGCACCACGCAGTTGCAGATGGTTGCCGCCATAAGGGGAATCACAACGGGTGGCTACCTAGCTGCCATACGTGATTATGAAATGGTCGAGATAAAGCCCGAACTGCAGATCTATCGTCGTACACTTATCAACCTGACCGAGGAGTTTGAAGAGACGGTGAAGATGGTGACTGTTGTTGGCGACAATGAATATACCGATTTTCATGCACGCAGGATGGTTGAGATGGCTGCCAATATCATAATGGGATATATGCTCATGCATGATACAAACAGGAATCACGACTACTGGAAATCACTCGAGATATTTTTGCGCATTGCCCGTTCCGAAAACAAGGCGAGAGCCGAAAGGATAAGGATCTCAAATATCAATGATCTGGGAAGATTTAAACAGGAATAGAAGTTATTATAAAATTAGGGTAAAGGCCGCACGAGAGTATATGGAATATATTCTTTGCGGCCTTTGACTTTTTTAAGGCCGTTATGGTTAATTGGAATTTATTATCAGAGGGCTTTACCACGGTGTTACCCGGAGTTTATTAGGAGTTGCACTGTTTTTCTTATTATTTTCAGGGTGATGAATTCCGGTTAAGCAAAAGCTATTTTTATTTAGTTTTTTTTGTAATTTGCATCGTCAGTTGCATCAAAATATTTTACTATGCTTTCTCCCTCCGAAATGAAAGACCGGATGCATAAACTTGCCCAAAATAAAGATAATATTGAGGGTATTTACAATTATTGTGACCGGTGGTGTGAACGATGCTCATTCACTACCAGATGTCTGAACTTTGCTTCCTCAAAAGACGCTCCTGAAGATGGTCCGGAATTATGGGATTACCTTCACAATGTTTTCGAAGCAACGATGCTGATGCTTGATGAGATGATGGAAAAAATGGGGTTGGATCCGGAAGAAATAAAGAATCTGGAGCCTCCGGAAGAGTATGACCCCAGGGAACACCCCCTGTATAAAAAAGTATATGAATTTTCTTTTACGATACACAAGTGGCTCGAAAAGAATAAACCCGGAGAAAATGATACTGATGTTTTCGACATTATTCCAGGGAATAAAAAGAGTGACTCAAGGTATAATGAAGCCTTTGAGGTGATTTATTTCTATAACTTTTTCATCTCTGCAAAGATCTTCCGGGCTCTGACAGGTATCGATGAAGATGAATCGGATGAAATCCAGACCGACTCCAACGGTTCAGCCAAAATCGCACTGATTGCCATCGACAGGCTTATAGCAGCCTGGTCGGTAGCCATGGAAAAGTTGTCGGAACATGAAGACGAGATAATCAGATTCCTTATAATTCTTTCCGAAATAAGGAAACAGACCGAACTTGCATTCCCCAATGCACGGAAGTTTGTAAGGGCGGGGTTTGATGGCCAGCCTCTTTCTGAAAATTAGAGATTATAGCTCAGAATTTAGTTAAGCTTGTTTTTCATCTTTCGGCTAATGTCACTATCGAAAGATTTGGCTCTGTAAATACCTTAGATTTTACTGATTCCTGTAAGCAATTCAATATCTGTTTTTTATGTTCCTCGTCAAGTATGGAATTAGTATGTTTCCCATTCTCAGCAATTTCAACAGGTCGCTCAATGAAAGAATTTTTGATCATTGATTCTTTGAGTCTTTCATCTGCAATGACAAGATTCTGGTAGACCAGGTTTTTATAGGCCCGATCCTTGCCTACGTAAAAGAATGCACCCAAAAAAAGCATTAACAGTACAATTCCAGCTCCAGAACCAGAGATAAGTATTGCAAGATTCTTGTTTTTCAAAGATTTTTCCTGAAACTGTAATATATCCTTCATATATCTGTATATGCTGCTGATATTTAGAAGGGGATATCCGGCATTTTCCTTATCGTTTTCATCTTCATAAATTTTTAATGATTTCATGAAGTATTCAAGGGCTAATGAGTAATCCCCCTTTTCCTTATGGATATTACCAATCCAATTGTATCCGCTTGCAAGTAAATCCTTTTTATTTAAGGATAAATAAATTTCATTAGCCTTCAATCGTAAAGCAAGGGCGGAGTCTACTTTTCCAAAATGAATATATGTTATTCCAAGATTGTCATACGTTGAAGCTATTCCCATTTTGTCATCCAACTCACTGACTACTTTATATCTCTCTTTAAAATAGAATAATGCAGAATCAAATTTCCCAAGCTGACTAAAAGCAAGGCCAACTGCATTCAGGCAGATGCTGGCTCCATGATCGAATCCGACTTCCTCAGAAAGACTTAATCCCTCTTTTGCATATTCAATTGATTTGTAAGGATCCGAATCATAGTTGGAATCTGACAAATAGTAATAAATCTTAACTCGGTTTGTATCAGGCTTTGAGGTTTTTAATAAATTTAGCAAGGAATCGGTTTTATGTTGTTGTGAAAGAAGAGGATTAATCCAGGAAGAGAGGATTACACAAAATGAAAAACATGAAAAACTGAGATTCTGCCTTTTCAGGGGGTTTATGAAATTTAATCTGAAAACCGGGAATGTTTTGCAGGAGGACAGATCATGGTTCATATATTATAGATATTAGATGTTCCACAATGATTTTTCTGTAACAGGTGAAACTTATACTCTTTCCGGTGATTAATAAAATGAAGCCGGAGGAGTATTTTTAGTTTCCAAACCTAAAACACCACTAAATATAATGATTTATATAATGGTTATTCAGAATATCATAGCCTCTAAATAAAATAGTTTTAACGCACAGTTTTTCATGCTGAAAGTATAATAATCCCGGCTAAACGCAGGTTATTTAAGGATTTCCATTTTAAGGAAATAGTTCATTTTTCTTCAAAAACCGGATTAAGGAGGTTATAGGACGTCAGATTTGACGTACTGGCACCTGAAGAAAAACAGGAGCACTCTTCGCTGCCAAACTACTTCAATCTCTTGTTTAGTTTCTTTGGGTTTCTGTTATAATGAAAAACAGCTAAAATGTTTATTAAGTTATCTTTCACAGCAAAATATATCCCAAATGGGAACCTGTTTACTCTTGCTTTCCTTACTTGTTTCTGTTTTACTTTCGGAAATTGTTCAGGATTTTCAGCAATCCTATCAATAGTATTATCTACTTCTTTTACAAAGCCTTTGCCCAAATTTTCCTGTTTGCTATCGTAAAACTCTTTTGAAATGTTTAACTCATTTTCTGCTTCGGGAGAAATAATAATTTCGTATGGCTTCTTCTTCACTTTCATGCTAAAAGTGTCTGCTTTACTTCGTTCCAGGACTTGCCGTTTTGTGGGTTTTTAAGAAAGTTTTTATAACGCCTGTCCAATTCATTTTCCTGTTCGGGGCTTAATTCATATTCTCTTTCTTCGTCTGGTTCTGTAAGCACTTTTAAGAAATCGTAATCTTTCGACAATGCTAAAAGCATGTTTATTATTCCTTGTGATTGTGGAGAAACGTCTGATATTTGAAATGTATATGTCATAATTTCTTTGTTGTAATGTTAAATCTACTGATCCCCTAATAAATATCCGGGTTTTACAAAAGTTCTTTTATTTCTGCCCGTTTTAATACTTCAGTCAATTTTCACATTCGGACCTGTTCCAACATCCTTTTTTAACTTCTTTTAAAAGTCCGTCAATATAACCTTTCATGGCAGTTGATTCCGAAGTCAATTTTTCCTGTCGCAGATGATCAAGAATTGTCTGAATTATTGAAGTTTAATTCTCACAAAAAATCTGACCAGTATTTCGCTATTTTGTCCTTTTACTATCTTTTCTTTTTTCTCCAAATTTACAAATAAATTCAGATGATTGAATTATTTTACAACCGTGACTATAAGATTTTTCTTAAACATAAAAGTTCTAAAAATTTGTAACTTCCGAACCTAAGTAATTAGTGTCTCAAAGAAAACTCATCATTTTTCAAATTTTCAATAATCCAGACATTAGATGTGCCACAATATTTTCTGTAACAGGTGAATCTTATGCCTTCCCGGTTGCTAAAAAAATGAAGCTGGAGGAGTATTTTTAATTTCGAAACATAAAACACCACTAAATTTAATGATTTACAAAATGGTTATTCAGAATATCTTATCTTCTAAATAAAATAGTTTTAATGCACTGTTTCCCATGCTGAAAGTATATGAATCCCGGCTAAACGCAGGTTTTTTAAGGATTTCCATTTAAAGAAAGTTATTCATTTTCCTTCAAAAACCGGATAAAGGAGGTTGTTGGACGTCAGATTTGATATTCTCGAGAATAAGAAATATTTATGTCCAGTATAAGAAGATGCTTATTAATTGATATTGGAAATATCAAAAAAATAAGATATCTGGAGTATTAAATGCAATTACTGAAATCACTGATCAGTTACGAAATTAAAATTGTACCCTCACTCCGGCATAGGTTGAAAAGGCTTCACCCCACGCTCTGTCCCTGAAAAAATAATCGTAATTAGCTTTTTGTCCTCCAATTGTTATCTCACCTTTACTATCTTCCGCGTAGAGGAATAAGTACCCTCCGACCCCACCGACTAATTGAATATTGTATCTGAGGTTAAGTGATAAATTAGCGCCATATTTCCAATACAACGATCCTAACATGTCTCCATTGAATTGGGCATTGTTTTTCCAATCATTACTTTTGGCTGCCTCATATCCAATACTGACATATGGAGCCAGTTCCAATGTCCTGATAAGACGTATACCTTTCGCAACTCCCAGATCACCACGAATAAAATAAACCTTTTGAGACGACAGCAGATAACTTTGTTTATCTGGCATAGAGTAGTAAATTTTATTCTGCATGCTTCCCTCAATAAATATGTACATTGCAGGGATACCTCCCGTTCTTTTCTCAATACGTGCTGAAAGACCACCCATATTCCCAAATTCACTTCCAAAATATACTCCAATTCCTAATTCATTATGCTGCTGAAGCGTAAACCCAGTATGGAGATGACCGGCAGCCACCTGGTAAAAGGTGGACATACCTGATGAACCACTCGCGATACCTGAATTATTTACGACATTTTTTGCCCTTAATTCACTTCTTCTGAGAGCTTTTGTGCTTTTGGTTTTTTCTTTATATACATATTCATATGCAAAATAAAGCTGATCGACTTTCAAGCCTTCCTTTTCACCGATTTTTGCCCTTGGTGGATTAGTCTGGTAAATTGAAGCTTTTACTTTCATTGCCTCGACATTATTCTCAACTTTATTAAGACAATTATCCAGTCCTGTCTGTAAAACACCTTCCAAAAGTTGATCCTGCGTTAATGTAATTGTATTTGCCGGTGGATTTATGAAATCCTGTTCAGAGACAGGTGAAGATGCCTGGGAGACATATTCCATTCTGAAATTCATCTGGTCAAAAGCTGTCTTCTTCTTAGCTTTTGTTTCAGCAGAATCGTCTGTATAAATCCAACACTCATTATACAATTTTGCCTGAGTTGCATCATCGAAAACAACCTTGAACAAATACAACTTAACATCAGAATACCAACCCCTGCTATTTCCTTCGTTGATTTCCCTAAGAGCGTAATAATCAAGGACAACGGCAAAACTATTACTTATAAGTTTATCACCGTAATCTTTGATCGCCTCGACGCCACGTTTTGTTCCTTTGGCTTCTAATACATCTGCATCTGTGGCATTATACATTCCTCTTTCAAGAAACCTGTCAGCGCTCATTGTTCCATCTCCCTGCCGGGAGTACCAGTATGAGATTATTTTAGCGCCAATTTTCTCCCTGTTGAGTATTTCAGTGATACTATTTGGGTCAAAATTTTTATTCCCGGTGTTTTGTGATAGTTGAATCGATTTAAGGTCAATTTTGTTTTCAAAGTATTTGTCCGGAACTTTTACGTTTAAAAACTGTTCTTTGACTTTTGATTCAATGTTGTTAATGTGAATCAATGTAAGCGAACTTCGATCATAAGTCGATGGTATAGCTGTGGCTTTGTTCTGACCAAAAGAGGATGGTAAAAACGCCAGCAAAAAGGCAACTAACAAATATTGTCTTTTCATTTTATGGGGAGTTATTGGTTCGTCAAAAAATATTAATTCCTGAAATTGCATATGTTATCTGGTCTTATGCATGGTATGCCAGGATCAACTGAACAGATCACAATCTACACTATTTTTTATTTCAATCCAATTGAAGGGTAAGCCTGCCTTTGATGTGCCATAAAATTCAAAGGCAGGTGTTGCAGTTTTATTACAGATTTCAGAAGCAAGATAAGCTATTTAACAATCTTCTTAAATTCAAACGCCCTTCCATTTCCAATTTTAATATAATAAATACCTGGACTAAAATTAGATGTATTCACGACAGTCCTTTCAGCAAATTTCCCCTTATAAACTATTGTGCCTGTCATATTAATAATTTCGAAATCCGTCTCTTCAGCACAATCTTTGATCTCAAGGGTTAATTCGTTAGAAACGGGATTTGGGTAAACTTTAATAATCCGGTTATTTACAAATTCTTCTATTCCGGTGACAAAACTTATTGTGTTTGAAGGCTCTGAATAGCATCCATTCGAAGTTTTAACGTAGTAGTTACCATTTGAGATCACAGTATAATACTGACCGGTTGCCCCGGCTATCAAACCATTCTGATCAAACCATTGATATCCTGTTGCCGCACTGGATTGTAAAACATCACCATTCTGAGAAATTACCGGCGTGGCAGGAGCAGTCGTACAATATTTCAGAGTTAAAAAGTCCTCATAAGTGTTATTGCAACTATTTGTTCCGGCTATATAAATCATATCGCTCGGGTCCCTGAACATTCTTACGGGAATATTGTCATTAGCGCTGCAACCATAATTTACTGACCATGATGGACTTCCGCTATTATTATATTTTATGGTAGTGATCAGCTTCTTTCCATTACTCTGAGTCGTATAACCTGTTACATAAATATTCGGATTGGTTAAATTGTCCTTTGCTATTAATAATCCCGTGTCGTCTCCATTACCTGCTCCATAATATTTTTTTGTCCATATACTATCTCCTGATGAATTATATTTAATTGTATAAATATCATTATTCCCAACAGAAGTTTGCAAATAACCTGTTACATATACATTGTAGTTGTTCTGATCAACAACAATGTTATTAGCCCATCCTGACCTGGTTCCTATATAACTTTTATTCCAGACTAAACTATAAACATCAGTATTTAACTTTGCCACAGATAAACCATATCCAGCGATATATACATTCCCTAATCCGTCAAAATCTATTGAATAATAACCTGGCGTAGAGGATGAAGTACCAAGTGCAAATGTTGAACATAAAGTACTTGTACACGCGCCATTTGATATGAAATATCCTAAAACATGTGCTGTATATGACTGTCCGCTTCTTTCATTATAGATCACTACTGCTTTGTTCCCGTTTACCGTGACTTTGTATGCCAATTCATCATAAGAACAAAGAGTACTTGTAATTGACTTGCTCCATGAGACTACTCCTTCCGGATTGTATTTGATTGTCTTGGTAGTTAAATGGTCGGCACAATTTTCTAAAACATTCCCAATTACATAAATATTTCCGGTAGCATCAATATCTATATCTATTGCTTCATCGTTACTATTTTGTGTCCCATTGTAGCTCATTGACCAAACCATTGCCCCAGTCAATGCGTTATAACGAATTGTTATCCAATCAAAGTTAGTTGTACTCCCCTTGCTTTTACCAGTTACATAAACAGCATTATTTACCTGGTCAAATCTTATAGCATTAGGAGAATCCTGAAATTGCGGACCTGCAAATCGCTTACGCCACACTATTTGACCGTCAGACGAATATTTAATTGTAACTATATTAATACCATTGGTGCTGTCGCTTGAACCTGTAACATATGTATTTCCTGTCAGAGGATCAAAATCTGCATCAATTATGCGATCAGTCTGATTAATAGGATCATTATAGTTTCTAGCCCATTGCAATGCAGTTTGACTAAATGTATTTAAAGATAAAAATGTCAGGAGACATAACAGGAAAGAAATTTTATTCTTCATTTTATTATTGTTTATAGATTTTAAAAGACAATGTATTAGATAGTCTTGCTAACATAACAGCCTAAGTTTTTGAACGAATTTTCATCGGGAATCAACAAAACTTCATTTTAAAGAGAATATACGATCCGTTGTTCCAATATCAAAGAAAAGACAAAATCCGAACCTTGAAAAGTTGGATTTCTACTGATTTACCAATCAGTAGTATTTCTCTGATTACTTTGTGTTTACTTTTTCTGACCGGGTATTCTTCGTTTTATTTACCAACTCAAAATCTACTTTCTGATCATCCATACCAGGAATGATAACTACAATCGAAGCAGTTTTCAAATGTTTAACCAGTTTTACGATGTCCTTATTATACATTCTGATGCATCCCTCTGAAGCTCTTGACCCAATTGAACTATCATCATAAGTTCCGTGAATACCAATACCCTTCTGACCTGGTACATCAAGACGTATAAAAAATGGGCCATATGCACCTTCTATCTTTCCAAATGAATCCAATTCAAAATCGTGTGACCAAGCAGAGGAATTCTCAAATCCAGCAATTCTGAAAATACCTTCCGGTGTTTTCAAATCATCAATTTCTAATTTATTCCCGGGATTTTTTCCTATTGCTATTTTTGATTTCTGTAGCAGCTCGCCTTTAAAATTATAATGTGAAAGTGTAAAATTTGATTTATCAATAATTAAAAATGAAGAATTCTCAATTTGTTTCAATCGCAATAAATAATACCAATATGCCGGAGCGAGGCAGAGATACGGAATTAATATTAATACCCAGAGTAAAAGATCTCTCTTTTTAATCCACATTTCAATTAATTTGTATATTTAACAACGGGCTGATTATTTCCATTTCTTACTGGCCTTATAATAGATAAGATGTATCCTTCATCAGGGGCATCTAATTCATAAGCCAGGCTCGGAACTCCTTCCTCAGAAAAGGAGAAAAGCAATAGTTTCCTTTTATTTGTAGATACATTCTTTATAATACAAGCAAAATCACTAAATTTTGAATTAGGATTAGTAATTCTAGGGTATGCAACTGTATTAGGATTGATGTCCTTTCCCCTTGAAAAAACCTGCCAGGTTTCTCTGTTTTTTTGGGTACCATAGATCTCAAGTTGAATTTGAGGATCAATTTTACCCATAATATTCCTATTTATACTATCCTGAAAATAGTTAAGCAAAGCTTTTCTGCATTTTGCAGTTAAAATAGCTTCTTTTGATTCTACATCACCAAAAATTCCATTAAGTTCATAAAAATCACGTTTATTCAATATGAATTGTGACGAAATATATCCCTTTTTTCCATTGGCTTTAACAAAAAGCCATTCCTCATTTTCAGGATTTTGGTTATATGCCAGAAGTTCAGTTCCATAATTCAATTTCTGCAGAATATTATAATCTACTCCTGCAACCTGCGATGAGCGCATAATCAAATTATCTATATATGTATAATACCTTTTTGCATTTTTATCTGCCAAATAGGGTTTTAACAACAAAAGATAGATTAGAAAGCCTCCTGTAATAATTAAAAGTGATGCAGCAACAATTACCTGTTTCAAAGGAAAGCTTGTATGGGTTTGTACACTAGACTTTTGGAGTGGCGCCTTGACCAAATCATTTGAATGAGTTGGCAACTTAGCTGATGTGTCGTTTGAGTTGCTTTCTAAGATTTGTCCAATATTTCCACTATTAGGTTCCGGTTTTACTTCCTTTGCGTTGTTAAAACTTGGTTTAGTTTCTATGATTTGTACAACATTTCCACAATTAGGGCATCGAAATTTCTTTCCTAATTTATCATCATTGAAACTTTTTTCGCTTCCACATTTTGAACAAACTGATTTTATCATAAATATAGGATTTTATACACTATAGCTAAAAAACTACAACAAATTCAATATCATAATAATGAAAAGATCAAATAATTATAATGAATACCTTATCCAGCGAGTAATCGGATCCACATGAATGCAATTATTTTCTTCTCCTATTTTTAAGGGGTGTATGTTATTTAAAACATAAAGTCATTAATTAAATTTACCTGTAATATCAGAAATATCAAACTTCCCATTGATTTCTTGAATCTCAATTTTACCAAGGAGTATGTTAAAAAAGAAATTCCTGATTTTATCGAAGGTTAGAGTAACTGGTTCGCCCTTATCATTTACTCCGAGGTCATAATTTTTAAGCAATTGTGAGCCCAGACTTGCAGCGGCCAGTAAAAAGTGATTTTGAAATTTGTCAAAATCTAATAAATCCGCTGCTAATACTTTACCAATAACAGTATAGCTACGTAAGGATTTTTGCGTTTCTTCATTTGTAAGTGTTGTTCTAACTTCGTCAGTATTAAGGTTCATTTCTATTTTGCCAGAATTAATTGACTGCTTACTGCCTTTAAATAAGGAACCCAGATCGGCCAAACTAAGATTGAAAAACTTTGTACCAGGTATTGTGATAATCTTTTCAATTGAAAATGCACTTGGAAGTAATAACCATACTTGTTGTGCAGCTTTAACAGATGGACTATTAAATGTACCAATGATAGAATTAGTAATATCAATGTTTTGTGTTGCAAACACACCACCTATTACCACACAATTTTGCAAAATAATTTCATCGGCATATATGCTACCTGCGACAAAAGCATTGTACAAAGTCACACTTTTTGCATTTATGTCTGAATAAAACATTAGATTACAATTTAATGCTCTGGATACAATTGAGTTAGCAGAACCTACACTCTTTTTAAATGAGATATTGCCTTTTGCTTCACTATTCACATACATTTCAAGGTGAGTAAATACAGCTCCTTTAATCTCTGAATCACCTTGCTGAATTTCCAATTTATGAGCATATACAGCACCTTCAATAATAGAATTGCCCTGTATTGTTATTGTCCTGTCAAGTTCGGCTATCTTTTCCGGAAGTATTGACCCTTTTACCAAATTGTCTTTAAGTTGGATATTGGTTTCATTAAAACGAAGTTCTTTTAATTCATTCATTTTTTTATATTTTTAAATTTGTTGAAAATTAATTACGCTAATTGTGGCTTTACTTGCTAATTCCTGAATCATCTCTCGAACACGTAAAGAATGTTGATCATTTACAGTTGAAGCATTATTAAGTTCTGTATTGAAATACAAACTTATATTCTTTTGTGTGTCCTGTGATGGCTTGCTCCATGCAATAGAGTTTGATGAAAATTGCTCGACAATTTCATTCTTCCGGCTCTTATCTTTAAGCACAGATAAGAAATCAGTAGTGTAAATAGTCTTATCAATCTGATTGTTGGCATTATTTGTCTCAACATAACAGCATGGAGCATAGATTGAGCATGGTACACTTTCGTTAAGCATGCTTTGCTGAATTGTTGTATTAAGCTTCCTTTGCTGCCAGAGAAACACTTTAGCTTTATTAATCGTGTCTAATGCTCTTTTTTTTGCAATTGATGCACCAATTTTTGAATATAAAGCGCTGCTTTCTATTCCGCCTATTGTAACAGTATTAACCAAATCGTTGGATGATGTTCTTATTTTTTGATTGTCCGTTTCTTTCTTAAAAACAAATGCAGGTTTATCTAATTCAAAAACCCTGTTTGACAATTCATTATTTAGATCATCAAATATTTTCACATAACGTCCTGAAATTCTGAGATAATCACCTTCCATTTGTTTTTTCTTAGAAAGACAAGACTGTGCCAATTCCTTTAAATGCATTAGATGAGCATCAATGTTTTGAGAAAGTTCTGCAATTTGCTGACTAATCTCTGAACGGATATAGCTAAAAAAACCATTAACAATCGTGTCGCCAACTTTAATAGCATTCGTTGCTTTTGCAGCAATTTCCGCTACCTCAGTAGCTACAACCGCACCTGTAAGTAAGTCAACATTGCCATTTACATGGTTTACACTTATATCAAATGGATTTGTGTCGACATGGATATTTACACTAACCGGAACTTCTTCTGTATAATAAACTGTGGTTGACGTGCTACCGCCATTTTGTGAGGCAGGATATGAAACAGAAACGGTTTTTGAACCACTCACTGTTATAGTTTCCCGATAATTTCTGGTATAACTCATATCTTTATCATTTAAGTAGTTTGATAATTATTAGCCTGAAATAATTGCATTGCTAAATCTTTGATTCTTGAAGACTTAGCAGAAGATGAAATCAATTTACTGAACTCGCTTTTTATTTCTTGTATTGGAACCCCTTTTTGTGACCAGTTAAGTTGAGCGAATTCTGTATATGCCTTGTTCTTTATTGCAGACCTGGTAAGATTATCTATCTCAATATCCGAAACAATTATTTCGATATTCTTCTGGTCTGATTTATCTCTGTTGCACTCATAAATTACAATAGGTATAAATGATGTTGCAGATTCTATTGAACTGGCATCAGTTATTAAAATCTGGTCAGTCAGTTTTTTCTGCATATTCATTTCGTGAATGAACCATCTCATTGAATTTATCACATTCAAACCTCTCAGTTTGATATTCGATGCGATGATTCTCTGACTTGCAGTAATTGATTCCAATTGAGTAATCGGAACGGTTGCAGTAAGGTACTTTGTTCTGTTTGTAACTTTATCAATTTCTTTGCAAGCAAAGTCAATAGTTGGTTTATCAAGTTCAAAAACTCGGTTCTTTAAATTTGTATTAAGACCATTAAATAACTTTATATACCTGCTTGAAATCATGTTGTAATCTCGTTGCATACGGGTCTTAATGCCAAGCAAAGCGTTTTTTTGTTGAACCAGCTGCATGAGATTAGAATCAACCTCACTTTGTAGCTTTGCAAGTTTCTGCGAAATCTGAGAGCGTATTAGAGAGTAAAAACCCTTATTTACATTGTTGCAAACGTGGTCAGCAGCTTTGCCCTCGGCTAGAATTACAGCCGTTTGCATTGCAACCACAGCGCCAGTAGTAGCGTTCACATGGTGCGACACCCTACTTATTTCTTCAGCCATAGGCTGAGTATCTACTGTATAATTAAATGTTGCCATAAATTTAAGATTTAAATGAGTTTAATTATTGGTCTTATTTGCATCCTCATCTTCATCCTCGTTTGCATTTTCTTGCGCTTCAAGAATTGTTGATATGGCTTCATTTCTGTCAAATACTTCCAAAGGCTCTAGTCCCCATTTACTTAGTATATCTCTTATCTCAGAATCTGATAGTTTCTCAAGCTCCGCTTCCGTATATCCCTCATCATCGTTTTCTGTTTCTTCATCACTGTCAATATCATTGGCTTCAAAATTTTCTTCGGAATTTACTTCTTCCTCATCTGGTATATCATCATCATCATCATAAGTAATAATATCTTCTTCATCAGAACTCAAACTATTAATATTGTCATCCACGGCTTTTTCGGTGTTGGTAGAATTGTCAACATTATTATTACTGGTAATTTCTTTAACAATTATAATTGGCTCAGAAACTAAATCTTCTTCAAGTTCTTTAAGCGCATTTTGAGCAATAATTGGAAGATTTAAAGAAATATGCTCATAAGTAAGATCTTCAATACTTGGGGTAGGTGGTATTTCAGAAACTTTTGCAAACAATGGATTAATAGTAATAAGCGGTTTCCTTCTTTCCTCTAATTCATGTATTCCTCCTGCTGCAACAGCTGTATCCCTTGAGTTTCCATCACGAAGAAGTGCATCATAATAATCAATATGTTCAAATTTACCAGCTTTAACATCAATGTCTTCTTTAAGGCGCTCCATATAGTTTTCAAAATCAAGTTGTACATTTTGAAATTCTTTGGATTGCAATTCAAAAGCGGCAAATACTTCTGCTGAATTTTCGGAAACAGTAACCACAGTTGAATCAAGCGAGCCACCTGATTGGGCCATGCTATCTTCTGTTTTCTTTAATGAAGTTAAAGTATTATATGCAGCAACATAGTCTCTTAAACTTGCTCGCATTAAATTGATTAGATCAGCACTTTCTGATCTGTTTCTCCCATAAAAATCTTCTGTATCCTGATGCCACTTATTCAAGTAACTTATTTTTTGATCTTTAATGTGATTATAAATTTTCAATCTTTCAATTCTTGTTTCGTTCATTAAATTTTGCACAATCGGAGCAACAATTTCTTCATGAATTTGGTGTATGCCAAATGGGAAATTTGTTGTGCTCCCATCTTCGGCCACCCATGTATCAGATAATAAATTATACCTTACCCTTGAACTATCTTTTAATTGGAATGGAACATAATCCTGAACAGCATCGCCATAATTAAAATTTTCATTTCTTATTCTTTCAATTTCGGAAGCTTCCAAAACAGGCGAATAATGATTATAAGGTGATTTCAAAATTTTATAAAGAACCTTGTTTGATTCAAACACGATTTTATCAGTCGAGGCAATTTTTAATGCAGAAATTGCCTGAACTGAATTTGCCATCGTTATCATAAGACCTTTTAAGACATCTTCAAATTGAGCAGTATGTCTTGATAAAGAATCCTTTAATTTATTCAATTCTTGAAATTTTGCAATTTCTGCATTGTATTTTTGAGTATTGAAAACCTTAAGAACTGGTGCATTTTCAAGTATGTTGGAAGTGGAATATTCTTTAATGAATCCAAGATAATTACTATCATTAGCCACAAGAGGTAAAGCAACAGTTGTTACATCTAAATCGTCCATGCAATAAGATATTGTACGTAATGAACGTTCGAGTTTGCCAAAATAATCATGCTGGTTTATCTGTTGCATAGAACGAGAATATTTTTCTGTGGCGATTTCTTCGATTTCATTTGAAGTTTCAACCAATGGAGCTTCTGCAGACAAAGTTTCTAAATCTGAAATTGTTCCAATTAAAAGATCATTCTGCCTTGATAGTTGAAGTGTAACAATTGATTCATCAACCATACCAGTATGGTCAACTATAAAGCTTTTATTCTCATATTTAATTTGATCGGCAATCGGGACATATGCAACGCCCAATTTGGTTACTTTATAATCACGGAAGATTTCCTTATGCAGTTTTTTGAATACATTGATTCTTTCGTCAAGAGAAGCAATTTGTTTACCAATCCCGTTTTCTTTAATTAAAAAGTAAATGAAAGTAATGATCAGAATACAAAGTACCCATTTCCATAATTTGGCTTTTGCCAAATCCTGATTTAAAACTGATTTTTCTTCTTCAAGTTTTGCTATTTCTTTCTCAAAACGCTCTTCTTCTTGAACTATTTTTTCAGCCATTTGCTGATAATAGGTAAATAATATCTTAGCCTGATCCTGGTAGACATTACTTGATTCAGTGAAAATTTTACCTGTCATGATTTCATTTTTTAATTTACATTAGTTAGAAAAAATTTGTTTTCTTTCTTTATAAGTGCGTTCGCAATTCTTGATATTTTCCAATATTCTTTCAAAATTCAGTGGACTATCGAAAAGGCAATTGTTAACGGCTTCCATTTGAGTAATGAAGTTCATCTCTAATTCTATTGCACTACTATTATCGGATGGTGAAATATATCTTAGATTCTCTTGAATTTCACTCATCTTTGTAATAATGTCAACCGGAATATTTTTCAATTTGTCTAATTTTAACTGAACTTCTTTAGTCGTTTTTTTCATTTCCTCAATACGGTCACGATTTTGTTTCTCTGCTATAAATATCTCTTGCACTTTACCTGAGGCAGAAACAGCCATAAATAAACCGAGTGTAAGAAGAAATAAGAGAGTTCCATGCACTAATAATTGCGTTGTAATATGAATATCTGGTTCTTTAGTGTAAAAAAATCTCATTGCCCCAATAGCAAGAAGCATATATAAGAAAGTAAAGAACCATCTTAGGCCAATAGAACCAATAGTTTTCTGCGATTTATCTTTAAAATTAACCCAGGGAATAATTATGTCAATGAAATACAGCGCGTAGATAATTGAGGATACAACAATATTGAGTGTCAATACATCGTTCGGAAGTTTTCTTCCGAAATGAAGAAAGCAAACAATTATCAATGCTTCCCCAAATAGAAACAGCAAAAATGGTACTATTTTTTTCGCATTCATTTTATTGGATTTTTATGTTATAATTTTTTTTGACCACATTTAGGACAAAATTTAATTCCAGCAACTAATTGATTACCACAGCGGGTACATTTATCATCAGCCTGCGGTTTTCCACAAGAGCCGCAAAATGAACTTCCTGGGACTATGGGTGAATTACAATTTGTACATAAACTTAGCCCTTGCTGTAATTGAAATCCACAACTAACGCATCGTTTAGCGTTTTTATCATTATCCGTCCCACATTTAGGGCAAGCATCATATTCATCGCCACAAAACGGGCAAAATCTTAAGTTGCTTGCAAACCTTTTTGAGCAATTTGAACAGTATACCTCACGAACGGGTGCAACTGGTTGTGTTGTACTTCCTTGTTGTCCTTGATTATTTGATCCAAAGGTTGGTTGATTGTATTGTGGTTGCATAATTCCACCGCCACCACCTAATCCCCCCATCATATTTGAAGCAACTACGGCTCCTAATAAACCACCACTACCTTCAGACATGCCACCAACAGCATCTTTTGCAATTTCCATTGCCTGCGACTGTTGCCAGGTGTAGCCTCCAATCGCCTGTGCGCTTTGTCTTGATACTGCGTCAAGTATTTTTTTCCCGTATTCAGTTGAACCGTCAATTTCAATACTCGTGATATAATATTTGGTTAGTTCAAAACCGATACTTTCCCAAAATGGCAGCATAATTGATCTCAAATGGTCTGAAATGTTATCTAAATGTGCTGAGATTTGCTTTAATCCAATTTTGTTTTTTATCATAAATTGCATTAAAGTTGACTTTGTTTTTGTTGAGAATTCTCCAAAAAACTGATCTGTCAGGTCCTTTTGGTCAAAAGTTGTTTTAGTTCCAACAATTTTTATTAAAAATCGCTCTGCATCAGTAATTTTAAGGCCATATCTACCATTGGCAACTAATGGAATACCTGTATTATAATCAGCATCGTGAATATCCATCCTGTCAATTGACCAGTCAATATTATACGGTTGAAGTTTATTTACAAACCATACCTCTGCTGTAAAAGGATTTTTACCACCAAAGGGAATACCATATAAGCTTCTCAAAATTGGTAAGTTCTCGGTGTTCAGGGTATGCTTACCAGGTCCAAATTTACCAACAATTTGTCCTTTAGAGAATAAGATCGCCTCTTGCGATTCCTGCACAATAAGCTGCGTATATGTACTAAGATTGGTGGCTTCGCCTGGTAACTGATTTTTTTCCTGGTATTTCCATGCATAGATGGTTTGATTTCCCTGAGGTGACCATCTGACTAAATCAATTATTGCCATAATAATATTTTTTTAAAATTTGTGATTGGCTGCTTGTATTCTTTGGATTCGTGCGATCGGGAAAAGAATTGGATCATTTTGATTCTACACTGGCTTGGATTATCTATCGGGCAAATCCAGATGTGCCAGATGACGTTATCGCGTCTGTTGCCTTTCCAAAGAACCCCGGTAACGTACCTGATAAAATTGATTTTTTTCGACCCTTTCGCTCATTTTAAAAAAGACACTGGCCCTCTGGTTTCAATTAACTGAATATCAATGCTTTATCCAGGCCAGTGAATGCTTTTTATTGCCATTTACGACATATTATACTAACAATCAATGCGTTACTATTTATTGTCATGTGCCAAGTCAGATTTATTAAAAAGTTAACCCAACCCTAATACCTGCAAAAGAGATATTATATCCATCTTCTGTTGCAGATTGGTACTTTAGTAATAGATCAAAATGGTTTGATACATTTACACCTATTCCAGGTGCGAAAGTAAAGGGACTGCTATCACCACCTTGAGATGGGAATGAAACACCGGCCTGCGCACTGACGTATATTTTTTTATAAAAATTATACTGTATTCCACCCATAACAGGAATCAATCCCGCATTACCAAACTGCCACTCCACTGGAAAATCAACATAACCTGCACTTAAGGTAATGGCCAAAGCAGAAGTAATCGAATATTGAACCTTTAAATCAGCTCCCAAAGCCAGACTGGCTTCCGACATATCACCAACTGGAAGGCCCCCTGAAAAACCGATCCCCATTTTAAATGGCTTTTCTTTATTACTTTGTGCATTTACAGATAATACAATAAAAGACAAAACAACTAACAATAAAATCCTGACTTTCATAAATATTTGATTTAGATCTCCTACTCTTTTGGCTTTTCGGTTCCGCCCCGTTTTTTAAAGTGGTCTCCGGTCTCCACAAATTATTCCATCATTTTTCAAGGCGGTCAACCTGATATGACCCTCAATTTTTTGGTTAATTCATTGGTTAATAAAAACACTCGAGTCCAACCTTAACTCCAGATTAATTACCCCAATCGGTTGCTTTATTATCTCTTTAAACTCAAATGCATTTCCGTTTTTAAGCCTAATAATGTGAAAACCCGGGACAAATGATTCTGTTTAAACTATTGCCCTATCGCACAAAATTCTTATGCAAAAAATACTTTCTGACGAATTCAGAATCTCAAAGCCAGTCCTTTCAGTATTTTTTCTCGGAAAAAAATTCTACAATCAGGTGTCTCCTACTTCAAAGAAAATACAAAAAAAGACCCATAAACATTTATAATTATACAGATTTACCAATCAGTATTATTTAGCTTGAATTAAACAATTCGGATCCGTTGATAATGCTTGAAAAGAGTATTTATAATAAATCTATCAAGAATTATAATCAAAAGTGATATTGAACCTAAAGCATTAGGAAACAATGCTTTTATCCTCGATAATTGATCTGGGATACAAATAATTGTTTTGAGAAATGGTCATTATGTAAGGCCTCTGATCTCAAAAAACCAGAGACATTATTATAACTCCAAAAGATAACTTTACCTATTAATCATAGTGATACCGGCAACTGTAAATTAGAATCTCATTCTCTGCAACCTGATAGACTAACCTGTGTTCCCTGTCAATCCTCCGAGACCAGAATCCGGCCAGATCATATTTCATACGTCATTACGGAAATAATTTGCCGGCCGATATTAATAATCAATATATTACATCTCATCATATTTTGAATTTGCCAGGAATTGATTAATGCTTCATATTTCCCTGATATGTTATATCTTGCATCACCTAAACTCAAAAACGATGAAGCAATTTTTAACAGTTCTCTTTGTCATTATAACTGGATTAACCGGGACCTCACAAAACTCCGGCAACCCCGTCTTCCCGGGCTGGTACGCCGATCCCGAAGCGGTTGTAATTAACAACGAATACTGGATCTTTCCCACCTTTTCGGCTCCATACAATAAGCAGGTACATTTCGATGCATTCTCTTCATTTGACCTTGTGAAATGGACAAAGCATGAAAACATCCTCGATACGGCATCGGTGAAATGGGCAAAAAGGGCTATGTGGGCCCCGTCGGTCATTGAGAAGGACGGCAAATATTTCTTCTTCTTCGGAGCGAACGATATTCAGAATGATAAAGAATATGGCGGTATTGGGGTTGCGGTGTCTGATTCTCCATCGGGGCCATATAAGGATTGGCTTGGAAAACCTCTGATTGACAAATTCTACAACGGAGCCCAGCCAATCGACCAGTTTGCATTCAGGGATGCCGATGGAAAGTATTATTTAATCTATGGCGGATGGAGGCATTGCAATATCGTTAAACTTAATGATGATTTTAAGTCAGTTAAACCACTACCCGATGGAACCATGTTCAAGGAGATAACCCCGGAAGGATATGTTGAGGGTCCCTTCATGTTCATCCGTAACGGGAAATACTATTTCATGTGGTCGGAGGGCGGATGGACGGGCCCCGACTACAGCGTTGCATATGCCATCTCTGATTCCCCCTTCGGTCCATTCAAAAGGGTTGGTAAGATACTCCGGCAGGACCCTTCGATTGCCACCGGAGCAGGCCATCATTCAGTCATTCATGTGCCGGGAACCGATGATTATTATATTGTCTATCACCGCCGTCCGTTGAATGAAACTGACCGTAATTCGAGAGAGGTCAGCATCGACAGGATGGAGTTCGATAATTCAGGAATGATAAAACAGGTCGTTATGACCAAAACAGGTGTTGCAGGACAAAGGGTCAAATAATTCCTTTGTATTACGGACCCGAAAGTATGCTTCTCATACGGCTTCTCTTTTCAGGTTGGAGGATATCTTCTGAACCACTCCTTATCTATTTTATGAGAATCCGACTTACACCGTGTGTGAAGATCCTCTGCCATTTGAATTACAATATCCCCGCCTTCAAGCCTGTCGGCCCAGCGGGAAGGAATTGCTGACTTTCCCAGCATAAGCCCGACGATATTTCCTGTTAATGACCCGGTACTGTCGCTATCG
>CAIMVD010000099.1 GCA_903844815.1 uncultured Bacteroidota bacterium | reverse complement strand
CTCTCCCCTGGTACCTTTTAATACATAACACTTCACTCCGGGAAAATTCTTTTCAAACTCCGGAAAGTATTTGTCCTTCATGAAGCTCATACACTGATTCAATGAAACATCAGGATTAAGAATGAAGGTACCATTATGGAACCCTAAAATATTGCCTTTTTGTAACGACTGCCCAAATGTAAATCCAGTCAACAGGATCAATGCTGCAAATAGGATTAATTTCTTCATAATCACAAGTTTTAGTCGGAAATTTAAAAACTGTTAAATAATTGCTAATCAAATTTATGCCTTAAATACTCCAAAGTCAAATTTATTATTGAGTGTCATTTATTCAGTAAAAATTTAACTGTTATTATTATGATGGGTCTCCTGTGTTAACTCATTCAGAATTCAATAAAGTCTTAATCCATATTATGCAGTGGTAGCTGGAATAGCTTGTTAAAATATACTTGACTTTGGTTTCATACTGTTGTAATTTGCATCATATTTCTGGTCAACAACTATATATTTCATTAATCTTTATATTATGAGTTCCTTTTTCGCAGATCTGCACTGTCATTCTGTAATGTTCCCTTTTAACCAGCAGCAACCAACTGTCTGGCATGAACATATGCATCCAGTTTACCCTTCCCAGGGAGATTTTATAAAGCTGGCAAAAGGAAAAATCCGTGTCCTGTTTCTGTCATTATATCCTGTTGAACAAGGTTTTTTGACTTTTAATCAAGCCGGACTTGAGACTGGCGGCATAACCGATGCCCTGGCTCATCTGGTTCTGAATATGCCCAAGAAACGGGCCGATGAGATACAAAGCCGTAAGCATAATTATTTTACAGACCTCCTCAAAGAGTATGATTTTTTGCAGCGATTTGCAGATCCGTATCAGAAAACTATTTATCTGAATTTGTTCAAGCGAAAAAAATTCAAATTCAGAATCGTCAGTGATTTTGACGAACTGAGTTCAACACTGAATCTTGATTCTGATTTAAATCCCAATCCGGAATCAGATGACACAATTGCAGTTATCCTTACAATCGAGGGCGCACATTCATTAGGCATGGGTCAGCTTAATACTCTGGAGCTGGATTACTCAGTTCTCTCAGCCGTTTTGAAGGAAAATATTTCAACTCTGAAAAGATTAGGACCTCCCGGCAAAGAAGGTTTTCACTGTCCTTTTTTTATTTCACTGAGCCATCATTTCTGGAACCAGCTGGGTGGTCATGCGGTGAGTTTATGGAAGCTGCTTGGTAAAGTATTCGACCAGAACACAGGTATTAACGAAGACATAAAGGATCTGGGCAAACTTGTCATCGATGAATTGTTGTCGAAGGATAATGGCAAACGGATATTGATCGACATTGCCCATATGAGTGTAAAAGTCAGGCAATGGTTTTACTATACCTACCTGCCTGAACGGGAGAATCGGACAGGGGAGAAAATTCCGGTTATAGTGAGTCATGCGGGAGTCAATGGCTTTGCAAGTCTTGCCGAATCGGAAATGCAGGGAACACCAGCGACTATTCATGAAATTGCAGATAAACTTTATGAAAAAAGCAAAAAATTTAATCCGTGGGATTGTTTCCAGCCTGATGAAGAGATCCTTATAATACACAAATCGGGTGGCCTTATTGGGCTGAATCTCGATGAACGCATCATGATGGGGAAAGAAGTTCTTGATGCCGCCAGGAAAAACGCCAGGTGGAAACTTCCGCGGGTTGCAGATGTCATTTGGATTGAACCCTTGATTGAAGAGATTCTGCATATCGCAGGAACAATTTTTTCAGAGACCAGGGATGACAGTGTGATATGGGATAATATCTGCATAGGATCTGATTTCGATGGCATGATAACACCAATCAAAGCTTATAATAACGCGATTAAGTTTCCAAAACTCGACAAAATGATCTTTGAACAATTAAGGAAAAGGATTAACCGGGAACAATTCCTTATAAATAAATCCGATTCTGAAATAAGAGAAATCAGCGATAAGATTCTATGGAAGAATGCTCTAAGATTCCTAAAAGAGCATTTCAGTTCCAGGCGCAATATTTCCGTCACCAGTCTTATTACTTTTTTACTTTTGACAATTGTCTTTTAATTTTGTAAATTTGATAAGGTGTTTCCTAATGTGCTAGTAAACTAATTATCATGTTGATCAGGACATATGCCAGTGCCGTTACAGGCATCGACGCAGTGACAGTTACAATCGAGGTGAACGTGTCGCGCGGTGTACAGTTTTTTCTTGTAGGGTTACCCGACAGCGCAGTAAAAGAGAGCCAGCACAGAATTGCTTCAGCCCTTCGTTCACTCGAATTTCACTGGCCCGGCAAGCAGGTTGTGATAAACATGGCGCCTGCCGACATCCGTAAAGAGGGCTCATCGTACGACCTGCCCCTCGCCCTTGGGATCCTTGCCGCCGATGAGAAGGTACTAAATAATGAAATTGAGTCGTTCATACTGATGGGTGAACTTTCACTTGACGGGTCACTTCAGCCTGTAAAGGGAGTACTTCCGATAGCACTGAAGGCAAAGGAGGAGGGATTCAAAGGGGTGATTGTTCCTGTTAAGAATGCGCGCGAAGCAGCGGTAGTTGGAGGTCTGGATGTTTACGGGATGGAGAATCTTGCCGATGTTGTTGATTTTTTCAACAATACAAGGAAATTTACCCCTGTAAAGGTTGATCTCGTGGCAATATTTGCGAGTGAGGCAAACAAATATGATGTCGACTTTTCCGATGTGCGCGGGCAGGAGAACGTAAAAAGAGCGCTCGAAGTGGCGGCGGCAGGATCACATAATTTGATTATGATCGGTCCTCCCGGAGCAGGCAAGACCATGCTGGCCAAAAGGTTACCCACTATAATTCCTCCTCTGACCCTTGATGAAGCTCTTGAGACGACGAAAATTCACTCCGTTGCCGGGAAGATTGATGATCATACTGCACTCATGACCAAAAGGCCATTCCGCAGCCCTCATCATACGATTTCTGACGTCGCCCTTGTAGGCGGGGGGACATATCCCCAGCCGGGGGAAATTTCACTGGGTCACAATGGGGTTTTATTCCTCGATGAGCTTCCCGAATTCAAGCGTACTGTCCTTGAAGTGATGAGGCAGCCGCTCGAGGACAGGGTTATAACAATCTCAAGGGCTAAATCGAGTGTGGACTACCCGGCGAGTTTTATGTTAGTGGCTTCAATGAACCCCTGCCCCTGCGGGTTTCATAACCATCCCGATAAACAATGTACATGCTCCTCAGGAATGGTACAGAAATACCTTAACAGAATTTCAGGTCCGCTGCTCGACCGTATCGACATTCATATTGAGGTTGTCCCGGTGAATTATGAAAAACTGGCCGACTCGGGTAGAACTGAACGCTCCGACCAGGTACGTGAAAGGGTTATCAGGGCAAGGGAAATCCAGTCGAAGCGGTTTGAATCAATGAAAGGAATATATTCAAATGCCCAGATGACCCCGGCTTTGCAGAGAAAATACTGCCAATTGGATGAATCGGGTGGCAGACTGCTTAAAACGGCAATGGATATCAGGGGCCTTTCAGCGAGGGCTTACGACAGGATCTTAAAAGTCGCGAGGACAATCGCCGATCTGGAAGCCTCTGAGAACATTAATGCCGCTCATATCTCCGAAGCAATTAATTACCGGAATCTCGACAGGGATGGATGGGCGGGATAGGCTTTGCTTTTCAGGAGGTAAGGAGGCCAACTTGTTGAATGAGTCAGATGCAGAATAACCTCTGTACTGAAAAACACTATTGCGTTCTCGGTCAGGGAGGTTGATGTAGCTTTTATATTGTTTTTCTTTTGTATTTTTGTTAAAAAATTACCATGATATCAGAAACTCAAATACGACAGCAGATATTTCGTAAAATACGCAGGATCCCATCGAACAAATTAAATGATTTGAATGATTATCTGAGCAAATTAGAGGAAACTACTGAAAAGTCATCCAACGTACTTTCATTTGCGGGTAGCTGGATTAACATCGATGAATCTGCATTCGATGAACTAACT
>CAIMVD010000098.1 GCA_903844815.1 uncultured Bacteroidota bacterium | reverse complement strand
CCTCACCCCCGGCTGGCGCCGGGGGTTATTCACCTTGGAATCCTTCGGATTCGGATGTAGGACACCCCCAAAACCCCTTAGCCCTGAAGGGGCGTAATGTATCATGGAAAAAATCGGTTGGAGAAAATAGCCGAATTATATCAGTCAGAAAGTGAATTTGAATTCTGATCATAAAAAAATAGATGAATCGATGCTAATAAATTCATATTTATCAATGTATTACGCCCCTGCAGGGCTAAGATACCAGAGTGGAGCCTCACCCCCGGTTGGCGCCGGGGATTATTCACCTTGGAATCCTTCGGATTCGGATGTAGGACACCCCCAAAACCCTTTAGCCCTGAAGGGGCGTAATGTATCATGGAAAAAATTGGTTGAAGAAAATAACCGAATTATATCAGTCAGAAAGTGAATTTGAATTCTGATCATAAAAAAGGGATGAATCGATGCTAATAAACTCATATTCATCAATGTATTACGCCCCTGCAGGGCTAAGATACCAGAGTGGAGCCTCACCCCCGGCTGGCGCCGGGGGTTATTCACCTTGGAATCCTTCGGATTCGGATGTAGGACACCCCCAAAACCCTTTAGCCCTGATGGGGCGTGATAGTCGCAGTCTAATTCCTGATAGTCATACAAAATAATAATCAGTCTTTTGTAAATTTCTGATAATTGTTTAATATTATAACCACATTCAATTATTCAAAACATTAAATTGAAGCATCTATGATTAACGCAGATCAATTTTCAGAGAGTGAACGCGAAACGTTTGATGAACAAAACGCACCGGTAAAGTTTTCGGAAAAGGAATTATCGGAAAATCCGACACCTCTTAAGGTTTCCGATGATTCAAACTCAACCGAAATCCTCGTATTTACTTCCCATCAAAATGTCTGTAAGGTTCAGAGAAAAGAGATACATGATAAATTCCAGGCACTTCAGAAGATTGATCTTGAAGAGGGAGAGAAACCAATTTATCTGACAGGAGAGAAGAATTATGCCGGATTCCTGATAGTCGCCTTTGAGAATGGCAAAATAGCGAAGATCAGCATGGATAGTTATAAAACTGAATTTAAAAGGAAAAAACTCAAGAATGCCTATAATGGTGATTCAAAACTGATATTCATTGAAAGGTTTTCAAATGATGTCGATCTTGTTACTCTTAGCAGCATCAAAAAAGTCGTTTTATTCAATACCTCACAGATCAATGCCGTAGGTAGCAGAACAGCCATGGGAGTGCAGGTGATGAAAGAAAAGAACGGCAGCATAATGGTAAAAGTAAAAAAGGCGGCCCAGACAAAACTCGCTGACCCTGAATACTACCGTAAGAGCGATACCCTAAATGTTGTAGGTTATTATCTGAAACCGGACGATGAACTATAACCAAGGTAAATGATGAATTAATGATGAACCGGGGCCCGCTTCAGCGGGACGTGCTCAGCATGGATAATCCGCATTTCCAATTCCTATCTTAGCTTGACGGCTATGCCCCCCGGGGGGGTGTTCTTAAATCCCCCCTTGGGGGGTTGGGGGGTAAAACACAAGAAGATAGAGTGCTTTCGGTGGTAAAATACTGCTTCCATGTTTGGTAAAATTTTTCCTCAACTAAACGCCATTTAATTATAATAGGTTATATTTCTGAGAACTATACCCGCTATTTCTCCGTTATAGTACTGGGTTTGTTTTGTCCAGTTGCCCTTATCGTCGTATTCATATTCAAGTTTGAACACATAACCGGTGTTCTCATTTGAATTTGTAACAGTGTACTCACTAATATCGTTTGCCTCATTTCGCTTGTATTGTGTAACGGTAGTTATATTGAGGAGAATGTTTTTTTCAGTCCTGGTTTCCAATTGCCCGTTAACATACGCATTTTGAAAGGAAGAGAGCAAATCTCCCGACTTGTTCAGGGTCTTTCCCTCCGTTAAGTCGCTGCCTGAATAGCCGTATTTGTAAACATTCTCAGTATTACCCTCTTCATCCAGAACACTTACTTCGGTTACCTTTTTTCCGCGTAAAGTATTTATTTCCTGACCGGCGGGTTTGTCGCCTTGTAAATAGTTATCAATCTCAGTGCAAACATCCTGACGGTTGTACAGATATTTGGAAACGAGAACCACGTTTCCGTCCTCATCCAGTTTTGCAGATTCAGTAAGATTCCCCTTATCGTTATAGGTATAAAATATCTGTTTGTTTTCGTCCAGCCCGTTGCATGGGCATTTCGATTTATCGCCGGCTTTATGAACCGTCCTCTCTATTTTCTGAATCCTCCCTTTAAGGTTTGAGGCCTCAAGATCCGACTTAGGCATATATCTTTCTGAATTACAAGATAATGCAAAGACAGCTATAAATAATATAAATGCAGTTTGTTTCATATTTTCAATTCAGTTTTGAGAGGGGCAAAGTATGAAAATTGTAAACAGGTCAGATTAAAATCACATTAAATTGATTTGAATTAAAAGAAACAATATGACTATCAGGAATTGTAACTCACCGAAGGTAATCCTTTGGGTTTGCTAATGACAACATTTTTTACGAAGTATAAGTTTTTTATGACTTCCTGAAACACATATAAAACAATTTATCATATCAGCCTGTTCTGTGTTTCTAAATTTAGTAAATTTGTCCCGTGAGTGTAATTAACGGGAGATAGTTCAGTTAATTCGTTTGTATTCAGGGCAATCATTCAATGAGAAAAGCAAAAATATCTCCACCGTTAACCCTTCGTGACCGGGCTGAGGAACAACTAAGAGTTGTAGAGGAAGGACTGTATTCGCATCTCTCGGAGATTGATATTCTGAAGCTGTGTCATGAACTTCAGGTGCACCAGATAGAACTGGAACTTCAGAATGAAGAGCTAATCATTGCCAAAGAAATCGCAGATAATTCTGCCCGGAAATACAGTAAATTATTTGATACTTCTCCTATCGGATATTTTACCCTTTCCAGGGATGGCGATATTGAAGGTCTAAATTTATTCGGAGCAAAAACACTCGGCAGGGAGCGTTCAAAATTACGGAATTGCAGGTTTGCTTTATTCCTTTCAAAAACATCATTGCCTGTATTCACCAGATTTCTCGACAGAATATTCACATATGAAGGCACGGAATCATGCGAAGTCACTCTGGATACCAGGAGTGGTAAACCAATGAATGTATACCTCTCCGGAATTGCTGACAAGGGTGAAGTTGAATGCTCAGTTATCCTGAGCGACATTACCGAAAGGAAAAAGTCGGAGGAAACAATCAGGAAAAACGAAGCTGTACTGAGGCTTTTCGTTGAACATACACCTGCAGCCATTGCAATGTTCGACACAAATATGAGATATATTGTTGCAAGTCACCGTTTTCGCACCGACTTTGACCTGGGAGAAATAAATCTTGTAGGTCGTTCTCATTATGAGATCTTCCCTGAAATTTCGGAACGATGGAAGGAAATCCACAACCGATGCCTCCGGGGTGCCACTGAACGATGCGAAGAAGATCCCTTCCCTCGCCTGAGCGGAAAGCTTGACTGGATTCGCTGGGAAATCTGCCCCTGGTATGAGGATTCCGGTAAAATAGGAGGAATAATTCTTTTCTCTGAAGTTGTCACCGCGCGCAAGCTTGCCGAAAAGAGTCTAACTGAATCGCAGAATCGGTACAGCTCTCTTTATAATTCTATCGATGAAGGGTTCTGTGTCATGGATGTTATTTTCGACGAAAAAAATAAGCCGGTTGATTGGATGTATGTAGATGTTAATCCGGCATTTGAGAAACAAACGGGGATTAAGGCTGCTCAGGGCAGAAAAATAAGGGAACTTGCACCGGAACTTGAGGAGTATTGGTTTGAAATTTATGGTAAAATTGCTTTAACCGGAGAATCTGTCCGGTTTATTAACCGTGCCGAGCAGCTAAACCGGTGGTTTGATGTTTTTGCTTTTCGTTTGGGGCCTGAGGAAAACCGCCAGGTTGCGGCTCTCTTTCACAACATAACAGAACACATTAAAACCGCTGAAGAAATTGCTAAATCCAGAGAGCAGCTTGCCCAACTGTACACCCATCTGAGTGAAGTCAGGGAAGAAGAAAGGACAAGCATTGCCCGGGAAATTCATGACGACCTGGGCCAGTCGCTGGCGGGACTAAAAATAGATCTCCTCGGAGTGAAGGAAAACATACATGACAAAGTCTGGTCAAAACATAGAATTGATAAGGCAATTTCACTTGTCAATTCAACCATAAAAACGGTTCAAAGTTTATCATCGCGATTACGGCCTCAGATGCTTGACGATCTTGGACTTGCTTCCGCAATTGAGTGGCAGGCAAATGAGTATAAAAAGCGAACAGGAATAAAATGCAAACTGGAGCTTGAAGAAATTGAAGGGCTTGAAGAAAAGATTCCGATCTCTGTTTTCAGGATTTTCCAGGCTGCCCTGACAAATATAATGGTTCATTCAAAAGCAAAATCCGTCTCGGTAAAACTTGCATTAAAAGACGAAATACTTGTTTTAAAAATAATTGATGATGGCATCGGAATCACTCAGGAACAAATTAACTCGTCAAAATCGTTTGGAATTATCGGAATGCATGAACGGGCAAATCAAATTAACGGCAGGTTCGAATTACATACTGAAAAGGGAAAAGGGACTGAAATTCTTGTAACTGTGCCTGTTAAGATAAAAAAGGAATCCTTATGAAGATATTAATTGCCGACGATCATGCTGTTGTCCTCGAAGGACTGAAACAGATACTAGCAAAGCTGCCTGATGTTAATCTGATTGAAGAAGCAAGAGATGGCAGGGAAGCTTTAAGAATGATTGAAAGCAAGGTTTACGATTTTGTTATTCTCGATATTTCCCTTCCGGGAATGTCGGGCCTTGATGTACTCAAGAACTTAAAAATTCAGGATAACCAAACGCACATACTCATCCTTTCAATGCATCCCGAAGAACAGTTTGCAGTGAGGGCTTTCAAATCGGGGGCTTCGGGATATGTTACAAAGGACAGAGCAGGGGAGGAATTGCTCGTCGCGATAAAAAAAATATCCTCCGGAGGAAAATATGTTTCCGCGGAACTTGCTGAATATATGGCATTAAGCCTTGATGATAAATTTGAAGAGCTCTTGCATGAGAAACTCTCACAACGTGAATTTCAGATAATGATCCTGTTTGCTAAGGGAAGGTCTTCTGCGGAAATTGCCCGTGAGCTTTTTATTAGCGAAAAAACTGTGGGCACCCACAGGGCAAGGATAATGGAGAAAATGGGAATGAAGAAAATCAGCGAGCTGATCTTCTATGCCATGAAGAATAAACTCACCGAATAGCCCTTCTGTTTAATCACCCCTATCGTCTTCCATATTACCCTCTCTAATCACGGGTAAGGATTTTACTTACATAAAATAAAAGTTTTCCTTACATCAAAATCAATATCCCGTTTATATTCTTTTAGTGTATTCCTGCCGAACTTTGAATCATTATTTAATTCTACTGTGACAGATTAGATTTAAACTTGATTTTTCTCCTTTTTTACTCCGGACTAAAGGGAGATAGGAGAAAAATCTGCCTTTTCCCTTCAGGGATTAAGGGTAAAAACAGGTAGGTTTTCGGATCTGTCAATTAGAATTAAACTGTATTTAGAATCTAAAAAAGGAGGTTAGATGAAAATCCTGATAGCCGATGATTCGTGTGACTTCCGGGAAAGAGTAAGGAATCTGGTACTTCGGCACAAAAATGTTCACTCAATTGTTGAATGTGATAACGGAATAAAAGCTTTGCAATTGCTAAAAGAAATCAGACCTGATATGATTATTCTCGATATCCATATGCCCCTGATGAATGGAATTCAGGTGATTAAAAACATGAAAGAACAGGGTATAAAAACGGTAGTCTGCATCCTTACAAGTTATCCATATCCGCAATATAAAAAGAAATGCAGGGCTTTGGGAGCAGATTATTTTTTCAACAAATCAAAGGACTTCGAAAAGATCAATTCTGCTATTGAAGAGTTTTTGAGCAGCGAGGTGAAACATGCCAGTTAAAGGCTTTCGGTTACTATGTTTTAATTGTCATTTCTGGCAGTGGAATAGGAAAAAGTAACGAACTAATAAATCAGTAATAAATACGATGGGGGAAAATAAATTTCATACTCAGCAAAAAGTCCTTTCTAAAACCGCTACGGGTATTCAGGGACTGGACGAAATAACCGGTGGAGGATTACCTACCGGACGGCCTACTCTTGTATGTGGAAATGCAGGATGCGGAAAAACACTTCTGGCAATGGAATTCCTTGTCCGTGGAGCGATAAAGTACAATGAGCCGGGTGTCTTTTTCTCTTTCGAAGAAACAGAAGAAGAACTGACTACGAATGTCGCGTCGCTGGGATTTAACCTCGATGAGCTCGCGGCACAAAAGATGCTCCTGCTTGATCATATCCATATTGAAAGGAGTGAGATCGAGGAGACTGGCGAATACGATCTGGAAGGATTGTTTATCCGTATCAATTATGCCGTGGAAAGCATTGGCGCCAAACGGGTGGTTCTGGATACCGTCGAGTCGCTCTTTGGCGGCCTTCCGGATACAAATGTCCTCAGGGCTGAACTTCGCCGCCTGTTTCGCTGGCTGAAAGAAAAAGGGCTGACAACAATAATAACAGGGGAGCGTGGTGATGAAGCGCTTACACGCCAGGGTCTGGAAGAATATGTTTCCGATTGTGTTATTGTACTCGACCATCGGGTCCTGGAACAAACTTCGACACGACGTCTGCGAATAGTTAAGTACAGGGGTTCTGTACACGGCACAAATGAATATCCCTTCCTCATTGACGATAGCGGATTTTCAGTACTTCCCATCACCTCGGTAGGTCTATCGCATACAGTCTCTTCAGAAAGAATATCGAGTGGCATTCCGCGACTCGATACTATGCTAAGCGGGAAAGGTTATTACAGGGGAAGCAGCATTCTGGTCTCCGGGACATCAGGAACAGGGAAGTCGAGCCTTGCTGCTTTCTTTGTCGATTCTGCCTGCGGACGCGGAGAACAAGTACTCTATTTTGCCCTGGAAGAGTCTCCGTTGCAGATTATCCGCAATATGAGGTCGATTGGCATTGATCTGGAAAAATGGGTAAAAAGCGGACTATTGAGATTTCATTCTAACCGTCCTACTTTTTATGGCCTTGAATCGTATCTGACCTTAATGCATAAAGCCATAAATGAATTTAATCCAAGCGTCGTAATTATAGATCCAATTAGCAGTTTTATTGTCGGGTCAAACGAAATAGAAGCCAAATCAATGATTATTAGGATGGTTGACTTTCTGAAATTCAGTCATATAACAGGATTTATGACCTCTCTGACAGATTCGGGGGCCGACCAGGAGCGACAGATTAACATTTCATCACTGATCGACACCTGTCTGTCACTCCGGGATATTGAAATAGGAGGCGAACGCAACAGGGGATTGTATATCCTTAAATCACGGGGAATGGCACACTCAAATCAGATACGTGAGTTCAGGCTGACTGATAACGGAGTAGAACTGCTTGATGTTTATGTCGGGCCCGACGGGGTTTTAACCGGATCGGCAAGAATTGCCAAGGAAGCAAAAGAAACTTCGGAACAATTATTACTTCTGGATGAAATAGAACGCAAAAAACTGGAACTGGAGCGTAAACGGAAAACCATGGTTGCAAGGAAAGAAGCATTGGAACTTGAATTTGTAGCCGAATCGAATGAAATTCTTAAAGCAATAAGTATCGAAGAGGCGAGGAACAACCTTATTCTTGAGGGGAAAAATAATCTGGCAATGAGCCGGAAAGCTGATATTGATTCAGATATCAGCGGTAAATGATTATTTGGCAAACCACGGGGAGGAATCGGATATGAATACTAATAAAGATAAAGCCTTTGAAGGCAGAGACCAACATCATAAAGCAGTTCAGGCAAATGATAGGTGGATATTGCGCTTATATGTTGCGGGTCAATCGCCCAAGGCAATAACTGCTTTTACAAATCTTAAAGCAATTTGTGAAAGGCAACTAAACGGAAAGTATGAAATTGAAGTAATTGATCTTCTTTCGAATCCCAAACTGGGCCGTGATGACCAAATCCTTGCTATTCCTACGTTGGTCCGCAAATTGCCTGCCCCTGTAAGAAAGATCATCGGTGATCTCTCAAATACTGAAAAAGTTCTCATCGGACTTGATTTAATGCCAAGGGTCAAATAACCAATTAAGAGTCAATGTCGTTGACTTAAGGAATGAAGATAAAAATTGTTCTTTGAAATAGTAGAGTATAGAGTATGTTTATTATATTAGGGGTATAATATAGGCCTCAGAGAGAAAGTCTATGAAAACAATGAATTTCGTGAAGAAGCAAT
>CAIMVD010000097.1 GCA_903844815.1 uncultured Bacteroidota bacterium | reverse complement strand
CTGATAAAATGACTATTGAATCGCCGCTGCTTCCTTCCCCCCTCATGCACACAAAAAAATTGTCATCCCGAAACTCATCCACCCAATGGCGCATCTCTAACTAACTGACTATGTGGTGGATGAGTTGAGGGATCTTACCCTCGCAGAAACAGATATTTTATTAACTCATTCTTATAAATGAGAGAAACCTCAACTATATTAACAGAGAGAAAAAGATGTGATGAAAGATTAGCTTTAAAAGGAGGGGAGAGTTACAAGCTCCAGGCTTCAGGCTTCAGGCTACAGGCTTCCGACTTCGGACTTTCTTTAACAATTATAAAATCATTGCTAATATCATTGATTACCCTGCCGAATATTCTTATTTTGCATTCAAATATCTGAACCTCATAATAAAAAGTAAAATCAAATACCATGAAGAAAACCTTTAAACTATTTATCATCTCAGGATTGGTCTCGGCTGCTCTTTTCTCCTGCAAGCAGAAACCGGCTGAAGAAAGCTCAAATCCCTTCTATGGCGCCTATAATACGCCCTTCGAAGTTCCTCCTTTCGATAAAATCATGGCTAAGCATTATGTTCCAGCATTCGAAAAGGGAATGACTGAAGGAAGAGCCGACATTAAGGCAATCTCCGAAAATAAGGAGAAGCCCACTTTTGAGAATACTATTGCCGCCCTGGATAAGTCGGGAGAGCTTCTGAGCAGGGTCGCAATGGTATTCTTTGCTCAGGCAAGTGCAGCTACAAGCGATTCGCTTCAGAAGATAGAAATGGACATGTCGCCTGCCCTTTCCGCGTATAACGATGAAATGCTTCTAAACCCCGGGTTGTTCAGCAGGGTTAAATCGGTATACGATAACCAGGCAGAGTTCAGCCTTGATGCTGAACAGAAATTCCTTCTTGAAAACCTCTACAAGGGTTTCATAAGGAATGGCGCTAATCTTGATAAGAAGGATCAGGATACTCTTAAGGCAATTAATCAGAAACTCTCGGTCCTGAGCGTAAAATTCAGTCAGAATGTTCTGGCCGAGACTAACGGATTCAAGCTTATTGTGAACAAGGAGGATCTGGCCGGTCTGCCTGAGTCTGTTATATCTACTGCAGCTGAAACCGCAAAAGCTGCAGGACAGGAAGGTAAATGGGCTTTTACTACCCAGCGTCCCAGTATTTTTCCTTTCATGACCTATTCTCCGAACAGAGAGCTTCGCAGGCAAATTTATGACGCGTATACAAACAGGGGCAATAATGGAAATGAGTATGATAATAATACGGTGCTTACCGAAATTATTAAGCTGAGGGCCGATAAAGCCAAACTCCTGGGATATAAAACCTATGCCAACCTGGTACTTGAACCACGTATGGCAAAAGTTCCCGAAAATGTCTTTGATCTTCTTAATAACCTTTGGGAAAAAGCTATTCCTGTTGCGAAAAATGAAGTTGCAGAAATGCAGATGATAATAGACAAAGAGGGTGGAAAATTCAAGCTTGAAGCTTCCGATTGGTGGTATTATTCTGAAAAACTAAGAAAGCAGAAATATGATCTGGATGATAACGAATTGCGTCCATATTTCAAGATCGACAACGTGCGCGAAGGTTTATTTACTGTCGTCAATAAATTATTCGGTATTACACTCGCCCCTATTGCAAATATTCCTCTTCCTCATCCCGATGTCCAGGCGTTCGAAGTTAAGGATGCCGACGGGTCGCATATCGGTGTCCTTTATATGGATTTCTTCCCAAGGGAAAGCAAACAGCAGGGAGCATGGTGCGGTGGATACCGCGGCTATCATGTCGTAGATAGTAAAGCTGTTACTCCCGTTGTTACCGTGGTTTTCAATTTCACAAAACCGAGCGGCGACCTGCCTGCGCTTATAAGCCTTGAAGAAGCCAGCACAATGTACCATGAGTTCGGACATGCACTTGACGGTTTGTTTAACAGGCATACTTACAACCAGACTTATGTAGCAACTGATTTTGTCGAATTGCCATCGCAGATCCTGGAGCACTGGTGTACAGAACCTGAAGTACTGAAGATGTACGCTAAAAACTATAAAACTGAGGAGGCAATTCCTGACAAGCTCATTGAGAAAATAAACAACAGCGGTTACTTTAACCAGGGTTTCGAAACAACCGAACTTGTAGCAGCATCGCTTCTCGACATGAAATATCACACAATTGAATCTCCAGCAGTTGTAGATATCCAGAAGTTTGAAAAGGAATATCTTACAAGCATAGGGTTGATACCTGAAATCAAATCACGATACAGGAGTACATATTTTACCCATATTATGGGTGGCTATGATGCAGGATACTACAGTTACCTCTGGGCAGCAGTTCTCGATAACGATGCTTTCGAAGCCTTTAAAGAGAAAGGTTTATTCGACAGGACTACAGCAGAATCGTTCCGCAGAAATATTCTCGAGAAAAACGGTATTATGGATGCAATGCAGATGTATGTAAACTTCCGTGGCCGTCAGCCTGCAATAGAACCGCTTCTCAGGTTCAGGGGACTACTTCAGGATAAGTCAAAGAATTAAAAACTCTTTTGTATTTCTTCCAGACTAACGCCTAACACTTTACGGGAGACCTGATCAAGCAATTGAGGGTCTCCTGTGATGTGGAGGGTATACTGGGTATGAGTCAGCGTTTCACCTGGTAGAAGTTCTGCTGCCTGTGAAGAGGTCTCAAGTTCATAAAAAGGTCCCATCTGTGTGCCATCGGCCAGGGGACCATCATTATATGAATTCAGTGCATCGCCCGAGAAAGGATCTTTCTGTAATTCCCATGCGGAATTTACATAGACACCGGGCTTATCGGACATCCTGCAGATTAAAAGCGTAAGGATTTTGTTTTCAGAATCGTAGCTTCCCATGGTCCCTGTTGCCCTTAACGGTGGTATTCCTAGTTTGCCCCGGCTTTTTCCATCGGCCCTGAAGAAGATATGATTTCCTTCGACTTTGAGTCTGTCAGCAGCGATCTTTCCAAAATAGGCGTCATTAACCATCGGCCCGATTGCCTTCTCGTCACCCGGTTTAACAGGTATCACAACAACCACGGAAGGGGAGGGGATGAACATTCCAAGCATCCATACTGAAAGCAATCCTGTTTCTTTTTTCCATGCTTTTTCTCCCTTATTCATCAGGGTATTGTCCGACCTGTAGGCCACGCAGTTTAATCCGCTGGCATCAATGCCTGTCTGTTTTGCCAGTTCTTTGCCGGTCAGAATTGTGACAGCTCTTTCAAGCCTGAATCGGAAGGGGGTTCCGCTGTAGTTTTCAGTAATAACGTCATGGGCAAAATGAGCCGATGAATCAGTTTTTGAAGTGACCTCAAATGGAAGAGTGTCCATGAAGTCGGGAGTCTGCCAGTTTTCGAAGGTAAACGGATTTCCGTTCCGGAAGAAAATTGAGAACTGACCGCCTTCGGGACCGAGCCATAACCTTTCCTCACCTCCAAAAGCATTTATATGTGGAAGTATCTTCCCGGATGCAATCAGATCCCTGTTTATCCACCCGAAGCTGAAGCCCTCATCGCCTTCCGATGTGCTTGTCATTACCCTGCCCTGCCAGGCAGGCACAATTGCAATCGCAGAAGATCCGTTTTTCAGTTCAATAATATCAATGTGTTTCTTCAGGAAGTCCCTGTTGTAGCCGTACTGTTTAGTACTGTCTGTCAATTGTTTACTTTCATTCATAACATCTTTTTTAACATTCCCTCCACCCGAACAGGAGGCGATAATCAATGTGGAAAATAATAATGCCTGTAATTTCATATTTCGTGATTTTTTATCTGTTTTCTTCTTTGTGCCCTTCGTAAAGTCCTTTGTGCCCTTCGTGGTAAAAAAAAGAAATCCTTAAACACAAAGGACACGAAGGGTTTCACAAAGGGCGCGAAGGGAAGAACGCTTAAGGTCTAAATATTTTGAATTTAACTAATGTTTGAAATTTGCATAAATCATTTACCACCGTACACAATTTTCTTTACTAAGATATTCATTATAGATTTACTTTTACAAAAAAAATCTGACATGAATAAGGAAAAACTGTGTGGCCTTGATATTGAGGAAATATTCAGCCTCATAGAACCTCATGGATATGCTCATCATCATGCAGTTTCAATAGCAAACGGTATTTATAAAAAGAGAGTAACGGAGATTTCATTGTTAGGAAAGATCCCGGGCAAACTCAGGGATTTATTAATGGAATTATCTGATACAGGGTCTTTCAAACCTGTCTGCTCAGAGTCTTCCGGCGACGGTGCAGTAAAATATCTTTTCAGGAATGAAATCGGACTTGAATATGAGACTGTATACCTACCCGACGGCAAACGCCGGACAGTATGCATTTCAACTCAGTCGGGATGCAGGATGGGCTGTTCGTTTTGCGCTACCGGCAGGTACGGATTCAGGGGAAACCTTACGGCGGGTGAGATTGTAAACCAGATAGTTAGCCTTCCGGATGCCGGGGATATCACCCACGTAGTTTTCATGGGAATGGGCGAACCAATGGACAACCTTGACAATGTTCTCAGGGCATGCAGGATAATAACATCTGAGTGGGGACTTGCGCTGAGCCAGAGGAATGTTACAGTATCGACTGTCGGTATAAAAGCCGGAGTTGAAAGGTTCCTTGCAGAGTCGGGATGCAACCTTACTTTAAGTCTTCATTCCCCCTTTGCTGAAGAACGAATGAGACTCGTCCCGGCTGAAAAAGCAAATCCTGTCAATGAGATTATCTGCATAATGAAGGATTTTCCCCTGCTGAAAAAGAGAAGATTCAGCCTGGCCTATGTGATGATTAAGGATTTTAACGATACTGACCGGCATCTTGAGGCTCTGATGATCCTTACCTTAGGTTCGTCCATCAGGGTTAACCTTTTGCCTTACCATTCTTCGGGAGAGGATGTTCTTATTTCGTCTTCAGCTGAAAGAATGCAGTATTTCAAGCATAATCTGGTTGTTTCGGGAGTATCGGCCTCGGTAAGGAAAAGCAGGGGAAATGATATTTCTGCGTCCTGCGGGTTATTGGCAGCAGGCAGGTCTAAAGGGCACAAAGGGAAGAAATCTAAATAATTGACTTTAAATTCAGAGCCCACTCCGAAAAAGATAATAAATACAATTGCCACAAAGACACGAAGACGCTAAGGTTCACAAAGAGCATAATATTAATGAATTACCTTGGCGTGTCTTCGTGCCTTTGCGCCTTGGTGGCAAAAAAAAGACTTTTCGGAGCAGGTCAAATACAGCTACTTAAGTTTAGGATTTTGGATCGGGATTAAGCAACTGAAAAATATGTTCATCGAGGTAACCATCGGGGCCCCTGACCCATTCTCTCTTTATGCCACATTCTGTGAAACCTTGTTTTTTAAAGAGTTCCATACTCTCGGAATTATTCGAAAGGATATTGCAAAATAACTGATGCAGATGAAGAGTCCTGAAGCAGTATTCGGTAAGGCAACTCAACGCCATTGAGGCATAACCTTTCCTCCTGAATACAGGATCTGCGACCAGAATTCCCAGTCCGGCTCTTCTGTGGTACTGGTCAAAGTCAAAGATATCGATGGTTCCAATAGCGGACTTATCGGCGATGAGATCTATCATGAGCCTCAGCTGTCCCGTTTCATAGATGCTTTTATGCGAATGTTCCAGATATTGTTTAATAGTAAACCTCGAAAAAGGAGAAATTGTATTACTTATTATCCAGAAAGATTCATTATTCTCCCAAATATAAAGAAGTTCCAGATCTTCAGGTTCCAGAGCCCTAAGTCTTATTTCTTTATATTTCATGGAGGAATAAGTTATATGCTATTTTTTATTTTATTGAACTTGTTTCTACAATAAAAGCATCAGGAAAACCAGAATTAACGATGGGAGTGAGTGCGTTCTTAGCCTCCTCGACGCTTACAAAATTTCCACAGAGATACCTGATAAATCCGTCCTTGCCAGTAACCTCAGATAATCCTGAGATATCTTTGAAAAGTTTTTTATCGACAGGCTGGCGTGTTGCCAGCAGCTGAATAGTATATGGATTCTTAGGCGCAAGATCGGCTTGTCCGGGATCCGGATTCATGTTGGCCTTTACATCTTTATTTACCTGATTCTGGTCGATGATATAGGCATCCTTGAATCCATTATTCTGTACATAATCAAGATATTTAACGGCATCAGTCTTATTTTTGAAAACTCCAAGAATATAAAGTGAAACTGAATCGGACTTAACAGATTTTATAAAATGCAGGCTGCTTATTTTCAGGCTGCTGAAATAGTCTCCCGGTATTCTTTTGGCTGTCTTGAGAAGGACAATACTGTATTTTGTTGAAGAAGCCTGGCGAAGATGGTCAGGAGTATAACCTTCCTGTGCGATTGTTATTCCTGTATTAGGGTCAAATATCCCAAAAATTACTCTTCTGTTATATTTTCTGCCTTCAGGATTATCGGAACCGTCAGAGTTCGTATTTTCGGCAACGAAATCAGTTCCGCCATAGGCCTTTTTAAGGAGTCTTTGGGGGTTAATTCCAGAGGAAGTGAGATAATCAATTGTACTCTGTGCTCTTTTGTCGGCGAGGATCCTGTTGTACTGGCTGTTTCCTTTTGAATCGGTATAGCCTGCAACTTCGATTTTAACGTCAGGCTTACTGTTCATCAGCGATTTTATAATCTCGAGACTTATTTTAGCCTGATCATCGAGGGCATAGCTGTTGTATTCAAAAAGGATGTTTTTGATTGAGAGGAAATCTCCGCCTGAAGTTTTTTCCGGCGAGAGCTCTGCACTGACCGATATTAAATTACCACTGAAATAGAGAGGAATATTAAGGTTTATAGTATCTGTTTTGTAGCCTGAATGGCTCACAAGAAGCTGATAATCGCCTGGTCTAACTTCAAATTTGAATGAAGATGCATCCAGGAGCGACAGGTTCTTAATCCTGCTTCCGGGTTTTCCGTCGGATAGCTGAATCTGAACCTGTTTGGGATCGACAGCGGCTCCGTCCTTCAGGGAAATGGTTCCCTGTGCTATTGTAACCTTATCGGCAGGATCTTCAGCTACAACGGCATAGATATTCCTTACGCGCGATTTAGAATCAAACATACTCGTAATGAATCCCGGTCCTTTGTTGTTCATTATAAAGAATTCATTTTCAGAAGTATTGTTGAACGCATATGGAATTCCAACGGGCGTTGTCCAGATTCCGTTTTTGTTTACTGACCTGAAAATGTCGGCACTACCCATGCTTATGAAGCCTTTTGAGCTGAACAGAAGAGCCCTTGTTTCAGGGTCATAATAAGGAGTTGTCTCATCATAAGTGGTATTAAGCACATCTCCGCAATTGATGGGTTTCTGCCAGTTTCCACTCTGATCCAGTTGGGAAACCCAGATGTCGGATCCTCCCTGACCACCTTTCCTGTTTGATGCAACATATAAGGTACGTCCATCGGGGGTTATGAAGCCGTGCGATTCCCAGTAAATTGTATTTATATTTGCTCCGACGCCTTTAATCTTCGACCAGGTAGCATCACTTCTATGGCTGTGGTAAAGGTTTCCGTCTTCGCCGTCATCCATGAACAGGATCAGGCTCTTTCCATCGCCTGAGATGGAATTTGAGTACAACATATCGAAAGAGCCCAGATTAGGAGTAATATCTTCTGGTTTTTGCCAGGTTCCGTTATTGTAAGAACAGAATATTTTTGTCTTTTCTCCTGTTTTCTGTGTAAAGATAAAAACTGAGTCATTCTTTGAAATGACAGGATTGCAGGCGCCCGGATAATCTTTAAGCCAGGGAGTGAAAAGGGTTGGAATGATTGTCAGCGGCTTTTTCATCTGCTGGATAGCATACTTGCAGTCCCTTATCTGGTTGTCGATATATTCTTCCTGGGAAGGGTCATCTGAGGCAATTCTTTTTTTAGCCTCATTATAATAAGTGATTGCTTTATTCAGGCTATCGCTCTGATGAAAGGCCAATGCAAGGTAGAGCCACGAGTCGAGCGGAGCTTTATCTCCTGTTTCGGAGTATTCAGCATCTGTTGCGACAGCATTCTTAATGGCTTTCTTCAGAAGGTTTAGTGATTCGGTTTTTTTGCCGTCCATATTCAGGTAACAAATACCAAGCTTGGCGGCCAGGTTGGCATTGTCAGGAAAATCTTTATATAACTTCTGATAGATATCTGCCGCTAATGCATAGTTAGAGCCGTAGTAAAAATAGGAATCAGCCTTCTCCATTTCCCTGACAAAATCTTTCCGGGAAATCTCCTGTGCAAACAGGGAATTAACTCCTAAAAACAGAAGAGTAAGAATGCAAATCTTCTTCATAATTTTAATATTTATTGTTTTATTACCTTCTTTACAAATATTTCACTTGGATATCCTTTACGGACTAATTCAAACTTAAGCGATTCCGCTTCTTCTTTTGTCTGAAACTTTCCGGTTGTATACCTGAAGAACTTGTCGGAATCGTTATATAGAACTTTTACATTACTGACATTTTTAAAATAGCTGATGTCGACTGGCTTGTGAAGTGCCATAAGCTGGACAGTAAAATATAATATTTCTGAATCTTTTACATTTAATGAGGGATCGACTACTCTCAGGTTGTTTTCGTTGCTGATTGATTCAGCCGGAGGTAATGGTGCAGGAGCTGAATTAATAACCTCTTTCTTTGCTTCCTCAACAGCCGGAACTAAAGCAGCAACAGTTTCTTTCTTAATTTCAACGGGCGATTCTGGTTTAACCGGACTTAAAAAAGTAAAGTAATAAATCTCTTCCTTCCCTGAATCTCCGGAATAAGAATAATAACAATTATTGCCATCGTTGGCAGGCTGGAAAAACTTATCGTCATCGGGTGTGTTAAAGGGAAATCCGAGATTTGCCGGTTCACTCCAGTTGCCATTTATTAAGGTGCATTTAAAAATATCAAATCCACCGATTGTCCTGTGTCCTTCGGATGAGAAATAGAGCACGGAATCGTTTTTGGTGACGAACGGAGTATCTTCGTTGAAAGGTGTGTTGACTGAGGGTCCGAGGTTAACTGCATCGCCCCATGCACCGTCCTTGTTTTTTTCAGAGACATAGATATCGAGGTTTCCCATCCCGCCGTTCCTGTTACTTGCGAAATATAGTTTTTTCCCGTCGGCTGAAATGGAAGCGTGTGATTCGTAGTACTTGGAGTTAATTTTGCCGTTAAGGGCTTTCAATGGGGTCCATTTCCCGTTTATGAAATTAGATGAGAAGATAGACCCGTCAAAGTTGCCGGTCTTATAAAGAAACAGTTCGGTGCCGTCATTATTCAAACCGCAGGAGGAACAATCAATGCCTGCCTTCAGCTGACCGGTGATATCGACAGGTGGCTTCCAATTTCCGTTCTCCCCTTTTTTTGACATCAGAATGATGTTTTTGCCTCCGTTTTTTTCAGTGAAAACCAGAGTTTTGCCATCGAAACTTACTGCAGGATTAAAATTAGCTGATCCGTGACTGAAATTACTGCTAACGATTTCTTTTTTAAAAGCTACAGGTGTCTTCTTTAATAGAATAAGGTTATTGCATGCTTCTATCTGCTGGTCGATATAATCCAGATTTCTTACCCCTTTCGCTGATTTCGAGTCTTTGGTAAGCTGCTTAAGTGAATTAAGTGTAATGAGCCCTTTTTCGGGTTCATTATTTATCATATAGGCTTTGGCTAGAAAAAAACAGGCGTCTATAGGTGCTCTTTTTTCGCTAAACGACCCGGTTTTAGAGTCAAAACTTACATTTTTAACTGCATCCTCCAGATAGTCAATCGATTTTTCCTTTTCTCCCGGTAAGTTCAGGTAACAGGTTCCTATTTTATACTTTATATTGTAATTATCTGGTAACCCTAGTATTAAATAGAGTTTTACAGCCAGATCATAGTCTTCATACAGAAAATAGGTCTCAGCCTGGGAAAAGACTTTTTTCTGGTCTTTCGACTGAGAATAAGAAACAGAAGGAATCAATGCAATGCATATAAGCATTGCATGAAACCATCTGACCTGTTTTTTTAGATTTGCCATCAGCTGCAAAAATATTAATATTTCATTTTGTAATGGTACTTTTATAAAATATTTTACTTAAATGTGATTTTGTAAATATCTTCTTTGCCGAAACCGCCAGATTCCTTGTAAACAGAATAATATCCTGTTTTGCCGTCACCAGATGGCATAATATATAAATTGTCGTCGGGTGTGTTTATGGGATATCCGAGATTGGCAGGTTTATTCCATAAGCCATTTGACTGAAGGTCAGACCTGAAAAGATCATATCCTCCAATGTTCTCATGGCCCTGGGAGCTAAAAAAAAGTGTTTTCCCCTGGTTTATGAGAAAGGGTCTGTCTTCATTGAATTCAGTGTTTACCTCAGGACCAAGGTTAACCGCTGGTCCCCATTCTCCGTTTAATTTATTAGAAACATAAAGGTCGAGCCCGCCGAAACCGCCTGGCTTGTCAGATGCAAATATAAGCTGGTTGCCCGATTCTGATAAGAAACCGTGACTTTCCCAGTATTTGGTATTTATATTTTTATTCAGTTTCACGACTTTCGACCAGCCCGTACCATTGTTTGAACTTACGTAGATGTCGCTGTTGAAATTATCATCCCTTGCGAGGAAGAGTTGCTTTCCGTCGGCTGACAGGCATGAAATGTAAAAGTCACCATCGGATTGCAGCTCGGGCGTAATGTTTACAGGCGGAGCCCATTTGCCGTTTATGAGTTTAGAGACCATCACGGCATCGTAGAATTTCAGCGAAACCGTAAATGCAAATGATTTGCCGTCGGCTGAGATAAGTGGGTTGAAGTTCGCCTTTTCATCATTAAAAATCTCACCTGTATTCTCGTCGGTAAATGAAACAGGTTTCGACATCAGTTCCTGAGCCATGTCGCAGACAGCTATTTCATGGTTTACGAAACTTACATTTTCCCTGTCATCGGTCAGCAGTGTGCCAAGGTACTTCTTAAATGAATCTTTCGCCTTGTCGAACATATAATTGATGCGATAAGCTTTTCCCAGTTCATAAAGCGCCTCGTAGGGGGCGGAAACCTGTGATAAGGTTCCTTCCTTATGTTTTGCTGAAATGTTCTTTGATGCAGCCTCAAGATACCCGACAGACAGATTCTTTTTCCCCGGAGTATTCAGGTAACAGACTCCGATACGGAAATCAAGATTTTGATTATCAGGCATTTTGTCATGAAGCTGCAGATAGTTTATGAGCGCATCCTGATAATCTTCCTTCATGAAAAAGTATTCAGCTTCAAGGAACATGTCTTCCATAGCAGTTTGATCCTGAGCGGTGACAGGGACAAGAAATGCCATCATAACAAGAAAGCCAAGAGTCCTTTTAATCATAATCAATTTTGTTGGCTGACAAATTTATTAAAATAAATGCAAATGTATTATTAATCATCTACTTATTTCACGGCAATGACCGGCAAAAACCGGTCATTCCAGATCATCCTTTTTTATCTTTTTTTCTTCTTCTCCAGAGCATGAAGAAAAAGAAGAATATTATTGCTATTCCTGCGGTAATCGCCGATATCATTGTCCTGATGCCGATTCCTCCACGGAACATTCCCGACAGAAGATCATTTGGTACATTATTGGCAACAATCATGTTTGCGATAGTTCTGAAAACACCATCTTCCGGATATATTTCCTTATCGGTATTGGCGATCATGAATCTTATGAGGTCAGACGGCGTTTTTATCTTTTCCTTCCCAAGTTCAAGCGACCTGAGGGTTGAAGTAATCGGCTCAGCTGACAGCTCTATCATGTCCTGAAGGTATTTATCAGCTTCAGCGCCGGGAAGAGAACTGATTGCAGCAAGCATCCGGGCAAGCTGTTCAGGTGTCAATCCCACTCTTAAAGCTTCATTATAGAAGGAGCGAAGCCACTGTTCCTTCATCTTTAACCGTTCAAGATCTGTTGCTGAAACGGATTCTCTTATCAGATTTCCATCCTTATGGTTCTGGCCGTAGGCAAGTACCTTTTCTCTTATAATATTTATCGACTTGTCGGTACCTGTTAAGATTGCAGTGGCAAGATCATCAAGATCCCTCGGGTTAATTCTTCCCGAAGAGTGTGAGGCAATGTAATCTAGCAAATCGGTCCATGTTTTAAGTCCTTCCTTGTATATGTCGAGATCAGAAAGCAGTTGTTTCAGCTCGCCGTCGGCATAATTGGCCAGGAGGTCGACGGCTGCCTGGGTCAGAATGTTGTCCTTCACGGCAACCTCGAGTGCAAGTTTATCTACTTCTTCGGGGTTAATATTCTGGCGTCGTGCCTCTGTTCTTAAAAGGGCAAGAAGATCATCGGGGTTGCTGAATTTCTTACCTGTAGTGTCAGCTGAATTAATGACATTAAGCATTTCACTGTTGGCACGTTTCTTAAGGATCTCCATAAATGCAGCCAGTTGAGCACCCGTGAATTTTCCATTTGTGTCAGCTTTTATGAACGGAAGTTCAGAAAAAATCTTTTCCCTGTTGATGAACAGCTCTGCTGTGGCAGTATTGTTGAATTTATCGGTAAGCCGGAAGGTAACCCTGTTCTCTCCCATTTCAGGAACAATATTGTATGTAAAGGTTGAATCATCTATCGAAAACTGTTTCGTCGATAAAAGTTTGTTGCCCGACCAGCGCTCTACAGTAAGAACCGATTTTGGTTCAACAAGAAGAGGAATGTCAATCGGATCGCCTTTTGATACAGTTAAATTATTGCTTCCCCTGATTGACAGTTCAGCAATATTGTCAGATTTCGGTAAAATGGTTCCGGCCAGCGAGATGCTGTCAGATGGATATTTCAGAGGCAGATCAAGGTTTTTGGATGTCTTCTTTCCTCCGTCGGCTTCAAATGCAATATTGTAGTTTCCCTGGGGAACCTCGAAGCCAAACTCGCCTGATTTTGGATTTGAATAGACAATGAATTTTTGTCCGGGATTTTGAGTATTTGTAACAATTATCTTCACACTGTCAATTATACCCGCGCGAAGGTCCTGGACTTTGACATTTCCGTTAATAAAAAATTTCCTGGGATGTTCGTCAGAGAACATTTCAATGTGGTAGATATCCTGCTTGCCGTAACCATTTGGATTGAAGAGGGCCATGTAGCCGGTATTGCCATCCTTGAGCGGTTTGTAGAAGACATCATCATCGGTTGTGTTCAGGGGAAACCCTGCGTTAAGCGGTATCGACCATTCCGACCCGGACTTGACAGATGAATAAAAGATATCGTAACCTCCTATGTTATAATGACCCCTTGAGCTGAAAAACAAAGTTTCGTCATCATCGCTAAGAAATGGTGATTCTTCATTATAAGGTGTGTTTACAACAGATCCCAGATTTAGAGCCGGTCCCCAGTCGCCGTTATTGTCACGGGATGAGGCATAAATGTCAAGGCCGCCGAATCCGCCTTTCCGGTTGCTGGTGAAGTATAGTTTTTTGTTGTCATGTGAGATCGTAGCGTGCGATTCCCAGTATTTCGTGTTTATATTGTCATTTAGCTTTACAAGGGGCGACCAGGTGTTGTTTTCGAAGTGAGACGTGAAAATTGTACCGTCGAGGTCACCCGAACTGTAGAGGTAGAGATCTTTTCCGTCAGAAGAGAGGGATGTGGGGTAGATATCCCTGTCGATCTTAAGTATCTCATTCATATTCTGAGGTTCCGACCAAACGCCGTTTTGTTTTACCGAATAGAGAATGGCATCGTAAAAGGCCTCGCTCCTGCCAAAAACGATCATCTCCTCATTTTCGGATACCACAGGGTAAAACTCCCCGTCTTTCTGGTTAATTGGTTTCCCGAGGTTGTCCGATTTCAGGTAAACAGGTGACCGCATCATCTCCTTGGCATTGAAGCAAGTTCTTATCTGGAGGTTTACGATAGCTGTGTCGTAGATTTTATTGTTGATTTTGTTCTTGAAAATCTTATAGATATCAATAGCCTTATCAAGCTGGTTATTTATCCTGTAAGCATTGGCCAGGAAATATAAAGCATCATAGGGTGCCCCTTTTTCATTAAATCGGCCCTCATTGTAATCAGGATTTATATTTTTTACAGCATCCTCGAGAAATTTTATCGATCTCTCTTTTTCGCCCGGAATGTTCAGGAAACACTGTCCGATCCTGTATTTATAGTTTGAATTATCGGGGTATAATTTTAGCAGGGCCTCATACTGGGGCAGAGCTTCCCTGAAATCTTCATACAAGATGCGGCTTTCGGCATAATAAAAGTTCTTTTTTTGCTCCGAGATCGACTGGGAGCTTACTTTAAAATTTATTAAGCTAAAAAGCATTAACGTCAACAGGATTAACCTATTCATCAGATTATAAATTGGTTTTCTATAAAAAATCAGGTTTGTTTCGGTCCAATATCCTGCTTTCTACAGTTTTTTTGTTAATTATCCATTCCAAAGTTACTAAGATAGCAATAAAATGACAATCAGCAACAAGGCTTTTTACAAACTGACGATATTTTTTATTAACCAGGGTTGGTTTTATTAGAAGATTTGCCGCAATCATAGCTTTCCCCATATTAGCCCGGCAGTATAATTTTCGAGTATTTCTTTGATTTTATTGAGGAATTTTCCGGCAAGGGCTCCGTCGATTACCCTGTGGTCGTAGCTTAATGAAAGAATAACAATTTGTCGTACGGCTATCATGTCGCCATCGGGAGTTTCGATTACTGCAGGCGTTTTTCGTACGGCTCCGATGCCGAGTATCGCCGCCTGAGGCTGATTTATGATTGGTGTGCCTGAAAGGTTGTTATAACTCCCGAAATTGGTAATTGTGAAAGTGCCTCCAGTAATTTCATCAGGTTTTAGTTTGTTCCTTCTGGCCCTGTCGGCAAGATCGTTTACTGCTTTTGAAAGTCCGGTAAGGCTTTTGTCGGAAGCATTTTTTATTACAGGTACAATCAGGTTCCCGTCGGGAAGTGCCGTAGCCATCCCGATATTGATATTTTTTTTCTTTATTATATTATATCCATCGACTGAGATGTTGACCATGGGAAAAGCATGAAGCGCCCTGGCTGCAGCATCAATAAAAACAGGTGTAAGTGTAAGCTTCTGCCCTTCAAGGTCAAAGTACTTCTGCTTTACGGAGTTTCTCCAGTTCACGAGCCTTGTGACATCAGCATCAATAAATGAGGTTACGTGAGGGGAGGTTCTTTTAGACATTACCATATGTTCAGCAATGAGTTTCCTCACCCTGTCCATAGGAATAATCTCATCTTCATCAGAACTTTTAATTAAAGGCTCAGCCTTTATTTCTCCCGCAGGGGTGATTGTTGCAGCTGCAGCTTCTCTTTTTTTGTTATTTTCTTCAAGTATCTTAATAATGTCGTCCCTTGTGATCCTGCCATCCATGCCGGTGCCGTCAATCCTGTCGAGCTCATCATAGCTGATCCCTTCGTGCAGCGAAATATTTCTAACCAGCGGGGAGATGAATTTCCCTGAAGGAGTCCTGCTTTTCATTTCCTTTGTGGCTGATTCCTCGTCCTTCCTCCCGGTCTTTATTTCTGCTATTGTTTCTCTTATTCTTTTTACCTCCAAATCAACCTTAACATCTTCATCCTCTGAACGGGTCAGTCCGTCATCTATTATGGCAATTATATCTCCCACTTTTGCTACAGAACCCTCAACGGCGACTATAGAGATAATGGTTCCCGATGAAGGGGAAGGTACTTCCGAATCGACTTTATCGGTTGCCACTTCAACAAGAGGGTCCTCTTCGTTGACCAGAGTGCCTTCGCTGACAAGCCATTTGTTTATTGTTGCTTCAATCACTCCCTCACCCATCGCGGGCAATACAATGTTCATTGTTGCCATAGTTCTCGTTTTTGTCCTTTTATTCTCAGCTGTTTAACAATCAGGTATAAGAATGGTTCATAATCAAATACAGGCTGTTTCAAAAGATAAAAATGGCTTATTGTAGTCTCTGTGGAACTCTGTGCTAACTCTGTGATCTCTGTGTTAGTTCTTAATCACTTGTTACACAGAGATCCACATAGATCCACAGAGGTCCACAGAGAATTTCTAAAGCTAGATCCTCTGTTTCTCATTTACTCTGGCAATTTCCTCTTTTATTGCCAGAGAAAGCCTTTCAACGCCTGTTTCTATATCGTTTATGTCAGAATAGGAAAAGTTGATCCTCATCGTATTATGGCCCCCGGAATTACAATAAAAGGGAGTGCCGGTAACAATTGCCACATTTTTTTCAATGGCTTTTGTAAATATCAAATCAGTGTCGATATTCTTTGGCAGGGTTACAAACAGGAAGAGTCCGCCGTGAGGTTCGGTCCATCTTACTTCGGGGGGCATATATTTTTTAAAGCATTCAACCATGTGCGTCCTTCTTTTGCGGTAAAGGGCAATGGTTTTTACAAGATTCTTCTCAAGCAGACCCATCTCAATATAGCGTGCTATTATTTTCTGGACAAAGGGTGAAGTACAGAGGTCGGCAGTCTGTTTGGCCATCACCAGCCTGTCGATTATTACCGGGTGGGCAATTACCCAGCCCACCCTGAAGCCCGGGGCGAAGATCTTCGAGAAGGTACAAAGGGTTATTACCCTGCCGGAAGTATCGAGTTCATACATAAGGTGCTGTGGTTCTCCTTCAAACCTGACCTCCCTGTAGGGACTGTCCTCGACAATTAAGAAATTGTGCCTGACCGCAATTTCAATTATTCTCTTTCTTCTTGAGTCGGGAACTGTGATGCCCGCCGGGTTCTGAAAATCGGGTATAATATAAAGGAACTTGATCTTACTGCCAAGCTGTTTCAGTTTTATAACTGTCTCTTCGAGGTCTGCCGGATCCATGCCGTTTTCGTCGAGAGTAATCCCTTTGAGCCTGGCTCCGTAAGATGAGAAAGCATTCAGTCCGCCCAGATAGGAGGGGAGGCCGCAGAGGACAACATCGCCCTGATCGATGAAAATCTTTCCGATCAGATCAATAGCCTGCTGGGAGCCTGTAGTTATTGTAAGGTTCTCCATTCCAATTTCCAAACCCTGCCTGATGTGCCTGTCGACCAGAAGCTGACGAAGATGGGTATCGCCTTCTGTAGTTCCATATTGCAGTGCTTCGGGACCTTCTTTTTCGAGTATTTCGAGTACAATTTCCTTGAGCTCATCGACCGGAAATGTATCGGGAGAAGGCAGTCCTCCGGCAAAAGAGATCATGCCGGGCTTTCCGAGATGTTTGAGTATTTCCCTTATAGCAGAGCGTTTCATGCTCAGACCCGAACGCGACAGGAAGTTTTTTATTGAATGAATCATTGCTGATAAGGATTTCTGTTGTTAATAGCCCTTCCGAGAGTTATCTCATCGGTGTACTCAAGTTCGTCGCCTATTGCCAGCCCGCGGGCAAGGGTTGTAATTGAAGTGCTGTACTTTCCCAGGCGTCTGTACAGGTAGAAATTGGTTGTATCTCCTTCCATGGTTGTGCTGAGGGCCAGAATTACCTCCCTTATGCCACCGTTCTTTATTTTTTCTTCAAGTGAATCTATCTTGAGATCGGCGGGGCCTATACCGTCGATTGGCGATATAATCCCGCCAAGCACATGGTATAAACCGTTAAACTGCCTTGTATTTTCAATAGCCATCACATCCTGAATGTTCTCAACAACGCAGATGAGGCTTTTATCTCTTCTTTCATCGCTGCAAATTGTGCAAATTTCCGTATCGGAAATGTTGTTGCAAACCTTGCAGTACAGGATCTCTCCCCGCAAACGAATGATGCTCTCGCCAAATTTAAGTACCTCATCCTTGTTTCTTCTTAAGAGATTCATTACCAGTCTGAAAGCTGTTTTTCTTCCTATCCCCGGAAGTGAGGCAAATTCATTTACGGCACTTTCGAGAAGCTTTGATGGAAATTCACTAAAACTCATATGAGGTACTTTCTAACAAAATTAGTTCAATTTTCGGATGTTAATCCTGTTTAGGATTTTTTGTCTTCCTTTCTTTTCCTTATTCTTGTGCTTAAATTTATCCTATATGTCGCCATTTCTGATACTTTTCGTATTTCTGGTATATACAATCGTCCTGTTCATTGTTACATGGTTCACAGCCCGCAAGGCCGACAGCCAGTCTTTTTTCATAGGCAATAAAGTCTCACCCTGGTTTGTTGTTGCATACGGAATGATAGGTGCTTCACTCTCAGGTGTAACCTTTATGTCGGTTCCCGGCTGGGTAAAGGATACGCAGTTCAGCTATATGGTTGTAGTATTCGGGTACCTTTTCGGATATTTTGTTATCGCACTTGTACTTCTGCCACTCTACTACAGGCTCAAACTTACTTCAATCTACTCATATCTCGATCAGCGTTTTGGATACTGGTCGTACAAGACCGGTGCAGGATTTTTTATCATTTCACGAACTCTCGGTGCCTCACTCAGAATGTTCCTGGTAATAAGTGTACTGCAGACATTTGTTTTTGATGCCTGGAATATTCCGTTCTGGGTTAATGTGTTGATATTTATTCTACTTATTATCCTGTACACTATGAAGGGAGGAATCAGGACGATAATCTGGACCGATACCCTTCAGACTACTTTTATGCTTCTGGCAGTCGTCTTGTCAGTATTATATATCAGGCGCGATCTGGGGGTAACATTCGGAAACCTTATTACTACGGTGAAGGAAGGTGATTATTCGACTATGTTCATAACCGACTGGCATCATCCGCGTTTTTTCATCAAGCAGTTCTTCAGCGGGATGTTCATAACAATAGTGATGACAGGGCTCGATCAGGAAATGATGCAAAAAAACCTGAGCTGCAAATACCTTAAGGAGGCTCAGAAAAACATGTTTACTTTCAGCGGGATACTTGTATTTGTAAATTTTCTGTTCCTTTTCCTTGGAGCGCTTTTGCTTATATATGTTCAGGGGAGAGGCGTCGTTGTGAATTCAAGCGATGAAATTTTCCCTACTGTAGCTCTTAAGTACCTTAGCCCGATGGCCGGACTTGTTTTTCTGATAGGGCTTATCTCGGCTGCCTTCCCGAGTGCCGATGGCGCGATTACTTCTCTTACAACATCAATCAGCATCGATTTTCTTAAACTGAATGACCGGAAGGATCTGTCTGAAATGCGGAAAACAAGAATACGTTATACAGTTCATCTTCTTATAGCAGCATTGTTCTTTATAAGCATTATGATATTCAGCGTCTTGAATGACAGGGCCATCATTGACAAGCTATTTACGATTGCCGGTTATACATACGGGCCTCTTCTTGGTCTTTACTCGTTCGGGCTCTTTACAAATCGTATCGCGAAGGACAGAGTGACCCCGTTTATTGCTATTTTCTCACCTGTAGCCTGTTTCTTCCTGAGCAAATACTCCGTGGAGCTTTTCAACGGTTATAAGTTCGGATTTGAACTGCTTCTGCTAAACGGTCTTATAACTTTTATCGGATTGTATCTCTTTAGCAGGAAATCGGTTCCTGAAAATTAACAAGGCCCTGTGCCCCATGTCCTGCTTTGCCATCCGAAGCCTTGGCGCAGGATGGTGCCCTACTGCCTTCCCCTCTGGACCTGCTGCCTGTTTCCTGTGTTGGATGAACCCTGAGCCCCTTCGGTTTCATCGGTTTCTTCGGGTTCTTCCTTTTTGAGTATTACCCTTATCTTTTTATACGGGATGCTCCATACAAGATAATAGTTAACTCCTGCTGAAATGTTCTTCTGTGCATTTCCAAAACCGGGCAAATAGATAGGTTTAAGGTCTTTACCTGTTCCGGAATAGAGCATCATTCTCATGCTGATATTCCAACCCATACTGAAATTGGTGAATATCTGTGTTCTTATTCCCGGAGATATTTCCAGAAAATGTGCCCAGTGGGTAGTGCGTGAAATTGATGAAATTGTCTTGCCCCAGTAATTGTCCTGACTGAACGAGGGATATCCCGAATTGAAAACGGTGATGCCATACCGCAGTCCAACTCCCGCCCAGTATTTATCGGCAGCTTTGTCGGGCTTTAAAAAGTTAAAATCCAGACCAGCCTTCAAAAATGCACCCTTGTTGGTATATTCATAATTATACTGAGAAAATTTGTAGTCAAGGAAACCGGTACTCAGGTAAACTGCTTTTTTCTCACTCAGGTCAGCTGAGAAAAAAAACTCAGTATTGAGAATATTTTTATTGGCTGAGTAAACAAGTGGACCAGCTATATCTATGCCGGCTTTAATCCTCAGCGGAACAGTAATTGTATCCTGGGCGCTGAGGTTGGCCGAAATGGCAATAGCCAACAGGGGGAGACTAATAAAATATGCGTAAATTCTCCTCATTAATAGTAGTTATAGTGCCTTTGCTTACGAAAATGTAATCAATAATATTACTCGTATGAATAATTGTGTCAATATTATGATAAAAAGTAACACCGCATTCTTTCGAGATCAGGTGAGGATAACTTGTATATCTGATGTCGAGAGTATCGTTTATTCCATTAATCCTGACGATAAGGCTGCAGCGTTCGTCTGAGGAATTCAGGGGAAGGTAGGCCGGCTGAATTTTAACCGACTTATTGTAGAGGGGGCTCGATTCCCTGTTTATTCCGTACATGGTCAGACTGTCGGGAGCCTGAAGTTTTTTTGTGTCATTGCTGTAGAAAGAGGCCTTCACGAAGGCTTCAGTTTCATCGAAACATGACAAAGGGGTACAGGAATACATTGCAACGAGCAGGGCAAGCATCGACAACCGGGAAATATACCTGTAAATGTTAGAAACCATTTTTTAATGAAAGTGCCAAAGTTATTAAAAAAATCTCCGGGTTGTCGAAAGTGCGTTTAACTTCTGTATTTAATATTTTTATTACAATCTCGAATAGTTAAGCACGGATAATCAGTTTCTCACTCCCACATTTTTACCCCCCTGCCCCCCAGTGGGGTGTTCTTAAATCCCCCCTTGGGGGGTTGGGTGGGGTAAAAACGCAAGAAGGGAGAGTGGTCACGGTGGTAAAATACTCCTTCCATGTTTGGTAATAATATTCCTTAACTAAACGCCATTGATTTGTATTATTTCATAAGTAAGGCTGCAGCTTTTGCAATTGCTTTCGGAATACCTGCAGGGTTTTTACCGCCTGCAGTCGCAAGAAATGGCTGGCCTCCGCCGCCTCCGTTAATTTCTCCTGAGATTTCCCTGATAATGCTTACGGCACTCATATTTTTATCTTTAACCAGATTGTCGCTTACAAGCACCATGAGTCCTGCTTTTCCATCCTCTTCTGTACCAAATATAAAGACTGTGTTTTCAGAACTGTTTCGTAACTGGAATGCACTGCTTTTAAGAATGTCTGATGAACATGATTCAATCTTTCCTGCCACAAACCTTATATTATTGATTATCTCCGCCTTCTCTGCCAAATCATTCAAGGCTGCTGAAACTGACTGTTTCTGGAACTTTTCGATGGTTTTCTTCAGCGATCCGTTTTCAGTAACCAGCTTCTCAATACTCTCCTTCAGGTTTACAGGGCTTTTAACAACAGAGGCGATTTCATCGAGAGTATTTAATTTTTCGTTAATGTATGTTTCTGCTTCTGAGGCAGTAAGGGCTTCAATTCTTCTGATCCCTGCAGCTATGGCCCCTTCCGATACAATTTTTATCAGCCCTATCCGTCCGGTCGAATCTACATGGGTACCTCCACAAAGTTCAACGGATTCGCCGAACCGTACAACCCTTACCGAATCGCCATATTTTTCTCCGAAGAGAGCCATGGCACCCATTTCAACTGCTTTTTCCATGGATACTCCGTTCAATATTGTGCTTTGGTAATTGCCCCTTATCATTGCATTAGCAATCTCCTCAATCTTTGCAAGTTCCTCCCTGGTCAGCTTGCTGAAATGGCTGAAATCGAACCTCAGTTTTTCGGGAGTGACAAGAGAACCTTTTTGTTCCACATGTTTTCCGAGAACCTGACGAAGCGCGAAATGCAGGAGATGGGTCGCAGTATGATTGTTGGCAGTCATCTGTCTTTTGCCTTTATCGACATTTGCCATAAAAAGAGCCCCTGGTGATGAAGGAATTCTTTTTGCAATGTGGATAACGAGATTATGTTCCTTAATTGTATCGGTAATATGGATTTTTTCGGAATCATTTGATATAAATCCCGTATCGCCCGTTTGGCCTCCCGATTCCGCGTAAAAGGGGGTCTTGTTGAAAACGAGCTGATGTACCTCCCTGCCCTTAACCTTTACTGTGCGGTACTTTGTGATACAGACTTCATCTTCGGTTGTTTCGTAACCTGTAAAAATTGTGCCTTCAATCTCCTTCATTATTATCCAGTCGGCTGCTTCAACTGACGCATCTTCACGTGAGCGCTCTTTCTGTTTATGCATTTCATCCTCAAAGCCCTTCATGTCGAGATGCATATCATGTTCCCTGAGTATCAGATGGGTAAGGTCGACAGGAAAGCCGAATGTATCGTACATTTCAAAAGCAATTTTCCCGGGAAGGACATTTTTGTGTTCCTTTTGCAGATCAGCAATGACCTTGTCGATCATTTTAAGTCCTTTGCCAAGTGTTTTAAGAAATGCGGTCTCTTCTTCGAATATTACCCTGGCGATATTTTCACCTTCTGAATGGAGTTCAGGATACTGATCGCCCATGGTGCGCGCCAGTACAGGAACAAGCCTGTGCATAAAGGGCTCTTCAATCCCGAGGTTATTATAACCGTATCTTACGGCACGGCGAAGTATGCGACGGATAACATAACCTGCTTTATTATTCGAAGGAAGCTGGCCGTCGGCAATTGAAAATGAGACTGCCCTTATATGATCGGCAATGACGCGAAGGGAGATATCCCATTTTTCGTTAACCCCGTAATCTTTTCCTGTGATTAAGGATAATTCGCTGATTACAGACTGGAAAATGTCGGTATCGTAATTTGATTTTTTCCCCTGAATTGCCATGCAAAGGCGTTCAAATCCCATTCCTGTATCGACATGTTTCGACGGCAGGAGTTCCAGTACCCCGTCGGAGCGTCTGTTATACTGTATGAAAACAAGGTTCCAGATCTCTATCACATGAGGATGTCCCTTGTTTACAAGTTCCCTTCCTGGAATCTTAGATCTTTCTTCCTCATCCCTGAGGTCGACGTGGATTTCAGAACATGGTCCGCAGGGACCTGTTTCGCCCATTTCCCAGAAATTGTCTTTCTTTGATCCTTCAATAATTCTACCGTCGGGATTTGAAAAGCATTTCTGCCAGTATCCGTAAGATTCGTCATCACGCTCAACCTTATCTTCCCTGCTGCCTTCAAATATTGTTGTATATACTCTCTCCTCAGGTATTCCAAGTTTTTTTACAAGGAATTCCCAGCTCCATTCAATTGCTTCCTTTTTAAAATAGTCTCCGAATGACCAGTTTCCGAGCATCTCAAACATTGTGTGATGGTAGGTGTCGTGTCCGACTTCCTCGAGGTCATTATGTTTTCCGGAAACCCTAAGGCACTTCTGCGAATTTGCAACTCTCTTGCTTGCAGGTAGTTGGTTACCCAGAAATATATCCTTAAACTGGTTCATCCCTGCATTTGTAAACATCAGGGTGGGGTCATTCTTAATGACCATGGGTGCCGAAGGGACTATCAGGTGCTCCTTCGATTTGAAAAACTCAAAAAACAACTGCCTTATTTCCTGTGACTTCATTATATTATTTTAACTCTTTAAGAAAATCTTAACTCATTTTGGGGTTGTAAAATTAATTTATTTACATTAGTTTTGTCGGGGACCAAAATAAATTTTCGAAAAAACATCTTATTGTTTGGCACGAAAGAGAAAATACGTTCTTGATTTGACTGATTTGCAATACAAGCAGGTCAGGCTCCCGTTCAAAGCAGTTCTGTTGCGGACACTGCTTGGTTTAGGGGTTTCGATCCTTCTTGCCATTTTCTACGGTGCAGTATTCGAGAATCTTTTCGGATCTCCTAAAGAGCATCTTCTCAACCAGCAGATTGAAAACAAGAAGCTTCAGATTTCCCTCGTAAGCAGGCAACTTGACAATTCCGTAGCCTCAATTAATAGTCTGAGGCAATCAGATGACAAACGATACCGGCCAATACTTGACATGGACAGCATTCCTGATTCGTACAGGCAGGCAGGTTATGGAGGAGTTGACAGGTTCTCAGACCTTACAGGTTACCAGAATTCGGATGTTCTTATCGAAGTCAGGTCCCGGATTGAAGAAGTAAAGAACCTTGCGACTGTTCAAAAGGAGTCATTTTATGCTATTGCCGACAGGGCTGAAGAGTGGAAGACTGAGATGGAGCATCAGCCTGTGATTAGTCCGGTCGATGTGAAATTCAGGCTTGGTGACGGTTTTCATTTCAGGGAGCATCACCCGGTTAACGGAGCTGCCAGGATGCACTGGGGCCAGGATTTTCCTGTTCCGCCGGGAACAAACGTATATGCTACGGGTGGGGGAAAAATCATTGAAGCAGGCTGGGGAGGAAGCAATGGGTTCGGAAATGTAATTGTAATTGACCATGGTTTCGGCATGCAGTCAACCTACGGCCATCTGAGCAAGATAAAAGTACAGGTTGGCCAGAATGTCAAAAGAGGCGATATGATTGGACTAAGCGGAAGCACCGGTTTGTCTTCCGGGCCACACCTTCACTATCAGATTGAACAATTTGGACAGCATAAGAATCCGGTCAATTTCTTCAATAACGACCTTTCCAACGAAGAGTACAATGAAATGATTCAGGCTTTTGAGTCAAAATCAAAATTCAGGTAAATTCTGCTTCAGTTTTCGTATAATCAAAGTACTTCCCTTAGAGATGCATTTTTTTGTGATTAAGAAATGGTTATCTTTACAGACCATGCCAAGGATCAAATATAAATTCAACCACGAATCCCTGAGTTACGATAAGGTAACCCTCGGGATAAAGGCCATATTGGTCAGGCTGTTGGGTCTGTTGATGGGTTCAGTAGTAATAGCAGTTATCTACTGGGCTATCTTTGCCTCCCTGTTCGATTCACCAAAAGAAAAAGCCCTGAAACGGGAAGTTGCCCAGATGACCATTCAGTACGATCTGATCTACAGGGAGATGAATAGTATTGAAAAGGTTCTTGACGACCTCCAGAAGACAGACGATAATCTTTACAGGACAATATTTGAGGCTGAGCCGCTTCCCTCAACCCTTAGAGAAGGCGGTGTAGGCGGTGTTACAAGGTACAAGGATCTGGAAGGATATAACAACTCAAAGCTGGTTATTGAAACTGCAAGCAGGCTTGATAAACTACGGAAAAAAGTTTATGTGCAAACAAAGTCATTCGATGAACTGATTTTAATGGCTTCGGCAAAGGAACTGATGATGCGCTGCATACCTGCAATACTTCCGATTTCAAACAAGGACCTTACCAGGACTGCTTCGGGATACGGATTAAGAATACATCCGTATTACAAGATTACTAAGTTTCATTACGGGATGGATTTTACGGCTCCTTCAGGAACTGATGTATATTCAACCGGCGACGGGGTTGTGGCCGAAGTAAACTCATCAAAACGAGGCCTTGGCAATAACCTGATTATCGATCATGGTTTCGGTTATGTCAGCATCTACGGGCACCTTGAGGGATTCAACGTCAGGCCCGGACAGAAAGTAAAAAGGGGGGATATTGTGGCGTATGTAGGAAGTACCGGGATGTCGCTTGCCCCGCACCTTCATTACGAAATTAAGATCAACGGCCTTAACGTCGACCCGGTAAACTATTATTTTAACGACCTTACGCCTGCAGAATACGAAAGAATAATTGAAATTGCTTCAAAAACAGGGCAGTCGTTCGATTAGACTTCCGGTTGTTAACCCTTGTTGCTGAAGACGAAGGCAATGCTCTTATATAATTATTATGCCCTACAAGGAAATAAAAGTCGAAAAACTGTATTATTCTATCGGAGAAGCAGCAGAACTGCTTGATGTACCTGTTTCAACTGTTCGTTTCTGGGAGAATGAATTTAGTATCCTTAAACCCATGAAGAATAAAAAGGGGAACAGGATGTTCACACAGACCGATCTCAGGAATTTACGGATTATCCATCAGTTACTTAAGGAAGAAGGCATGACCCTCTCGGGTGCCAGAAAAAAACTCTCGGAAAAATGGGAAGAGACGAGCTATAAATTCGAGATAAACGAGTCGCTTCAGAAGATCAAATCATTGCTCCTCGAATTAAAAGATAATATTTGAAAATGATATTAAGGGAGCTCACTTCATACCTCGATTCAGTTGTTCCGCTGTCGTTCCAGGAAGATTATGACAATGCGGGCCTGCAGGTGGGTATTCCCGACAAGGAAATAACTTCGGCTTTGCTTACAATTGACGTTACCGAGGATGTTATTGATGAGGCGGTTAATACGAAATCCGACCTGGTGATTTCGCACCATCCTTTGATATTCAGCGGGTTAAAAAAAATTACCGGAAAAACGTATGTTGAAAGGATATTATTAAAGGCAATTAATAAAAATATTGCGATTTATTCATCACATACAAATCTCGATATTTTCGAAGGCGGAGTTAGCAGAAAGATGGCAGAGAAACTTCGACTTATCGACATAAGAGTCTTATCGCCCCTGAAAAATAATTTATTGAAACTAATCGTTTATGTCCCTGAATCGCATATTGACAGGGTTCGCTCTGCAGTCTTTGAAGCAGGAGCAGGCGTGACGGGAAATTATGATAACTGTGGTTTTGCAGCGGGAGGCACAGGTAGTTTCAGAGGCAATGAAAATTCAAATCCTTTTACAGGCATCAGGGGAGAACTTCATTTTGAGAAAGAGATCAGGTTTGAAACTATATTACATTCCCATCTGAAGCCGGAGGTGGTTAAGGCCATGCTTAAGGCTCATCCGTATGAAGAAGTGGCATACGATATTTTCCTTCTTCAAAATGAGGATGAGCATAACGGTCTTGGCTGTGTGGGTGAATTTGCGGAATCAGTAGGAGAAAAGGATTTTTTAGAGCTTCTTTCGGTCTGCTTTAATCAGAAAGGTATAAGGTATTCAGATCTGACGGGAAGAGCTGTTAAAAAAGTTGCATTATGCGGAGGAGCCGGATCATCCTTGTTAAACAGGGCTATATCTTCTGGTGCCGATGCATTTGTGACAGGTGATATTAAATATCATAACTTTTTTGATGCCGATAAAAAGCTGCTTCTTGTTGACGCCGGACATTTTGAGACTGAAAAATACTCAACTGAAATTTTATACGACTTAATTGTCAAAAAATTCCCTAAATTTGCACTCCGGTTTTCAGAAACAAATACGAATCCGATTAATTATTTGTAAAAATGGAAAAAACAAAAACACATGAATCCGAAATCTCCGTTGAAGAGAGGTTAAGGGCACTATACGGGTTACAGCTGGTTGATTCAGAGATAGATAAAATCAAGACCCTCAGGGGTGAGCTGCCTCTTGAAGTACAGGATCTTGAGGATGAGATAGCAGGTCTGGAAACCAGGCTGGGTAACTTCAAGGATGAAGTCGTTGTGCTTGAAAAATCGGTTTTAAAGAAGAATAATGAGATAGTTGATTCCGAGGGTCTGATAAAAAAATATGAAGAGCAGCAGAAAAACGTTCGGAATAATCGTGAATTTGACTCGCTTTCAAAGGAGATTGAATATCAGAACCTCGAGATTGAACTCTACAATAAGAAAATCAAGGAATTCAATTTCCAGATTGAAGAGAAAAGAGTTGTGATTGCAGAATCGGAACTTACTCTTTCAGAACGCAGGAGCGATCTGGAAAACAAGAAGTCGGAGCTTGATGAGATTATTTCAGACACGCAGAAGGAAGAAGAAGGCCTTTACAAAAAATCAGAAAAGGTACAGTCAATCATTGAAGAGAGGCTCTTGTCGGCTTATAAGCGAATCCGTTCCAATGCACGAAATGGTTTGGCCGTTGTTCCTGTTCAGAGAGATGCCTGCGGTGGTTGTTTCAACCAGATCCCCCCGCAGCGCCAGCTCGATATTCGGTCGCGCAAGAAGATTATCGTTTGTGAATATTGCGGTCGCATTCTTGTTGACGACGAGATCATAAAGGAAACACAGTTATAGACAATATCATATAAGGTATTGAAAGCCGGTTCATATAGAGCCGGCTTTTTTATTTAAATTTGCATTTTACTTAAATCTGATACCATGACAGCTTCAGAATTCAGGAAACAGGTTGCCGAAGGCATTCCTGATGTTCTTCCTCCTGTTAAGCCTTATAATGCTTCTGTAAATCACGCGCCAGGACGAAAGGATATCCTAACTGCAGCAGAAAAAAGGCTGGCGGTTAAAAATGCTCTCAGGTATTTCCCCTTAAAATTCCACTCCATCCTTGCTGCCGAGTTTGCCGGTGAGCTTGCAAAATTTGGCCGGATATACATGTACAGGTTCATGCCCGATTACATAATAAAAGCACGTCCGGTTGATGAATACCCTCACCGGTCGCGTAATGCTGCTGCCATTATGCTTATGATCTCCAATAACCTCGATAATGAGGTAGCCCAGCACCCGCATGAACTGATTACCTATGGAGGCAATGGTGCTGTTTTTCAGAACTGGGCACAGTACAGGTTGGTTATGAAATATCTTTCGGAAATGACAGATGAGCAAACACTTGTGATTTATTCAGGTCATCCGCTCGGACTGTTTCCTTCTCACCACGATGCGCCAAGGGTTGTTGTGACAAACGGAATGGTGATACCGAACTATTCGGGCAGGGATGACTTGGAGAGGTTTAATGCCCTGGGAGTTTCTCAATATGGCCAAATGACTGCTGGCTCCTATATGTATATTGGTCCACAGGGTATAGTGCACGGAACGGCAATCACAATTCTCAATGCAGGCAGGATGATCAGCCAATCGGGAGAAGAACTGGCCGGCAAACTCTTTGTCTCCTCGGGTCTTGGAGGAATGTCGGGTGCACAGCCCAAAGCTGCCAGAATAGCAGGCATTATTTCCGTCATTGCCGAAGTCAATCCAAAAGCCATACAAACAAGGTACTCCCAGGGATGGGTAGATGAGCTTTTTGCCGATATGGATAAACTTGCAGAACGGGTAAAAAGAGCTGTTTCGGACAATCATCCGGTTTCCATTGCTTATGCAGGCAACATAGTAGATATCTGGGAGCGGTTTGCTGAAGAAAATATTACAATTGACATTGGCTCGGACCAGACCTCGCTGCACAATCCATGGTCGGGAGGGTATTATCCTGCAGGCCTGAGTTTTGAGGAGTCGAATGAGATGATGGTCAGCAATCCGGAAAAATTCAGGGCAGCTGTCTGCCACTCGCTCAGGCGCCAGGTAGAGGCTATTAACCGGCATACTTCACGGGGTACTTATTTTTTCGATTACGGAAATGCATTCTTGCTTGAGGCATCACGCGCAGGTGCTGATATTCTTGATTCTTCAGGGGAATTCAGGTATCCGTCGTATGTTCAGGACATAATGGGGCCTTTATGCTTCGATTACGGTTTTGGCCCTTTCAGATGGGTTTGCTGTTCGAACAATCCTGCCGACCTGGAAATAACCGATGAAATAGCCGTTTTAATCCTTGAAAAACTGGCAATTGAAGCTCCCCCGGAGATCAGTCAGCAGCTTGCAGATAATATTAAGTGGATTAAAGAGGCAGGACCAAACAAACTGGTAGTAGGGTCTCAGGCCAGGATCCTGTATGCCGATGCCGAGGGAAGGATGGCTCTTGCATCAGCCTTTAACGAAGCTGTGGCAAAAGGGCAGATATCTGCCCCGGTTGTTATTGGAAGGGATCATCATGACGTGTCTGGAACCGACTCACCATACAGAGAGACTTCAAATATTTACGACGGCTCAAGATTTACAGCCGATATGGCTGTTCAGAATGTTATAGGCGATTCATTCCGCGGGGCAACCTGGGTTTCGCTCCATAACGGAGGAGGAGTAGGGTGGGGTGAAGTAATAAACGGTGGCTTCGGAATGGTTCTTGACGGGAGCGAGGCTACCGAAAGAAAACTGCTGAGCATGCTTCACTGGGATGTTAATAATGGTATAGCACGCCGTTCATGGGCCCGAAACAAGGAAGCTATCTTTGCTATAAACCGGGAGATGGAGCGTACCTTCGGGCTAAACGTCACTGTGCCTTATATCGCTGATGATAAAATAATTGAGGAAGCTTTTTCGGGATTATAAATAAGCCGGCTATTTTGAAAGGAGAACTACAGCCAGGGCAACAACACCTTCTTCACGACCCGTGAAGCCAAGCTTCTCTGTAGTCGTTGCCTTTATTGTCACATTTTCAGGTTCTGTTTCGATTATAACCGCAATTGCGTCCCTCATTTTGTCAATATAAGGGGCTATTTTAGGTTTTTCAAGGCAGAGAGTGCTGTCGATATTAACAACACTGAATTCTTTTTCCTTAATAAGGCTGAATGTTCTGGCAAGAAGTATTTTGCTGTCGATATTTCTGAATTCTGAACTTGTGTCGGGAAAATAGTGGCCGATATCTTTTAACCCTGCGGCACCCAGAAGCGCATCGCAGATTGCGTGAAGCAGGACATCCCCGTCGGAATGGGCAACACATCCCTTTAAGGATGGTATTTTAACTCCGCCAAGGTAAAGGTCCAGTCCGTCTTCAAGTCTGTGGAAATCTATCCCCTGGCCAATTCTTAAGTTCATCGTCGGGCCTGAAGGGAATTGAAGTCGAATGAGAGTGAAAACCTAAGGGTGCGGGCCAGCGGATGGTTGGCAGCAAGAGGCATCAGGTAAGAGAAGTCAATTGTGAATACTTTCATTCTGAAACCTGCACCAGCTGTGAAATATTTCCTGTTGCCCTTGGTTTCATTTTCGTGAAAATAACCTCCCCTTATTGCAAACTGCTTATTGTACCAGTATTCGGCTCCTAACGAAAAAGTCATCTCCCTGAGTTCTTCCTTAAACCCGCCGGGTGCATCGAAGAAGGACTGGAAAATGGCAACAGGTACTGCAACATTCGGATCCTTGCCGGCAATGATGCTGTCGGGATTTGCACCGGAGTAAATTGGAGGAGTAGGAACAAGAAGTTTGTTCATATCTACTGTCAGTGTAATGCTGTTATATTGGTCAAGGAATATGGTCTCTGCCGTTCCGAGCCTCATATTCATAGGAATAAAGTCGGAAGTCTGAGAATCGGAGTAGCTCATTTTATTTCCGATATTGGAGAAATTGAGTCCGAAAGCCATACGGGCATCCTTACTGAAAAGCGAAATGTCTTTCTGATAATATGATGAGATGTCGGCTGCAAAAGAGATCCCTGGTTTTGTTGCAACACCTCCTGCATATGATCCTCCTGTAAGATTGGAATAGATGAACCGGAAGGCGACGCCACCTGAAAGGTTATCAGTAAATAGCCTTGAATAGGCTGCATCCAGGGCAAATTCGTTTGGATTGAAAGTGCGTTCAAGATTTCCAAAGTCATCGGTGAAGGGGACATCGCCAAGTGAAGAATACAGAAGGCTGGCGCTCAGGACCTGTTTAGTGTCAATACGTTTGTAGCCCGAAAGATATGCGATATTAATATCTGGCACCAGGTTTCTCAGCCATGGGGCATATGACATGCCCACACCGCCTGAGCCATCGATGAAGGCAAATTTGGCAGGATTCCAGTGAAGGCTGTAAACGTCAGGAGCGGTTGCAACACCGGCATCTCCCATTCCGCCTGCCCTCGAATCGGGGGCTATTGTCAGGAAGGGAACTACGGTCTGTATTGCATTAAGCTCTCCGCTGCTCTGTTGTGAAAAAAGCTGTACTTTCCCTGCTATTAATGCTATAAACAAAAAAACTAGAGTTGCCTTTTTAATCATAATGATATTTATTTTAAATTTTCAAGGAAGAATCAATTTTGTTTAACCGTCTTATATTCAGGTATCTGAAATTACTAAGAATCAGCTTTCATTACTCTGATTCATTCGATTCTTCTACTCTGCAAATATATAACATTTTTTGAGCCTTAATATTGTCCGAAGGTCACAAAATGATCATTCTTCCCGAAGCTGAGGCAGTTGCCCCGTCGCTGCGGGTGACAGTAACCGAATACGGATAGATTCCCCTTCCTGCTCTCTTGCCACCATCATCATTCCCATCCCACTCCACCGGAGAGAGGTTGTATCCTTCTGAAAATATTTTTGTTTTTATAGTCTTTATTATCCTCCCGTTAAGGCTGTATATATTAATAATAACCGAAAATTCAATATCGGGGCTGTTGTGCTCTGCAGTTATGGACGTGCTTCCAAAGAAGGGATTCGGATAGTTAATAAGATTTTTGAGTATGAATTTACCACCGGTTTCGACAAGGAACATTAGTGTTTTTTCAGAGGAATTGTTGTAATAGTCCCATGCTTTAAGAGTAAGGGTATGGTTTCCCGACGCAAGGCCTGAAAGGTCATATGACAACTTTCCGCTTGTGAAATTATCGAAGTCATTTTCGAAATAATTATTGAGAATGAACGAATTCCTTTTGTCATTGTCGATGAATGCCGTCAGGTCGTGACCAATGCCCGCACCGGTGGTATTGATTCCGCTGTTATCATATATTATTGCCAGCAATTTGGGATTCTGGTCGGTCAGTCCTCCGTTTCGGAACAGTGTGTCGTTCATGAAAAGCCTTATGCCCGGACCTGAGGTATCGTTAACTGCATTGTTTGTGAATCCTCCGACAATGATACCTGAATAATATCCATTCATGTCATCAGTATCGTTGTTTGCATAGTAGCTTATTTTTCCGTTACCGAAGTTATAATCAATGTCTCGGGGAACGATAAAAGAAAAGCTGAACCTGCCGTTCCTGGCATTTGTCTTGCCGCTGAAAAGAACATTGTTCCTCATATCGAATTCCATTATCTGTCCTCCATCGTTGGCGAGAGTTTTTACCCTCGATGATTTGTCGAAAACAACCGGAGATACAATTCCGTTGAATGAATCAGTTATTGTTCCGGAAAGATCACCGATGTGACCCGAGATCGTAACTTTTGAGAGAGCCTTGAGGCTGTCGGTAGGATTGTTTACGGGTACATTGTTTATTGAATCGGTCACTACAGTGCCATGCCATGGATAGGATAGTTTCACCGCGGGATCGCCGAGGAGAGTGAAATTTCTTTTATTTATACCTGTTCCGGAATTATTTTTTGCGATCCTTATAATATCACCAAGGCACATGCTGTTTCCGACTGAGTCGCGCAAAAATGCTGCCGCTATAATATTCCTGTTCAGCATGTAGTTTGGAGCAGAATAGACAATCCTGGTCGTCGACATGAGTGCAATTCCGCCGCCATTATTATTTAAAAGCACCTTTTCACCGGCTGATGGTTTACCTGCAATCTCCCTGGTTGTGATATTCATATCGATATCGTCAAACCGGCTGAATTCACACGTTGCAGTGATAAAAAGCGGAAGCCTGTTGCCGTTTCTCCAGGAATTAATGTCATCAGACGATACTATTCCTTCGGAAGCCAGTCCTCTTTCACTGCCGTGACCCGTGAAGTTGAAAATAAGACAACCCGCATTAATGCGGTTATTTATTGCTTTTACTGCTTCAGGATAGGATTGTCCGTTAGCTGAAGTTGTCTGCTTGTACGCATCGAGATAGATTTTTTCCACATTAAAAGCAGGAGAATTAAATTTTAAAGTATTGTACAGGCCTTCAGCATCCGACATATGAGTATTGCCATCTTCATCGTCGGCAGTAAGGCATATAACATTTTTCCAGTTGCCGGTGTTTGACTGGCTCAGGTAACCGGCTATTTTCCTTACCAATATTCCAGCCTGTGTAGTGTCAGTTACAGGAAGCCGGCCGGCTCCGATACTCTCGACGCCTTCGGATTCCCCTGCTCCGTCTTCGAGTAAGGTATAGAAATCATCTGAGGTGAAGGAGGTAACATATACATTTGAATTCTGCGACTGGTATGTGGGTATAAAATTCGGGTTGGAATTCGGATTGTCAGAGGGAGGCGTCTTGTTTTCAAAGGAGCCGTCGCCGAAGAGGAGAAGGTATTTTAACGGATGAGTAGTTCCTTTCTGCTTCATGTATTTCATTCTGAGAAAATTCCTGATAGCTGCGATATCCGGAATTCCTCCTGAAAACTCATTGTATATTTGTTCAGGAGTTACTATTAGTGAAATAAGGCCGTTATAATTTGTGTGAAAGGAAGCAAGTTTTTCAGCTTGTTTCCTGAACAGGGGATGCGTTACTATAACCATGTCGGCCGGTCCGGAAGCATGAAGGTTTTGAGCAGCTGCCGGAGTTGTTTTAATGAAAGGAACCGTTGCGCTTGCGGCAGTGAAAGCCAGGAATGTTCTGAGACTGTCGGTTACGGATTTGAAAGTTATATTTTCACCAACTCTTGAATACTTTATCTGCTTTATGCTGAACTGATCCGAAATATCCCAGATAAGTAGATCATTTGCCTGGCATTTTATCGAAAATTTAGTTATCCTGCCAGCTGCTATCGATTTGGAATCAAAGTACTTCGTGGCGCTTCCTGAGAAGTTGTTCGACCTTCTTCCCTGCAGTTTTAACCAGTCGAGCCATCCATAAGCTTCCCCTGTACCCGAAAACCTTATTTCATATGCGGGAGTGGAAGATCCGGGGGTGGTTAATGCAGTGTCGGAAGAAATATTTGCATAAGTGCCTGTGACATCAAAGAGGTTTACGGCCTGAACATGGGTGGTTTTTCGGCGGGTCTCTCCTTCAGATAAACTGAAAGTGGTAGTAGTTGAGGACCTTCCCGCTACCCTGTAGCTGCATTTCAGTTTTTCAGTTGTTAAAATATCGGTGAAACCGGGATTTACGGCAATACCCTTTACTGTAGATACCGGCTGAAACCATTCCCTGCCCGATTTAATAATATTCTGTATTTCCTGTTCATGAATATATAATGCATCGGAGACATTGGAGAAGTAATTTTCCTGTTGCGCGGGCTCATCTGCAGTGGTTATCATTTTTCCGGGAACCGGCGATGAAGTGAGAAAGTAAAAAGCCGTGTCGGAATAGTTGTGACGGGTGAAATCATAATCGCCTGTTAACGGGTTAAAGGTCCATCTGTTGGTGCCCTTACCGTAAAACAGCAGGTATTCTCCTTCATTCAATGAGTTATCGCTTCCGGTAATTGAAACAGGTAACTCCTTCAGGTCATCGGGTCGCGGATCATTATTATAATATGAAAGTTGTCCCTGGTTGTTGCCGAAAATTCTCGGATTCGAAGGATTTGCAAGTCCGAGCTGCCTGATCTTCGAATAATCAATTCTGTAAACTCCGTCTGAGGTAACGGCTATTTTGAACCATTGTCCCGATGAAAGTACTGAGGATGAGGCATAATTGTTTCCTGTCTGGGCAGTAACCCGGACGGTCATCATAAGGATTACGGACAGGACTATGTAAATAAATCTCTTCATTAATGTTACAAAGATAGAAATGTGCTTTTTGTTTACTAACTTATTTTGTTTTTTTGTATTTAATCAGGAATTAATGGCGTTTAGTTAAGGAATATTATTACCAAACATGAAAAGAATATTTTACCACAGGGACCACTCTACTATTCTTGTGTTTTTACCCCCCAACCCCCCAAGGGGGGATTTAAGAACACCCCCTCTGGGGGGCAGGGGGGT
>CAIMVD010000096.1 GCA_903844815.1 uncultured Bacteroidota bacterium | reverse complement strand
GCTAAGTGAAATTGCAGGACTTAGCGTTCTTTATTAGCTCGCCGCTCTTTCCCTCCCCCTTTGACCCACGAAAACACTGTCATCCCGAAGCGAAGCGAGGGATCTTAACATCTTGAATAAAAAACTGTTAAGGATCAGTTAATTTCCAGAGTTTAGCAGATCGCCTGCGGCGAATTCTATTTGGGGGTTACCGTGCGGCATAAAATATTGACTTGTGGAATGGATGATATTATTCTTGTATCCGGCTCTGAAGGAGCCTGATGTGAATAACCCCCGGCTTCAGCCGGGGGTTATTCACATTTAGTCGCGTTCGCGACACAAAAGCCGTATCCTGAATTTTACCCGTAAGCATATTATTGTTAAACCTCTACGATGTGAATAACCCCGACCGGTCATTTTCCAGAATCTGGCAATATCAACTTAATAGCTTAGTCTACAAGTATATAAGATCCCTCGCTTCGCTCGGGATGACAATTCATCTGGTAGATCAGGGGGAGGGAAAGAGAGGCGAGCTAAGTGAAATTGCAGGACTTAGCGTTCTTTATTAGCTCGCCGCTCTTTCCCTCCCCCTTTGACCCACGAAAACACTGTCATCCCGAAGCGAAGCGAGGGATCTTAACGTCCAGAATAATAAGCTTATAGGGGTCTGTTTGTTTCCAGAGTTTAGCGGATCGCCTGCGGCGAAGGTCAATAATGCGAAATAAAATTGTTTGAAATGGAATTGCTCCAATTTAAAAGCCATTCACGGAATTACAGTTAAGGGTGGATGGTTGAAAAATATTAAAACAGGGAGCAATATTACCCTGGAAGTTCATTTACCTCTCTTTCGAGGACTGGCAGGTATCGTGTTACAATAAGCCAGACTTTTAAATCAGTAAGCATATAGCAGGGCTTTCGAATTGTCAATATTCTCACGGAGAAATGGATTCTTTAAAGCCCGGTTCCCGAGTTAATCAGGGCTGTCGGAAAGAACAAAAATATATGTTGTGTTTTATTTGTTATATGTCGTTATTTTAAAGGTTCTTCAATGACCAAATTATCATTATCTTTACAGAAAGCATTTTAGCTATGGAACGAATTGTAAATCTGCATATAGAAAAATTACCAGAAGGTTATTATCTCGCTACCTCAGAAACAATTCAGGGCCTTATTGCCCAGGGAAGAACTATTGAGGAGACTATAGAAATCGCCAGGGATGTAGCCAAAAAACTAATTGAAGCACAAGAGGAACAGATTCCTAAACTAACTATGGTGACTGATAGTTTTGATTATCCCATGGTTATTGGAGTATAAATGGGACGTTTGTCAGGATTCAGATACAGGTCGATTGTGAAAATACTGAAGCGCTTTGGTTTTGAGTTTCATCGGCAAGCTGCAGGAAGTCATGAAATTTGGTATAATCCCATCACAAACAGATATACTACAATACCGAATCATACCGGCGATTTGCCTGAGGGAACTCTCAGAGCAATTCTAAAGCAGGCAGAAATTGATCCGGAAGATTTCCTTAAAATAAAATAAATGACAAGTTAATTGGGGGATCAGGGAGGGGAAGACGCGGCGATTCTCAACTGGAATTTTCAATTTGAAATTGGGCTGAAACAACAAAATGTGTATTTGTAGTGAACCTGGAGGGTGCATGCTGCAATGATATAATTTTGTTCCAATAGGTCAGGATTTATTATCAGGGTAAAAAACTGAATATTGTCATTTGACCCTGGCCCGTAGGGCTTATGGTATTGTAGAAAAATCCACGACCGTGAAACCCATACCTCGCAGAGGTTGAGGAAATCATTCGGAAAATTCGAACAAATATTCATCTTTAAATTCTATCTCATTAAGGCGCAGGTATTCCATGTATTCCTTCCTGAATGATTGTTGTTGGTGATGTTCTTCCTGACTCTGAATGTATTTAAACAAATCATTTATTTGTGATTTGATATAGGTAAATCCGCCATAACTTTACTGCCAGGCAAATTTTCCGGGGAGGTTGTTTTCGCAATTAACAGGAAGTTGAAGCTAATTCAATAAAACTCATCCTGCAAAAGTATTATCTTTATGATTTGAGAATTTGCTAATGCCGAATCTATATATAATAGCTGGTTGTAATGGTGCCGGAAAGACAACTGCATCTTTTACAGTTTTGCCTGAAATGTTAAACTGTGATGAGTTTATCAATGCCGATGAGATAGCACGAGGACTTTCACCATTCAATCCTGACAGAGCGGCGATTGAGGCAGGGAGACTGATGCTTACCAAAATTGATGATTTGTTGTTGAAACAGAAGGATTTTGCTTTTGAGACAACCTTAGCCACTAAAAGTTATGTCAATACTATTGCCAGAGCACAAAAAAGAGGTTATCTGATCACATTAGTTTTTTTCTGGCTTGATTCGGTTGACCTGGCAATTGAAAGGGTTAGAACACGAGTTTTGGAGGGAGGACATAATATTCCGAACGCTGTTATAACCCGACGATATTTCTCTGGACTTAATAACCTATTCAATCTGTATATTCCGATTTGTGACTATTGGATGGTATTTAACAATTCAAAAACTCCTTCAGAACTAATTGCTGAAGGTTATTCTGACAGAGAACTTGACATTAAAAATATTAATACCTTTGACATCTTAAAACAACTATCTCAAAATGACAAGAAAAGATAATTTAATACGAGCTAAAATTATCAAGGGACTGGAAATAGTACATAAAAAATTAATCCAGACAAAAAAAGACAGGAATCTTGATTTGGTTATTTCAGATAACGGCAAGATTGTTCACATTCATCCCAGGGACTTATAGAATTCAAAGGGATAAGTTCGACTAAGGTTCTTGTCCTCCCAGATACCCCTGGGAAATGTCACCGAAGGTAATCTCAGTGATAGTCCTGAATTAATCAGAAAAAGGTTAAGTGAAATTTTCTTTATTATTTATTCCCTGTACTCCTATATCAATGGCGTTTAGTTAAGGAATATTATTACCAAACATGAAAAGAATATTTTACCACAGGGACCACTCTACTATTCTTGTGTTTTTACCCCCCAACCCCCCAAGGGGGGATTTAAGAACACCCCCTCTGGGGGGCAGGGGGGT
>CAIMVD010000095.1 GCA_903844815.1 uncultured Bacteroidota bacterium | reverse complement strand
GTGGTTAAATTTCCCTTTATCAAACCCCTTACTTTAATTAAATATTCATTCCTTTTTTACCACGGGTTACACGGATTTGCACGGATTTATTCCGCGTCTTTTCCGTGTCCTCCGTGAGATCCGTGGTTAAATTTTCCCTTTATCAAACCCCTCACTTTAATTAAGTATTCATTCCTTTTTTACCACGGGTTACACGGATTTGCACGGCTTTATTCCGCGTCTTTTCCGTGTCCTCTAAGTTTTCCAACCTAAACTATCACTCTTCTTATCCCTTCCTTCAAAAACTCCACATTAAAATTAATTAGAAGTCCAATCCTGCAACCTGAAAGTTTCAAATAAGTCATTATCTGTGCCATATGAACTGGATTTAGTGCTTCAACCGATTTAACTTCAATTATTACTTTCTTATCAACAAGCAAATCAATCCGATAGCCAATATCAAGCTTTTTCTCCTTATATATTAAAGGCATTGGATATTGTTTTACTGTGTTCAAGCCACATAATTGTAATTCATAATCCAAACATTCTTCATATGCAGATTCTAACAATCCTGGTCCTAGTTGTTTATGTACGGTTATCGCACAATCAACTATCTTACTAGTCAATTCTTTGTAAAGTAATTCCATATTTCATATTTTAAGCGAGACCGAAATAAAGATAATAATTTCTATTTAAATAAACAATGCAATTTCAGGACAACCCTTCAACTACTACGTAAACCAGTGTTAACGTGGTTTTAATAAGTTTAATCCGCGTCTTTTCCGTGTCCTCCGTGCGATCCGTGGTTAAATTTCCCTTTATCAAACCCCATACTTTAATTAAGTATTCATTCCTTTTTTACCACGGGTTACACGGATTTGCACGGATTTATTCCGCGTCTTTTCCGTGTCCTCCGTGAGATCCGTGGTTAAATTTTCCCTTTATCAAACCCCTTACTTTAATTAAGTATTCATTCCTTTTTTACCACGGGTTACACGGACTCGCACGGACTTGTATGGATTTATTCCGCGTCTTTTCCGTGTCATCCGTGAGATCCGTGGTTTAATTTTCTCTGAATCAAAACCTATACTTTAATTTAATATTACTTTTCACCACGGATTACACGGATTTGCACGGATTTATTTTACGTCTTTTCCGTGTCCTCCGTGAGATCCGTGGTTAAATTGAGCCGGCAATACACTTTTTTAATCACAATGATTGCATTAAAGTGTACTTTTATTCTCTTTATTGAATATAAGTAATATGAATATTTCAACTGCGCTTTCTACTACCCTGATTACACTTGCACTTCTTTTTTACTCTACCGGAGTATGGGCTGAACGAATTTCGAGATATCTGAAAAAATGGCATTTAGCAATGTTCTGGACAGGTTTCTTTTTTGATGTTTCCGGGACCTGGGCCATGGGAAGGATTTCTGATGCTCCATTTAATATCCTTGACCTGCATACACTTACCGGGCAGATAGCCCTTTGGCTGATGCTGATCCATGCCATATGGGCAACTATTGTCGTAAGGAAAGGCCTTGAAAACTCCCGGAAACAATTTCATAAGTACAGCCTGATTGTCTGGCTTATCTGGCTTGTTCCCTACTTCGGAGGGATGATAATGGGGATGAAACATTAATCCGGATTTACCTGAATATTAATTACAGCCTTTGCCATCATTTTATAACCCAATTGCCGACTAACAAAGAAAAGCCATGAACAGATCAAAAACCTTACTGATTCTGATCATTTTGTTACTTCCGTTTTTTTTAACCGGATTCGCACAGGAAAATCAAGGTCGTCCGAAAATAGGATTAACTCTTGCCGGTGGCGGTGCAAAGGGACTTGCCCATATCGGCATCCTGGAGGCTATCGACAGTGCAGGACTGAGAATCGATGCAATCACGGGTACGAGTATGGGAAGCATAATCGGCGCCTTATATGCAGCGGGATACTCGGGTGAAGCCATTGAAAAATTAGCCCGTAAGCTCGACTGGGATCTTATGTTTTCTACGACTCCGAAACTGAATTCAATAGGCATTGAAAGAAAGGATGAGTATAATAAATATGCCCTTGAAGTCCCTTTTGAGAATGGAAAATTTAAAATCCGGAAAGGCTTTATAGAAGGACAGGAATTGTGGCTTAAATTCGCCGAACTGTTTGAGCCTGTCTATTACATAAACGACTTCTCGAAGTTTCCGATACCGTTCAAATGCATAGGCACCGACCTTGAAACAGGGAATCCTGTTATAATGGATCATGGCGATATAACCACTTGCGTCAGGGCAAGTATGGCCATCCCGTCGGTTTTCACACCTGTTCCTTATGAAGGAAAAACCCTTGTCGATGGAGGCCTTGTAAATAATTTTCCAGTGCTTGAAGTTAAGGAAATGGGTGCAGATATAGTAATTGGAGTGAACCTGAGCAAGGGACTCGAAAAGGCTGAAAACCTGAAATCCCCGGTTGACATCCTTCTCCAGATCTGTTCCTACAAGGATGCCGAACACTTTCAAAAACACAGGGAAGCCTGTGATATTTATATCCTGCCTGATCTGAAGAATTATTCATCGGCCAGTTTTGGGGCATCCAATTCGCTGATCGATATAGGTAAAGAAACTGCAAAAAAATATTACCCGGTGTTTAAAAGGCTCGCCGATTCACTGAATGCCCTTTATCCTCAGGAACCCTATGTCAGAAACAGGCTTCCTGAAAACAATCCGGTAATAATAAACGATTATACGGTTGACGGTCTGAAATATACCAGGGAAAATTTTTTCTTTGGACTCCTTAACCTCGATCACAATGAAGTCTATTCAAGTAAAAAAGTTGCAGAATCGGTTCGGAGGGTTTACAGTTCGCTTTATTATAACAAGATTAATTTTGGTTTCAGCCAGCCCGAATCGGGGAAGACCGTAATTAATTTCAAGGTGGAGGAAAATCCGCTGACATCGGTAAAAGTCGGAATTAACTTCAGCACATTTTCCAGTCTGGGTCTGAAATTCAATATTACTTCCTACGATTTGCTTTTTAATGAGTCGCATGCACTTGCTACAGTGAACGTAAGCCAGAATCCGAGATTATATCTGGAATATTACAAGTTCCTTGGCCAATCACGTACTTATGGTGTTAACGTGAGCTATTACAATGAAAATATAGATTATCCTGTTTACGATAATTTCAGATTAAAGGACAATTTAAAGAACAGGTATTCCGAACTTGACCTGAGGCTTCAGCATAACATCAGCAAGAATATGTATCTGGGAATCGGACAGCAGTTTATTAATTCCAGGATCCGCAAACCTGAGTCTGCGGAGCTGACCTATGACAGGACCAATTCTTATTTAAAATCTTACATAAGTTGTGTTTTGAACACCACTGACAAAAAGTATTTCACAACAAAAGGATGGAAAATTGGAGCTGAAGCAGGGTATATCTATAACCAGGCGCCTGATTTAACTTCCGGTAATAATAATGAAACCGATACCGACCCTACCCTAAGCCCTGTTTACAATAATTATGTGCGGCTTTTCATAAAAGCGGATCATTACAAAGCTATAAACAGCAAACTTGTATTTTCCCAGAATGCGGTTCTGGCTTACATAATCGACAACAATCCTTATATCACGAATCTGTTCCTGGTTGGAGGAATAAGTGATATCATGAGTAACCAGATCCCCTTTGCCGGATTGGGGGAGTCGGAAATTAAAACCGGAAGTATTGCTGCAATAAAACTGTCACTTCAGTATGCACTCTCGAAAAATAATTATCTGACAGGTAGAATTAATGCTGCCTTGTATGATTTTCAGAACACGGAAAGAAATATTACTGCTGCAAATAACCTTATTACCGGCTATGGTCTAACATATGGCTATGATTCGGCAATCGGGCCAATTGAATTTTCAGCAGTATATTGCGATCAGGATGGGATAGTGCGTTACAGCATGAGCCTGGGATTCAATTTCTGAAAAATCTGCTACCTTGTGATAACTGAATTATGATAATATAAAACCAATAAAGATATGGATATCACCATCTTGGGGAAACCGCAATTCCCAACACCCAAAAGACGTACTGTAAGTGACAATCTTCGTATACCCGAGCATACAATTCAGGATCCCGGGAACCCTGTTATTTCCGAATTGGACTTTGAGATTGCCGGTCCGCGTGATTTACTTTTTTTCAATCCTGAGGTGACCAGGGCCGGTATAGTAACCTGTGGTGGACTGTGCCCGGGTTTGAATAACGTGATCCGCTCCGTATTTCTTGAACTATACTTTGCCTATGGAGTAAAAGATGTCCTTGGTTTCAGGGGAGGATACCAGGGTTTGGATCCACAGAAGGGAAAGGAACCCATAAGGCTTACTCCACAGATTGTTGACACCGTTCATAAGGAAGGTGGTACTTTCCTGGGAACATCGCGCGGACCGGTTGACATTACCCTGGCTGTCGACAATCTTATCAAACTGGGAATCAACATTCTCTTTACCGTTGGCGGCGACGGAACACAAAAGGGAGGGAACGCACTCTACCAGGAAGCCCGGAAGAGAGGGTACCCTCTTTCCGTTGTTGGAATACCCAAGACAATTGACAATGACGTCGCGTTTGTGACCCGGACTTTCGGGTACCTGACTGCGGTGGAGGAAGCTGCAAAAGTCCTCACCCGTGCACATACTGAGGCACGAAGCGTGGAAAACGGCATAGCATTGGTGAAACTCATGGGCAGGAATGCCGGTTTTATAGCCGCAGGGGCAACTGTAGCCTCTCAGGATGTGAACTTCACCCTTGTTCCTGAAGTGCCTTTTAAACTTGATGGTCCAAAAGGCTTTCTGGCGGTTCTTAAAGAAAGGATACTGAATCGTTCACATGCAATGGTGGTTGTAGCCGAAGGTGCAGGACAAGATCTTATTGAAACGGGTGCCAATATAAAAGATGCTTCGGGAAACATTAAATCGAAAGACATAGGGATCTATCTTAAAGATGTTATTGAAACCTACTTCAAAGCCGAAAAGATTCCTATTGTAATGCGCTATATCGATCCAAGTTATCTTGTTCGAAGCAGCCCTGCAAATGCTGAAGACTCAATACTCTGCGACCTCTTCGCACGAAACGCCGTACATGCAGCCATGGCCGGAAAAACCGGACTCGTTATTGGATACATGCATAATGTGTTTATTCATGTTCCTATCGAACTCCTTACAAGCCGCAAAAAGTTCATGGAGCCCGACAGCCTGACATGGAATGCAGCCTTAACAGCTACCGGACAACCCGAAATATTCGAATAACCTTTCTCCCAAAACCAACCCGGAATTTATATTTTTGTTGATGACCAAATAATAATCGATTTGTGGAAGTTATTTCCGGTTCGTGGCGGGTTTCCAACTTACGTGTTTATTGATTCAAAAGGTAACTTCCAGCCGGAAGCGCTTCCCCTGAATTCAGGTTTTTCTACTGAAAGACTTTCTACCTGGATTAAAAAATAAAAGCTGAAAAACTTTGATGAATATTTTGAATATTTTGACGAAAAGTCAATTAGCAGGTTTATTATAAACCTAATACACTTATCTTTACTACCTAAACCAGATTATGTAATTTAAGTCCAGAATTAGTAAACAGTACTTTAGCAATAATAGTGTTTTGAATATATATTGGTCAACATTAAAATGTACCTCCTCATGAGAAAACTTATTTTTTTCGCATTGATGTTAATCGCTTTACAGGGAAATGCCCAGGTTCAGGTTTCATGGTTCAATTACCCCGGGGGTGTATCAGTAGCAACAGATGCTTCAAACAATGTCTATACTGCGAACTGGGATTATAATGCAGGCGGGGACATCACCCTTACAAAGAGGAATGCCACCGGTAGTATAATTTGGGAAGTTCCTTATAACAATACTGATCAGACACGGCATGAAGTAGCTACCTGGGTCGAAACGGACGGATCGGGAAACATCCTTGTCTCCGGAACAATCCGTTCAGGATATTCAAACCCTGTAAATGCAGCAAGCCTTTTAATGAAATATAGTCCTGCGGGAACTTTGCTGTGGCGTGTCGTATACGAAAGTTCTTTTGAAGGATCATCAACCACGAAATGTTTGGTTGATGCGAATAACAATATTTATGTTCTGGGCATTGGAACAGGTCCGAATGGTCAGGTTGCGAAAGTGAAAAAATTCAATTCATCAGGTGTATCACTTTGGAATTATTTTGATTCGGGAATCGGAGCCCCGATTACTTTCAAATTCACTCCTGATAACAATATTGTAATTGTACACAGGGGAATAACCGGCAGCATAAACGCATTTTCAAAGATCGATTTAAATGGCAACAAGATCTGGAACACGAGTGGAATTGCAAGCCTTTCTGTTGGCGATGCCGCTGGCGATGTTTCAGGAAATACATTTATTGTAAACGGGACTTACCCTGGTAGTACTATTCAAAAATTATCACCGTCCGGTGCAGTTCTCTGGTCAAAAACAACGACAATAAATGGCAATAAGGTCGAGGTTGGTACCGACAATAATCCTGTCATCGGTGGCTATCCGGCCGCTGGCTATGGAGTGGCTCTCATAAAATACGATAATAACGGAAATGTTCTCTGGCAGAACCTCGATGCCGATGGGCCTGCTCTTGCATTTCTGGCACTGGCTCCAATGAAACTGGATGCATCAAATGCTGCATATATAGCAGGAAGCACAATGTCGCAGATGGGTCTTTGTAAGGTGAACAGCAATGGTACTTCAGCATGGGCTGCAACAACTTCCAGCGGATATCCTGTTTGGTTTGATTTTGGTACAGATAACAGTATTTATATTGTTGGAGGGACAACAGCTAAATATACGCAATCGGGCACTATTCCTACTCCTCCGGCTACTCCTTCCGGTCTGGTAGCAACATCTGCCGGAACATCTTCCATAAATTTAAACTGGATTGACAATTCAACAAATGAAACGGGTTTTGTTCTAATGCAATCATCCTCCGCAGGTGGAATATTCAACAAGCTTATTACAATACCGGCGAATTCAACATCTTATACCGATACTGGACTCGGCAGTTCAGCAACCTATTATTACAAAATTCAGGCAACCAATACGGGTGGAAATTCGTCATGGAGCAATATTGCATCTGCCACAACTGCCTCTTCTGGTCCTCCTGCAGCTCCATCAGGACTTTCTGCAATTCCGGTAGGCTGTAATTCAGTTCTTCTTTCCTGGAAAGATAATTCTTCAAATGAAACAAGCTTCGATCTGCGACGTTCCACCTCCTCAACAGGAACCTATGTTACAGTCGCAACCTTACCGGCAAATACTTCAACTTATTCAAACACAGGATTAACAAAGGGTAAAAAATATTATTATAAGATAAGATCTGTTAATGCCGCCGGCAGTTCAGCATTAAGTAACAGTGCCTTTGCAACGGCATCATGTAAAACTGCTCTCATAACCGGAATGCTTTCCACTGGTGCCAGCCTGAAAACTGAAGAGGTTACTGAAAAAATTAAACTTTATCCTAATCCTGCAACAACCGGATCGTTTAATCTGGTTCTTCCGGACCAGTCAGAATACCCTGTATCTATGGAGATTATTTCCCTGACAGGCCAGATTGTGATACAAAGGGAACTGACAGATCAGTTTAATACAGTTAAAACTGAAGGTTTAAAAAACGGTGTCTACTTCCTGGTTATAAATCGTAACGGATTAACTGAGAAAATACAGCTCCAGGTTCTTAATTAATTATTAAAAAGATTTCTACACCTCAGGACAGTCTGATAAGATGTAACCTGAGCTATTATTTTATCTGTGTCTTCTTCTGTCTCTAAGTGTAACAAAATAAGAACTTAGACAGAGGATCACAGAGGTATCACAGTGCCACAGAGGTCTTCCCGTTGGTACCTGTTGCTATACTTCTAACTACTGACTGCGAACAAATCTTTGCTGGCTTTGTTAATTCAGATAGTCACGTATCCGGTTTCAATAAAGAGCTGCAGACAACTGACTAATTAACCTTATCTAAAAATAAGCTGGTAAAAAGAAATTAAATCTCAAACAAAATGAAAAGACTCTCACTCTTTGCAATTCTGTTAGTGTATTCATTAACTGTTGTCAATGCAAAAAATGAAATTATAAATGTCGGATTCACATTTAGTCCTTCAACACTCACAATCGCCCCGGGAGAAAATGTTACATTTACGCTTGAAGCAATGCACAATGCGGTAGAGGTAAGTAAGGCAACCTGGGATGCCAATGGGGCAACACCTCTGCCCGGAGGATTCTCTGTTGCCTTTGGTGGTGGTGAAGTACTGCCTCCTCAGCTTGCAAACGGAACCCATTGGTATGTCTGCACCCCGCATGCCTCCGGAGGAATGAAAGGCATTATTATCGTAGGGACTCCAACAGGAATTGAAAAGACACGCGGACTAATTGATATTTCGGTTTTTCCTAATCCGGCTAATGATCTTATAACAGTTAAAGGAGGTAAAATACTTCCGGGGACAAAGTACTTTGTTACAGACCAGTTTGGCAGACAAGTGCTTACCGGCATGCTTGACGGTGAGACTACCTCTATAAACATCAGCCGGTTCAATAAAGGAATTTATTACATCCAGGCAGAGGGAGTAAAAAGCCGGTCAATAAAGGTAATTAAAAATTAAAGCAGGATTCAGAGCAGGTGGTTATCCACACAATACGATGACCTGAATGCATTTAACAGGCAGGCGCTAATATTATGAGCGAAGCTCCGTTCATCCCGCTCTGACCACTGTCGGTCAATTCCATGAGGTTTTATGTCAAATTACAACCTGAATTTTTGGATATTTTATAGAGATTTTCTATTTTTAAAAGAAAATCATGAAAAAAACCTGTCTCTTTCTAGCTGTAGCGCTGGTTTTAACATCCTGCAAAAAGGATAATACAAGTATCGACTCGAGTACGATAGGAGGCTCGACAAACATTCCAATTAATACAGTAGGAAACACTTTTTCAAATTCTGTATCATCAGGGATATCGGCATATCAGGGTACAATAACTATAACAAAGGTTACCGACGGAGTATCTACAATTCAATTTAAAGCAGCTATCCCTTCAAATATCCCGATTCTTCAGGGAATTAAAGCGAAGTACAAAGATGCATCAGGTAATCTGCTTTGTGAAGGTAAGTTTAAAATGACCGATGCCGGAATACTTGATTATAACAATAAGGATCATAAGCCTTTTGTCCTCGTAAAATATGATGGAAACGTAGGTGATAAGTATATACTTGAAAAAAGTGACGGAACAACAATTGTAAGGGAAGTTGTACGTAAATCAACAACCGATGACTATTACTGGAATGGCCTTTTGATAAAAACAATCGATGTTGAGCAAACGTCAAATATTGCCGGAGTCAAAAAAATAACTTATTTCAGCAATCATAAATTCGGACTTGTTGCAGTAAGGGTTGAAATGGAGGATGGAAGTAAGCCGCAATTGAGCCTGGTTCCAAAAACCTATTAGGACAACAGAATGAATAAATGGAATTTTCTTATGCCCAGGGCCTTCAGGTTTGTGGGCATTTTCCTTTGTATATCAGGACTAATTCTCGGCATCTTCAGGTTTAAATACGGATTCAAACCTGATTCGCTAGAGATTAAAACATTTGCTCTCTACTCATCTTATCTCGAGAATAAATTTCTGGAATTTACCCGTAATAATATGAGTGAAGAAATTACGGGGTTCATGATCATTACCGGTTTATTCATGATTTCGTTTTCACGTGAAAAAGATGAAAATGCTGAGATAGACAGAATCCGGCTCAGATCGTTGCTTACCGCCGCTTATATTAATTTTCTGTACATTCTCTTTTCAATAATTTTTACCTTTGGTTTTGCATTTATTTATATGCTAATCTTAAATATGGGTGTCGGACTTTTGGCTTATATAATCACTTTCAGGATTTTAATTTTCAAAACTCGTGCACGGGTAAGCGAATAGATTACTTTATATCATACCTGATGAAGAAAATTCTTTTGACTTTCATATTGGCAGTGCTTATTGTGTGTATTTATCAGCTAAACCCGAAAAAAACTGTCACTTTGGATGAATCGGTTACTGTATCTCTTCCGGATACAGCAAGAATTGAGTTGAAAAAGGGAGATATACTTGTTCGCCCAAACTCGGAAAAACTACCCGGGACATGTTCAATAAAGAATGGCAGAAGATACGGACATGTTGCCGTTGTAATCAAAGATGCTTCAGGCAGTTCAATTGATGAAGCTCTTTCAGAAGCAACTGTTATTGAAGCATTGTTTTTTGATCAGCAGACCCGTAAGTTTCAGTTTGCCAGGAAAGACCAGATCCGTGAGGCAAGTGCAATCACATCTTTCGGAAAACGTTTTAAAGGAATAAGGTACAGGCTTAGAATGGATTTAACTGATGATCAGATTGAAGAAATGATAGGGTTTTTAAAAAACCAGCTCGATGGAGGTTATAATCTGCTGTCAGCCAAAAAGAAATTCGAATCAGACATCCGTAGAAAATCGGAGGTAATGAATAATACTAATTCTAACTGGCATTGCGCCACCCTCGTTTGGGAAGCTTTTTATCTTTCGGCAGGTATCGATATTGATGCAAACGGAGGTATATTCATCTACCCGGCCGACATAATTGCAAGCAGGTATTTTGACTTACCCGGTGGGAGGGTTTGTTTTTGATTCCGAAATAAAAGTCCCGGGAAATTCCTTTTCTATAACCCTGTCATGAACTTTCCGAAGAAAAACCAGGACAAACAGTCCTCCAAGTGCCGCTGCTAACATGTCAGTCTGTGAATCCCAGAAATCACCCTGGGTTCCAAGAAAGGTTGACGGATTCCCGCCGAAAACAGTGCAAACAAGATATTCAATAAGCTCATAAACCGATGTGGTTGCCATGCAGATACAAAATGAAATAAAAGAGATAAGCTTGTAACCCTTAACAAGTTTCTTCCTGATAAACAGTTCCCTTACCATCAGCACAGGAATGATTCCCTGAAAAACATGACCGAATTTATCGAAATTGTTCCTCGTCTGTCCTGTTATCTCCTTTATCCATTCAAATACAGGCACTCTTGAAAAAGTATAATGTGCCCCGGTGAACATAAAATAGCAGGACAGTAAAATTACAGAATAAGTGATTATCGTATACCTGAACCTTTTAAATGTTACAATAAGGATTACTGCTCCAACAACGGGTGCAGCCATCTCCCCTGCCCAGTGCCCGTAGTTTCTCGGGTTGATAGAAGACCAAATAAATCCAATAAAGAAAAGTATGAGAAGAAAATAATACTTTTTCATAGAGATCTGTGAGAACATTAAATCATTTTTCCATTTTCACCACGCTAAAGATATTCCTTTTAACTTCAGCAGCTACTCCGGGAATTTTTAAAATAATCTAATTTAGCGATCGTCAATTACACATTCTGTTATAAACCTCAGCCAGGATCATGAAGTTTTTGAACTTTGCAAGATCAGGGTTTTTCTCAAGTTCCTGATCAATTAAGCTGCAATCGCCAAACAGGCTTTTGAAAAGTGCCTCATAATTATCCTTGTCAACTTTAATCATTGTTGAATCATTCTTTACAACATAATAACTTGTATATCTTGTTCTTCCATGAATAATGCGATAGTCGGTCCTGTATCTGGGACCAATAGATAATCCCTCTCCCGGAATTAAGGTGAATCCTATTCCATCAAATCTCGTATTCTCTGTTACTGTTGTTGATGATCCTATTATTATGGCACTCCTGTTCTGATAGACTGTAATTCTTCCATTAAGAAGCCTGTTCATAAATACAGGAACTCCCTTTTTGAAAGAAGGAATACTTACATAGTTCTCCATATCCATCAAAAACGCTGTTGGATTATCATCCATCCAAAGCTTAATCTGATTGCCGAATCCTTTTATTTCAGAGGCATTGAACGATTTTGCAGCACCGTTTCCGGCTGTGAATTTTATCTCTACCGGATTATTTTCAACATATTTCAAGGCCCATTTGACCTTGCCGGTAAGTGAATCTCCATTGCTCAGGATAACATAACCAGGGACAGACATTGTTGCCGCCATTCCTGGTGCAACACTCTCCTCATTCTGGGCGGACAGCTGTGAAAAGTACCCGGAAATCAGGGTCAGAAGAATTATAAATACTCTGATATTTTGAGTTGTTCTCATTAGTTTAATGTCAGGTTAATTATGGTTTATCTGATAACGTACCCAGGGCTTCAGCCCATTTTTTAATTATTGCTACCTGATCGGCTGTTGGAATGATTTCCGGTCTGTTCTCCCTGGCTGTTTTTGGAGGCATTGCTCCTTTTTTAAGTTCGGAATACATCTTTTGTGCTTTTTCTTTTTGTTTTGAAAGCGAATATTCGGTCCAATCAGTGAAATTCAGTTTTGCCCGGGACAATAACCCTCCTTTGCTGGTGTGACATGGCACACATGAAAAAGCGACAATTATATTTACATTTTCAGGAAGTGCAGGAGACTCTCCGGATGTTTCCTGCCCCAGTACTGAAAAATTCAGTAAAAACATTCCGGGAATCATAAAAATTAGCGCTAACAATAATGATCTTAACATTCCTTTCATGATTAAGCAAATAAGATTATTTATGAATAAAGATAGGAAAGATATGTCATTTTAAATATTTCTCCCTGAATGCTCAGAGTTCTTCCTGGTAATAGATTTTATAAAACTTCCTCCCGTCCTGATCGGTTCCCTGTTCAATCAACTCCCTGTCGCCGTGAATATAAATATGAAAATTCCTGTCGAGTTTCAGAACGCTTTTAAAAACCTTTGCCTGCTTTTTAACTGCCTGGGTTGAAATGACAAAATTCTCAAGGGATTTCAGGTCATTCTTCTCCCTGTATGTTTCATCAAATTTTCGAAAAGAATCAATTATTCCGCTGTCGTGAAAGATCTCATTCTCAAATTCTTCCTTTTCAAAAGTCTCATGATTTTTAAAATATTCAACCGATCGGTTCAACAGATCGATCTGGGTGGTTTTTGGTACATTGTATTCATCAGGCAACTGGCCGGTAATATATGACTTTGTAAGGGTCAGGAAGTGATTGGTACTGTTAATATTATCATTCTTCAGACCCGCCTTTATAAACTCATTCATCCAGTAATCTGTTTCAACGGGCGCATTATCAATAACAAGTACGGTATATGGTATTTCGGTAAACACGATTAAACATGCCTTATCAAGTTTTCTTGAGCCTATTCCCTTTTTAAACTGAAGCTTAATCTCCCCTGCCCCGGTAAAAATTGTTTCAACAAAATTCTCCTTATTTTCTACTTTATAGATTCCAAGAGCTTCGTAGAATTTATTGTTCATCTTTAAATTTTTGTATTTCAAAATGAACAGATCCCCATCTTTAATATTCGGATGTTTCGACACTGATTTAAGATGCTGATGGATGTTTTTTGAGGTTTCAGTAAAATCCTCATTGTCAAAAATGGCAGCGGAGAGTTTAAAAAGCGGATTCAGTTCCAGATTAATTTCATGACTGAATTCATAGGTAGCTGCTGCCGAAGTAAAAGGCTTGAGAAAAATTTTCTTCAGGGTATTCTCCTCTTCGCTTTCGCCCAGATTATACTCCGAATCATTTACCATGCAGTTACCTGCTTCATTGCTGATCTTATGGAGAATAAGATTTGTAATATTTGTTTCGCTGAATTCGATCATTCTTTAACCGGTTTTTATTATAAGTGAGGTTGTAATGTTACGAAGTATTTCTCTTAATTGACAAAGGAGACTCCTTCAGAACGAAAAATCACGAAGTAAATCCGGGGACCATCGGGAAAATTTCTATTATGCCCTTAGTGCCCTTTAAGTAACCCTTTGCGCCCTTCGTGTTTAAACATAAAACCTGGAAACACAAAGTACACCGGGTAAATAAAAAAGCACTTAAGAATTCCTCAAAAAAGGCTGAAAGATTGAAAATGATCAGAAAAAATCAGGATCAGAGTAACTAATGCCAGACCGGCATATGAAATACTTATCTAATCTGCAAAGACATACTGGCAGAATTTTATTAATGATTTTACTGCCTTCAGTGGAACTCTGTGCTTTCTCTGTGTTCGCGAGTACTCGGGACTGTGTAACAAAAAATTAAGAACTTTCACAGAGGAACACAGAGGTGTCACAGAGGTCAACAGAGAACTTTTCCGGTAGCTCCTTTTACCATACAGGTATTAATCCCGGATTATCCCCTGTTATACTTATACCACCCTTTGGGGTTACAATAAAAGTATTTTCAGTTCCGACAAGACCAATGCCAGGGATCCCCTTCTTCGGTTCAACGGCAAAGACCATCCCCTCCTCTATCGGTTCATTAAAACCATTCGCGATAACTGGCGGTTCATCAATTGTCAATCCAATCCCGTGTCCGATAAATTTTACAGCTCCTTTACCGTAGCCCATAAAATTTTCAAGGAATTCAGGACTAAGGGAAGAGATAATTTCATTATAAATAACAGAGGGGATGGCGCCTGGCCGTAGCTTTGAAGCGACCTTATTCATAATATCAACGCACTGATGATGAGCTTCAATTGCTTCTGCAGGGATTGACTTTCCGAACATGTATGTCATGGTCTTGTCGGTATGATATCCCCCCACACCGCATCCGGTATCGATATATACAAGGTCCCCCTTGCATAACCGGCGGTCGGGACTGCCATTAATTGGTACGGCAGGACTCATTCCATAGTTTCCGCTGGGACTGTTCATTGCAGTAGGATAGAGTGAACTTACTCCAAACGTAGCATGACCAAGGATCGATTCCCCACCGAACATTCCCCACCGTACAATTCCCTGATGCCCCTCATTTATGAAAGCAGTGAACAAATCACAAAAGAACTCTATTTCGCTCATCCCCTCCCGAAGCATTCCGGGAACAAGTTCCTCCATCACTCGCTGATGGATCTTCCCCGATTGCCTCATCAGGGAAAGTTCATATTCGCTTTTCAGAGCTCTCACTTTTATGATCTGAGAATCAGCTGACTCAATAACAGTAAAAGGGAAATACCTCAGAAACCGATCAAGCACTGCCAATGGAATGATCTCTTTTTCAAGATACAAAGTACCCGGGAGATTCTTCATTAAGGAAGCAGGGTCCCTGTAAGTATTCATTGGCCTTATCCGTGGAAATTCCGACTCTTCAACTGCCCGTTCGTAACTCCTCCTTATCCATAATACTGCCTCATCGTAACGGGGGATAAACAGAACACCATCCTGCATTGTGCCTGTAAAATAATATTGATTTATCCTGCTGAAGACTGCAGTAATCTCCCATCCCGGATTGCTCCGGTCCATCTGCTGCCTGAATCTGACCATCCGGGAATTCAATTCTGATAAAGGTACCTTCGTATACATCTTGTTTCTGTTTATCACTTTATAATCTACTCCCGAACCTTACCGGCGGAATATCTGAAATACCGGATAATCCCAAACAATACGCCACAAAATAATAAGAATTAATAAAAGGAAAAATTATTCCACATTAACCGGAAATTGCGCAGGCGTTTAAGAAATAATTGTCATTAAAGGTTATGGTAGAGCTCACTTTATGAAAGCCAACCACCCCTCTGCTATCTGACGATCAGGAAACCATGATGTAATATCTGTCCGGGTATTACTATCTGGTAATATTTGTCCTGAAGAAATTATTCCTACATAACCTTTTTCAACTATTTTCTGCAATACACGGGGTTCATTCAGGGAGTTGGCAGGGAGCCTCAATGGAATAATATTGTCAAAAAAGAATTGAGCAAAATTCTCTGATTTTTTGAATTCATGAGCCGTGCCCGGCTCCTCGGCGAAGATCCACTTTGCACCAAATCTCCGGTTTATTGAAAAAATGCCTTTAATAATATTATTCCGGAAAGGGGAATCCTTTTCTCCTGTAATGAATACGCCCGGTACCTCCCAGGCAGCAGCAGGGGCTAAGGCTGAATAATAAACTCCACCTTTGTTAACAATAAATGTAACTACCCTCTCTGGTTTCCAGCAAACAAATTCATAGTTAAACTCTCCGCCGGCCGACATTCCCCAAAGCGCTAAAGGAGCCTCTGAAAGCTCCGGATGACCGGTTGATTCAGACAATTTCCTGAGAACATCCAATAGTGCCTGACCGCTTCCGTTTTTCACATCTGCATACTCTTCTATTTCCATATGAGGATGGTTTTTATCGGTATAATAACATCCGAGTAAGGCAAAACCGTGTCGTGCAGCTATTTTCTGCCATAAAGTATCATAGACCATGTCGCGGCCATCGGAGTTTGATCCGGGCATCATAACAATTACTCCCTGGATAGTCTTAACATTATCCGTCATCCATAAACGGAAGGAGGCTTTATCGTAATTATTGCCATTCGTAAGGCCATCATCAACTGCAGTTTGTGATTGAGCTTCTGAAACAAAACATAGTTTCAGGATAAGAACCGTGCATATCAAAAAGCAATATTTAACATTCATACCTTCTTGTGTTTTCATATAATTCCTGATATAATTTGTGCATTCAGGATTGAAGTTTACCAAGATAGTGATTTCGTAATAATTCACTGATATGGCACAGCGCGTCAGGGTCAAATTTATTTTAGAATAACACTGATGCATTAAATTTAAAATATAAGTTGCTGGAATGAATAACAATATTCCATTCCATGACATTCGGGTGTTTGGTATATTTGTAAAAATAAATATCGAACTTTGAGCCCACTCCGAAAAAGATAATAAATACAATTGCCACCAAGGCACGAAGACGCTAAGGTTCACAAAGAGCATAATATTAATGAATTACATTGGCGTGTCTTCGTGCCTTTGCGCCTTGGTGGCAAAAAAAGACTTTTCGGAGCAGGCTCAACTTTATAAGTGATAAAAGGAAAAAGTCCGGAAGAAATTAAAAGCAAACTAACCCTCTAAACCTGTAACCTCATGAAAAGATTTTCGTTTGTCATTATTCTCATCTTCATATTTTCAGGAGGAAAGGCTCAGCAATATATCCTGAATTCACCGAACCGGGAACTGACAGTTGAAATCAGTATCGGCAAGGAAATCAGTGTGAAAATGAATAAAGGAGGCGAAAACCTGATTGCATTTTCCGGTTTAACACTTGAGTTGGCCGGAGAAAATCAGCCATTTGCCGGCTTGCAGGTCAAAAAAACCAATCGCCGGTCGGTTGACGAAGATGTAAAACCAGTCATCCGCGAGCGAAGCAGTCTGTACAAAAACCAGTATAATGAACTGGAAGTGGTTTTTAAAACCTATCATGCCCTTACTTTCCGGTTGTTTAACGAAGGTTTGGCTTACCGGCATTCCGGTTCGCTGAAAGACAGCCTGACCATTTTGAAAGAGAACCTCCGGATTCAGGTTCAGGAAAACGATTCAATGTGGTACCAGCCTTCAAAATCATTTAAATCGTCGTATGAAACGCCGTATGAATTCAAAAAAATCAGTTCTGTCGAAAACGGTCAGCTTTGCCATCTTCCGGTTTTGATCAGAAAACAGACCGGGCCCTTTGTAATGTTCACCGAGGCCGATTTGTCTCCTTACCCCGGAATGTGGATCAAAGGTACCGGGAAGACTGAACTCGCGACAACAAATCCTGCATATCCGAAGAGTTTTTCGAATACCGGGAATATTTACGACCGGGGGCAGATTGCAGAACGATACGAATATATTGCCAAAGTGGCCGGAACCCGGACTTTCCCCTGGCGAATATTTGCGGTAGCGGGTCATGAAGACGGTTTGTTAAACAACAACATGGTTTACCTGCTGGCTTCGTCAACGGTGCTGCAGGATGTTTCATGGATCAAACCCGGTGTGGTGATGTTCGACTGGTGGGGTAAAAACAACATTTATGGCGTTGATTTCAAGGCCGGGGTAAACACCGAAACCGCTAAATATTATATTGATTTCTGCGCTGCACACGGCTTTCGCTATTTTCTGTTCGACGATGGCTGGTGCCCGAAAGATGATTTGCTTCACGCTGTCCCTGAACTTAACATGGCAGAGGTAACTGCTTATGCTGAAACCAAAGGTGTTGATGTGATGCTCTGGGTGATCTGGCATGCCCTGAAAAACCAGTGGGCGCCTGCTTTTGAGCAGTTTGCCTTATGGGGAATCAAAGGCATCAAGATGGATTTTATGGATCGCGACGACCAGCCGATGGTTGAATTTTACGAAGCGGTGGCCCTGAAAGCTGCTGAAAATAAAATGGTTGTCAATTTTCATGGCGCTTTCAAACCTGACGGACTAAGCCGGAAATATCCCAACGTCCTCACCCGCGAATCTCTGATAGAATTTGAATACAGCGGAGGAACAACCTGGGACAATACCACACACCACAATTTGCTTCCTTATATCCGTATGTTTACCGGCGCCATGGATTACATTCCTGCCACCATGCGCAATTCAACAAAAGATAATTTCCGTCCGGTTGGTGATTATCCTATGGGACAGGGAACCCGCGCTCATGCCATGGCTCTATATGTGATTCTGAGCAGCCCAATGCTAATGCTGCCCGATTCTCCTTCGGATTACTGCCGCGAAAAAGAGTGTACACAATTCCTGACCAAAATCCCGGTTGAATGGGACGAAACGCTGCTGCTTCAGGGAAAGATCAGCAAATATACGGTACTGGCCCGCAGATCAGGCAATGAATGGTTTGTTGGTGCCATCACAAATAATGATGCAAGAACCCTTGAAATTCCAACCGGATTCCTAAAAGCAGGAAAGTATCACATTGAATTGATTGAAGACGGAGTGAATGCCGGTTCGCGGGCTGAGGATTATAAAAAAGAAGTTAGTGAAATTACTTCAGGAGAAGTATTAAAACTGAAACTGGCATCCGGCGGCGGTTGGGTGGCCAGGATCAGTCCGGTTTTATAGAGGTGTTATATGAATCCTTCAGATTCGGAAATGGTTCACCAAGCCACTCCGAAGGAGTGATATGTGAATAACCCCCGGCGTTAGCCGGGGGTAGGACACCCCAAAAACGCTTTAGCCCTGAAGAGGCGTAATGTATCATGGAATAAATCGGTTGGAGAAAATAGCCGAATGATATTAGTCAGAAAGTGAATTTGAATTTTGATCATAAAAAAAAGAGATGAATCGATGCTAATAAACTCATATTCATCAATAATGTCTTACGCCCCTGCAGGGCTAAGATACCAGAGGGGAGCCTCACCCCCGGCTGGCGCCGGGGGTTATTCACATTGGAATCC
>CAIMVD010000094.1 GCA_903844815.1 uncultured Bacteroidota bacterium | reverse complement strand
TCCTTTTTAAGAACATCATATTTAATCAGACCGGGCTTTTTATATCCCGGTTCTGCTCCTATCCACATATTTCCCGATGGATCACAATAGAGTGCAGTAACGGCACCAATTGTAAAACTGCCCATGAGGGAATTAATATAGTGGTCCATTACCCCGACAATAACCCCTTCGTCAGTTCCAAACCACAGATTATTCTGCTTATCAATCTCCATGGCAGTTAACTTATGACCGGCAAAGTGCAATGAATTAATCTCATCCTGAGTAATAAATTCAGAAGTCTTTATATTATACAGTACTATTCCTTTGTTTGTGCCGATCCATAAATTCCTGTCCCTGTCCTCCCTGAAAAATCTCACATCCTCAAATTTGAAGTTCTTTGTTTGATGAAAGATTTCAGGTTTCTTTCCCGACCAGAGGTAGTAACGTGAAATACCTGAATTGGTTCCAAACCACATTCCCCCGGTTTTATCCTGGTAAACTGCGTTGACTGTGGGATCGGGAAGGATATTCTCCTCATTTACTATTAAAAAGGAACCCTTGAATATTGTAAGCCCGTTATCATAATCTGCAATAAAGATATTGCCTTCCTTGTCCTCGATGATATCATAGATTTTTGTCGCTTTAAGGCCATTGCTTTCATCATATCTCTGAATCTTGTCTCCATCAAAGACTGCTACCCCTCCGCCAAAGGTCCCTGCCCAGATGCGTCCCCTGCTGTCTTCAGTAATGCAGCTTATTGTATTGCTTTTGAATCCGGTCTTGATAAGATCGTAGAAGACCATTTTACTCTCCGACATTATATATTTGTACATGCCTCCATTGAAGGTACCGAACCAGATATTTCCTGATTTATCTTCCAGAAGACAGGTAGAAGGGAAATAAGTGGTAAGATGGGGCATCCTGTAGTTCTCAAATACATCATCCTCCGTGTTATATTTTCGCAGGCCGGCATCAGTAATACATATCATCGAACCGTCGCGGTTTACGTTCAGGCCGAAAACCTGATCGCTGAGCTTTTCCTTACCCCTGAACTGCCTGCCCTTCAGTTTTTTTATATCAGCGACCGGAAAATCACACTGAATAGCTCCGTCGGCAGAGGAAGTAAACCATATTTTATCTTTTATGATTGCAATTCCGGTAACATCGCCGGTTATTGTAATTGAATCGAAGGATACCGTCTCAAATTTCTCTCCGTTAAACCTCGAAATCCCTCCGCCGTTCATATGTCCAAACCAGATACATCCGGTCGAATCTTCCAGGATACATTTGATGCCGCCGGCAGACAGGCCATTACGGTAATAATAATTTTCAAATTTCTTGCCGTCGAATCGCGAAAGACCATTTGCAGTTCCGAGCCAGAGATAATCCCTTGAATCCTGCAGAAGAGTATATACCTTCTGTTCGCTCAATCCCTTCTTTATGCCATAGGTGTCGAAAAAATAGTTCTGAGCTCCCGACTTATTAATCGAAAGCACATAAATAAGTATTACCCAGACAAAATAACCTGTCTGCCGTTTAATTACGGATTTTAATGGCATTTACCTTCTATTTTGATATAAAGAAAAACGTCCCGTTCATATCATCCAATCCCTGAATCTTCCCGAATTTTGGCTTCTGCCCTCCGTTTGGGTCTGTAACTGCCTCCGTAACCCTGTTAACAATTGTTTCGATAGG
>CAIMVD010000093.1 GCA_903844815.1 uncultured Bacteroidota bacterium | reverse complement strand
GTGGTATCTGTGATATCTGTGGTGAATACCATACTCTTTTTTTACCACGGATTACACAGATTAACACGGATTAAGAACACGGAGAATCTGTGAACAATCTGTGAAAATCTGTCCCGAGGTCTCGGGATTTGTGGTGAATCCTGCTTTCTTTTTTACTACGGATTGAATCTGTGGTGAATCCCTTACTCTATAACAAACCTTCGGGCTGTGTTTATAAAAACCACTCTGCCGGCGAAGATCTGTAAAAGTGCGGCTTTGCGACTTTGCGAGAAACCAAATGGTATTACAATAAGAAAAATTCTGGTAATGAACATATTTCTGTTTTCGCGCAAAAGCGCCAAGGCGCTAAGAATCAGAACACGGATGACCGCATGACATCTCCTACCTTGCGTCGTGCGCCGTGTGTCGTGCGTAGCGAGTCTTGTATCTTTTAGTCTTGTGATTCAGTTCCTGGATTTTTATTTGATTTATTATCTGAAATTGTTTGACTGAAAAATCAGCCCCAACATCTTAAAAAAGATGTACTATGCCATAGGTTTATGTATCTTTAATAGTTTTTTACAGGGAGATTTGTTTATTATTCAATTATATTTGAAGATTATTTGGGTAAAAAGAACTGTGGAATTAATTAATGTAAAAGTATATAGAATAACACATACAGGAAATATCCCTCATATTCTTCTGAATGGGATAACACATAAAGATTCCCGGAACAGAAATCCTGAATACAGAGATATTGGTGATTTATGCCTGATAAATACACGAAATGAAAGAACCGTTACCGTTGATAACGGGAACCCTGAACAAGTTGACGGATCAGTCTCTATAATCCCCGGGCATTTTATTCCATTTTATTTTGGCGTGAAGATGCCGATGCTCTATGTAGCTCAGCATGGCGGAAATTTTGTTGAGAATGCGACTCCTTCCTCAGACATAATTTACATGGCTTGTTCCGTTACGGGGATCATAGCCGCTGACTTTGTTTTTTTCTTTACCGACGGGCATGCTACCGATAAACTAACTTCAGTTTATGACAGGTCAAAGATTAACGAACTTGTCCGGATAATTGATTGGGATGCTGTAAAGTCATCATATTGGGGAGGAAATGATAATTTAAACATTTAGCGGAAGAAACAGGCCGAATTTCTGGTAAGAGGTGATTTATCACCAGAACTTATAATTGGTTTTGGGTGTTATGATGAGACTGCCAGAAACCGGTTAATTAAATTTGGTATAGATAATGACAAAATTAAGGTTATTCCCTAAGCATATTTTTAAAACATAAATGTCATGATAAATTATATCAAAGGCAATATCCTTGAAAGCCCTGCTGAGGCTCTTGTCAATACAGTCAACACTGCCGGGGTAATGGGAAAGGGGATTGCCCTTCAATTTAAAAAAGCTTATGCTAATAATTATAAGGCTTATGTGGAAGCCTGTAAAAAAAATGAAATTGCTATTGGCAGGTTATTCATATTCAGGGACTCAAACCTCATCTCAGGAGAAAAATATATTATCAATTTCCCGACCAAAACAGACTGGAGAAAGCCATCAGAGTATAGTTACATAGATGCCGGTCTGGATGATTTAATAAGGGTTCTTGATGAATATAAGGTAAAAAGCGTTGCAATACCACCCCTTGGAGCCGGAAACGGAGGGCTGGAATGGGAAAGGGTAAAGAAGATTATTGAAGGGAAATTGATGAATATTGACGTTGATGTAAAGGTTTATGAACCAACGCAATATATTAAAGAAAAGATGGCGGCAGAAAGAATCAGACTGACTGATGCCAGAGCATTATTGCTTTATGTGCTCTATGATCTGGTAAGTAACGGAGAATATGTTTCAGAATTTTCAAGCGAAAAGGTGTGTTATTTCCTGCAGCGCTTTGGTGCACGAAAATATTTCAATCTTAACTTCAGCCCGAATTTCTACGGACCCTATTCCGGAAAGGTGCGGTATGTTCTGAATGTATTGAATGGAAGTTATTTAACGGGCTACAGCGATATGAATAAAAAACCATTCGAGCCAATTACGATGGTATCAAATGGTTTCGAGACTGTGCAGAAATATGTTGAAGATAAGCCTGAGCTGTCAGTTATCGCAGGAAAGACTATAAGATTTTTAACCGGTTTCTATTCCGATTTTGCACTTGAACTCCTGTCTTCAATTGACTTTATATCAGAGAGGGAAAAGTCGTATGATAAGGAAGTCATTAAATCCGGGCTGGCAGAGTGGAGTAACAGAAAAAGGAGTATGTTTTCCGATGAACGGTATATTGATAAATCGATCAGGCAATTGCAAGGTGCAGAATTTTAATGAGATACATTTAGAATGAAGGAAGGCTTACGGATTTCCAGGTTTAGGTTTTAAGGATTTGTCAACTTGCGGCCTTTTTCACGGCAATGTCTACTACTTTTAAGTATGAACATACGCTCCACCTTTAGGATGTGGTAATGGAGGCCTCGAATGGAATAGGGTTAAGGCGTTTATTGTTTATCGTTTATCGTTTCGGGTTTCTTGTATCGTGACCGCAAGACCGCAAGACCGCAAGACATCTCCTACCGTGCGTCGTGCGCCATGTGTCGTGCGTCCCTATCAATAGAAAAGACAAGTATCCCCAGCCCCAACATAACTCCAATGACATTCGATATCATATCATTCACATTAAACGCCCTGTATGGCAGGAAATACTGCACACCCTCTGCCCCCACCACCAGCCCTATCCCCGCAATAATAGCCACCCATACCGGCAGCCCGTAAATGTGTATGCTTATAAAAAACCAGGGGAGGAAAAGGATCCCATGCAGCAGGTGGTCGAGACGGATCTCCACTATGTAAACATTATTCAGGGCATGACTGTTCAACCCGTTCAGAGGC
>CAIMVD010000092.1 GCA_903844815.1 uncultured Bacteroidota bacterium | reverse complement strand
GACCAGTAATACTATAAACACTAGCAGAACACAACTCTGGTGAATCAATGATAATCTCATTTCCAGTTGACCAAACTTTTACTTTATCAATTGATCTTTCAATTACAGAATTTGGTACTGGCTGCATTTCTTCGATTATAATATCGTCAATCCATACTTCTGCAGGAACTCCTGGTTTACCAAATGCCCATATAAAGTTAGCGGTACCTGCTGTCCGATCCATAGCAGAGGTTATTATAGAAACTGTCTCAATATCATATCCCCCTTTTAGAGTAAGTGTTTTTGTAAAATTTACAACATCTTGTGCTTTAAACATAATTGTATTCGCAACAGTAGACTGTATTTTAAATGTCACTTTATATTTCAATCCTGCTTTTACAGGAAATCGAGAATCAATTTTGAATTGCAAGGTCCACCAGTCTGATCCAGTGTTTGTTATATTTAAATAAGCTGATTTGGTACCCGTAATTGGATAATTCGTTTCCAATCCATAAGTCCAGGCTGCACCTCCACCATAATTAAAGGCTCCTGTGTTACCCAAATTGATTAAAGGATCGCTTGTTGGACCCACTGTTGCATTCTCAAAATTTTCACTATATACTGAAACTAGAGTAAAAGGAGGTTCAACAGGAATAACAGCGTTAGCTAACTCGGTAATTACTATATCATCTATCCATATATCTCCAACATTAGAATTTAGACCAAAAGCCCACAAAAAATTCGCTACTCCACTAGCATCCATAGGGCTTGAGTCAATTGAAACTACTTGAGTTACGTTTGCCGTGGTTACAGTAACATCTTTCACGAATGCACTTTGGCCTTCTACGGAAAATCGGAATTTGTTATTGGCTGTAGAAGACTTGATTTTAAAAGTGATGTTGTAGCTCTTTCCTGCGATAACCGATGATAATGCAGCATCTTCAACTTTGAATTGCAACCCCCACCAATCGTTTCCAGCATTTTGAATATTTAAATGTGCAGATTTGCTACCTGATATTGCTGCAGCTCCTGTGGCAATATCATAAGTCCAAGCGTTAGATCCAGATGTAAACAATTTAACTTGCACATTTCCAAGTAAATCAGTTCCAGCCACAGCAGATTCAAAATCTTGACTGAAGATAATTTTATCCTGAGCAAAAAGAATTGTTGAGGACAACAAAATAATAAAAGAAATTAGTAGCTTTTTCATAATGACTAAATTTTTTAAAATTAATAAGTAATAATTATTTAATTCAAAATCAATGTAATGTTTAATAATACTTCATGTAAAAAAATAACACATTTTTATTATTCAGAGACTATTCGTCTCCTCTATTGAAATGGATTATTATTTGCAGTAAACCAATTTTACTCCTGATTAAGTCTGAATTAATCCACTGCAAATAATAAAACAAAAAGTTATCAATATCTGAATTATTAATTCTGAGAGATTAATTTATTGGTAGAAACAATTCCATTTTTATCTACACATTTAATAATTACTGCATTGTAATTGTTATTAAAATGTATTTGACTATTTATTCCTTGAACTGATTGTCGGGTTATAAGTGAACCGGTAAGGTCATACACTAATACTTCAGCATGAGTATCGGAAAGGAAAAGTAATTCACCTTTTGTGAACCTGATTTTGTCCTTTGTCGAACTATTAATTTTTTCAACTGCAGTGGTTAGTCCTTTCTCTTGAATTGTAATATCATCAATCCAAATCGTACCTAATAAAGTGGGACGACCCATAGCCCACATAAAACCGACTGGCCCACTTGCTTCCATCGCAGTAGACTCGATTGAAAAACTTTGAAATGAATTAGTAAGATTGACGCGTTGTTCGAACGAAACAACCCCTTCCATTCTAAAAAGCAAGCTGTTTGAAATATCTGACTTTGCGTTAAATCCAATTATATATTGCTTCCCTTTTACAGCGGTCAACTTTGAATTTTTGAATTGTAATGTCCACCAATCATCACTGTTTTGAGTAATATTC
>CAIMVD010000091.1 GCA_903844815.1 uncultured Bacteroidota bacterium | reverse complement strand
GCTGGTTTTGTACAGACCTCTTTTGAAGAGCAGTCAGTACTTCAGTCTGAAAGGACTGCCGTTATTTCGGGTAGTTCATCGTTGACCTACAGAGAGCTTAATGAGAGATCCAATCAGCTGGCCAGGCACCTCACTTCTCTTGGCGCAAAAGGCGGGGATGTTGTTGGAGTCTGCATAGAACGATCGGTTGATATGGTTGTTTCGGTTTTGGGAGTACTCAAGGCCGGATGCTGTTATCTTCCTATGGATCCGTCCTTTCCCGATGAGAGGATAAGCTATATGTATGAAGATTCGGGAGCCAGGGTTCTGATCTCGCAGAGTTCGCTTAATGAGAAGTTCCGTCATTTTCCCGACACCTCAATAGTGCTTGTCGACACCGACAGTGCTGTCGTAGGCCTTAATGAAACAGTCAGGCCTGATATCAGTATAACGGTCCATGATCTTGCGTATATGATTTATACTTCAGGATCAACAGGTAAACCAAAAGGAGTAAAAGTGCATCATCAGGCAGTTGTCAACTTCCTCAACAGCATGTCGAAGAAGCCGGGATTCACAAAAGATGACAGCTTACTTGCAGTAACGACGCTTTCGTTCGACATATCAGTACTAGAGGTTTTTATGCCCTTATCGTTCGGAGGGAAGGTTGTTGTGGCCGATACCGAAGATATCTTTGACGGGGATAAGCTCTCCGCCCTTCTGAACAAACATAACATTACTGTAATGCAAGCCACCCCGGCTACATGGAACATACTTCTGGGCAGCGGCTGGACAGGCAAAAGCGACCTGAAAACCTTGTGCGGAGGCGAAGCCATACCTCCGGGGCTTGTAAAAGATCTTCTTCCAAAGGTAGAGAGCCTGTGGAATATGTACGGTCCTACTGAGACCACTGTATGGTCGACCTGCAAACGTCTTACCGATTCTTCTACACCGATACTTGTAGGTACACCTATAGATAATACTACGATTCATATTGCAGACAGGAATAACAGGGAACTGCCGGTAGGGGTAGTAGGAGAGGTGTGCATCGGAGGTCTCGGCGTGACGAAAGGATATAATAACCGACCGGAACTGACAGCTGAAAAATTTGTCCTCTTCGAAAATGGTGAGCTTATTTACAAAACAGGCGATCTGGGCCGATACCTTTCCGACGGGAATATAGAATTGTTCGGAAGGAGCGATAATCAGATCAAACTCAGAGGATTCAGAATAGAACTTGGAGAGATAGAGAGTCTGTTGTCGCAGCTTCCATTGGTGAAGGAATCGGTAGTAAAGGTTCATAAGTTCCGCGATAATGATGAACGTCTGGTAGCCTTCCTGAACACTGAGCCTGAATTCGCGATGACAGCAGAGGAGATCTCCGGAGTGTTGTCGCAGAATCTTCCGGGTTACATGATACCCTCTTTTTACCAGTCGTCGGCTGGTTTCCCGAGGCTGCCGAACGGAAAGATCAACAAGAAAGCACTCATCCTGGAGGAAACAGAAACAGCAGATCAGCCTGTTATTGATATTGATTCCCTTACACCCATGCAGAAAAAATTAATGCATGTATGGGAAGAAACACTTAAGACCAGGAATATATCACCATCAAGGAGCTTTTTCGATCTTGGAGGGAACTCCCTGCTGGCAATAAAAACTATTAACAAGATCAAGGAAGAGATTGGCCTGACATTGACATTTAAGGCATTTCTTGGTAATCCGACAATATTTCAGCAGGCATTTTATATCGACAATCAGAAACAGACGGCAGGAAAAACCATTGAGATGGTTCACCTGAACCATACAACAAACCTTCCGCTGACATTCAATCAGAAGAGGCTTTGGCTTATATCGGAATTACAGGCGGATATGCCGTCGTATATTATTCCATTTAGTTACAAATTTTCGGGTCAGCTCGATACAGAAATATTTAAGAAGAGCTTAGACATCCTGTTCCATCGTCATCATGTTTTGTTTTCGGTGATCAGGCAGGTAAATGGTGAACCGTTTTGCGATATTGTTCAAACAGAAGTAAATCTTACTGTACTTGATTATTCCGGACTGCCTGAAAGCGAAAAGCGGGATAAGGTTATTGATGTTTTCAACGCCGATTCGGTCAAACCTTTCAATCTTGCCAAAGGGCCTCTCTACAGAGTATATCTGATTTCAACAGGAAAGGCTGAGCATTATTTCCATATAAGCGTTCACCACATTGTATTTGACGGATGGTCGTGGGGTGTGCTTGTAAGGGACCTCAACGAGATTTACAACAGTCTTACCAATGGCGCCGAGCCTGCTTTAAAGATGCTCGAGTACCAGCAGTACGATTATGCCCACTGGGAGAAAATTACTGAAGGTTCCCAGCAGGAACTTGAATCAATTGAGTTCTGGGAGAAGAACCTTAAAGGAGCCTCTCCTGTACTTGATTTCCCTTACGATTTTAAACGGACAAACATTTCAACAGGAAGGGGTGAGATTGTTACTCTGGAACTTTCTGAGGAAATTACAGGGAAGCTGCGACGCATCAGCAAAGAGGAGGGTGCCTCGATGTTTACATCAATGCTTGGAATCTTTGGCATTCAGATGCAGAAATATTCCGGAGAAAATGATCTGAATATCGGTCTGCCCATAGCTCACCGGCCTCATTCTAAGCTGGAGAATATCTTCGGAATGTTTGTAGATACGGTAGTGGTAAGGTTGATGTTCGAAGAAGGAATGACATTCAGGGATGTTATTCACCGGGCCAACGATGCTGCTATGAATGCGATAGCCCATCAGGACCTGCCCTTTGCCAAAATAGTGGAAATAGCAAATCCTGAAAGATCTTCAAATGCCAATCCTCTTTTCCAGGTAGCCTTCGACTGGCATAATAATCTGGGAGAGCCTCTTAATCTGAATGGGATAAAAAGCGAATACATACCAGGAATTGACAGGTCTGCCGTATTCGATATTACTCTCTATATGAAGGAGAGCGGTGACATCATAAGGGCAGAGATCGAATACAATGTCGATATTCTGAAGAGGGAGACAATTGTACGGCTTAAAGAGAGTTTCCTGAGGCTTGTGGAATCTGTCGTTGCAAATCCCGACGCTGAACTGTCAGGTATTTCGCTTATAACTGAAGAGGAAAAGGAGCAGATTGAAAAATTCAACGAAACAACAACTGAGTATCCCCGTGATAAGACAATTATTGACCTATTTGCTGAACAGGTAGTTCAATACCCCGATAAAACAGCCGTAGTATTTAAAGATAACATCCTTACATACAGGCAGTTGAATGAAAAATCAAATCAGCTTGCCCATACTCTTAAGTCGGAGGGGGTAGTTGAAAACACGCCTGTTGTGATAATTGCCGATAAATCAATTGATGTTATTGTTGCAATACTTGCCATTCTCAAGGCAGGTGGTGGTTATGTGCCTGTTGACCCTGATTATCCTGAACAGAGGATAAAGTATATTCTCCGCGACTCCGGAAGTACCATTGCATTGGTTCAGGATAAGTTTTTAGAACTTGACCTTGAGGGACTAAAAAAAATAGGACTTAATTCTGCGGGTTCTTACAGTAGTGATATCTCAGACCCTGAAACAGCGGTCAAACCTGAAGATCTGGCTTATATTATGTATACATCGGGGACTACAGGTATGCCCAAGGGCAGCATGATATGGCAGAAAGGAGTTGTCAGGCTGGTGAGGAATATGAATTATATCAATCTGAGTCACCATGACAGGATACTATTGACAGGAGCCATCGTTTTTGATGCTACCACCTTTGAGATCTGGGGAGCCCTTCTGAACGGAGGGACCCTTTACATTATAGAGAAGGAAACAATTCTGAATCCTAAAGCACTCGGTGACGAACTGATAAATAACGATATTACTGTGTTGTGGCTTACCTCGGCTTTGTTCACTCAGATTTCCGAAAGCAGGACCGATATCTTCAGGAAGCTTAAATACCTTCTTTCCGGAGGCGACGTACTTTCAGCGCCACACATAAATAAGGTAAGATGGAATAATCCTTATCTGAAAGTTATTAATGGTTACGGGCCTACGGAAAATACAACATTTTCGACTACTTATCTTATAGAGAAGGATTTTGAGAAGGATATCCCCATTGGTAAACCAATAACCAATTCGACCTGCTGGATCTTCGACAAGGCTATGAATTACCAGCCTATAGGCGTTGTGGGTGAGTTATATGTAGGGGGCGATGGGTTATCGATTGGATACCTTAACAGGGAAGATCTGAATAAGAAAAGTTTTGTGGAACATCCTTATAAACCTGGGGAAAGACTTTATAAGACAGGTGATTATGCAAGGTGGCTGCCCGATGGCAATATAGAATTCCATGGAAGGATAGATAATCAGCTCAAAATAAGAGGATTCAGGGTTGAGCTCGAAGAAATAGCCTCCGTAATATCAGAAATAGACGGGGTTATTGAGGCGATAATAAAGCCGATAAAAGTTCAGGATACCGATGTGAGGCTGGTGGCATTTCTTAATGTCAAGGAAAATTTTACAATGGAAATCAGGGAAATTGCCGGATTCATAAAACAGAAGCTTCCTCCATACATGGTTCCTTCCTCATTCCGGTTAATGCACGGATTCCCGACCACTATCAATGGAAAAACTGACAGGGAAGCCCTTAAGGTTGATCCGCACGAAATAATAATCAGGGATATGCATGATGACAGAATCCTTACTCCAACTGAAAAGATAATCTATGATGTCTGGCGCGAGGCTTTGAAGACAACAGAAATTTCTCCAACGGATAACTTCTTCGATATTGGAGGGAATTCACTTATGGCTATATCTGTTTTTTCGAAAATTGGTACAGCTTTCAATCTCGACCTTAGTCTAAGGCTGTTCTTTGACAGCCCGAGAATTGCTGCCCTGGCAGAAGGGATTGATATTTTAATAGTAAGCAAGGCATTACATCAGTAGCCTGCAGCATATTTGGGAAACGAATCGGATATGGTAGATGGAGAGATATAGTGAAACAGTCCATATTCTTAAACAGAAGCATAACTTCGGGTAATCAGATTCTAAAAAGTATCGAATTAATTTTAATCGAAATTTTGGGGCAATAATGGAGACAGTAATTCATAATACAGATCAAAACAACCTGCCTTTATCTTCAAATCAAAAAAGGCTATGGATATTATCTCAGCAGGACAAATCAAATCCGGCTTACAATATCCAGCTTAATTACCACTTTGAGGGTAAAATAGATGCCGGATTAGTTCAAAAGAGTCTGACGATCATCTTCAACAGACAACACACAATGTTTTCACTGTTCAGGCATACAGATGGTTATCCCTATATTACGATAGTGCCTAGACCCATTGAGGTCATGTTAAAGGACTTTACTGAAGTTCCACTTTCAACACGCAGAAATGAGATACTTGCATTCATAGGGGAAGATTCCAGGATTGCCTTTGATATTGAAAACGGGCCGTTGTACAGGATCCACCTTTTAAAAGAGGATGAAGAAAGCTGGTTTTTCTATACGGCAGTTCACCATCTGATATTCGACGGATTCTCACGCAGATTATTTGTTCAGGAACTTAATGCTATTTATACGAACCTTTTGCAGGGAGTCGATGTACAACCTGCACCTTTGAAATTCCATAGTTATGATTTTGCAGAACTTGAAAAGGTTCCGCTGCCTCAGGAAAAGGAAAAGGAGATGGTTGAATTCTGGAAGGATAACCTTAAAGATATGCAGCCTGAACTAAAGTTCCCCTATGACTACAGCAGAAGCAATGAACCCACCGGGCATGGTTTCAGGGAACTATTCCAAGTCAGTACGCCCTGCACGGCTAAGCTAAGGGAGCTCAGCAGGCAGTCAAACTCCTCCGTGTTCAATACGCTGCTTTCAACCCTTGGGTTGCTTCTGCAGAAATATACTGGTGAGGATGATATCTGCATTGGGGTTCCTGTTTCGGGCAGGCGATCATCCCATTCTTTCAAAATGTTCGGCATGATGGTGAATACTGTTGGGGTACGACTGAAAATTGACGGACAGAAGAGTTTTTCAGGGCATATAGATTATACGACTTCCGCTATAAACAAAGTTCTTGCAAATTCATCACTTCCTTTTGAGAAAATTGTCGATGCCGTCAATCCTCCAAGAATAACAGGAATCAATCCATTCTTCCAGACCTCTTTTTCATGGATCAATAACCTTACAATTCCAATAGACTTTGGAGGGGTAACAGGAAAACGGTTCACTGTCAGCAAGGGAATATCTCCCTTTGATTTAACCTTTTACATGTGGGAGAATGGCGATTGCATCCAGGGAGAGATCGAATACAACAGCGATATACTGAAACCGGATACTATTGCGAGGCTGAAGAATCACTACCTTAATTTATTGCATAATCTTACTGAAAACCCTGAAGTTGAGGTCGGATCAGTATCATTGATTTCGGATGAGGAAAGGGCTATGATTTCTTCAGTGAATGACACTGCTACTGATTATTCGAAGGAAAAGACCATGATTGGGTTATTTGAAGAAAGGGTAGCGATTGATCCTGATAATACAGCTCTTATATCAGATGACGGTGAAATTACATTTTCTGAATTAAATGCACGCGCCTGCAGACTCGCCGGCGTGCTGCGGAAGCACAACATCGGGAAAGGCGATTATATAGGTCTTCTGATGAGGCGCTCCCCCGAACTTATAATCAGCCTTCTGGCGATTTACAAAGCCGGAGCTGCATATATCCCTCTTAATCTTACCGATCCCGGGAACAGGATTGTATCAATTATCGAGACTGCCGGAATTAAGATTGTTCTAACCAACAACGATAATGATACTGATCTCGCCGGAAAATGTGAAAAGCATTTTATTGAGGATCTCTTAGGTGAATCGGCAGGCTTCCCCACTGAATTTGAAAATACAAGGATCACCTCTGCCGATCATGCGTACGTGATATTTACCTCTGGTACTACAGGAACTCCGAAGGGGGTCCTTGTAAATCACAAGTCAGCCATAAACCTTATTGAATGGGTAAACAAGACATTTCAGGTTTCTAAAAGCGATAAGCTTTTATGGGTAACAAACCTGAGCTTTGACCTTTCAGTGTATGATATTTTCGGGATACTCTCAGCCGGAGCCAGAATAAGGGTCGTTAGCGAGGAAGACAGGACAGATCCCGAAAAGCAGTTCAGGATAATGCTCGATGAGGGAATCACTTTCTGGGATTCGGCGCCTCAGAGCCTTCAGCAGTTGGAACCATTCTTCGGCACATCAGGAGAGAATGGTCTCAATAAATCGCTGCGTCTTGTTTTCTTAAGCGGCGACTGGATCCCTCTTTCGCTTCCAAAGATAATTACAGATGCATTTCCATCTGCCGTCGTTACAGGATTAGGAGGAGCTACTGAAGCTACAGTATGGTCGAATTACTTCATTATCGATCAGATCAAGCCGGATTGGAAAAGTATTCCCTATGGCAAGCCTATTCAGAATGCAAGATATTATGTGCTTGACAACGAATTAAATCACTGCAGGATAAACCAGCCAGGAAATCTGTATATAGGCGGTGAATGTCTAGCCCTGGGCTATTTCAACGATCCTCTGCTTTCCGATACAAAATTCATCCCGGATCCTTATAATGCAGGAGGGAAAATGTATCTCACCGGCGATAAGGCTCAATGGATGCCCGATGGCAATATAGAGTTCCTTGGACGTGAGGACGAACAGCTTAAAGTGAGAGGTTACAGGGTTGAAATAGGGGAAATCAAGAATGTGGTCCTTCAGAATAAGCTGATCAAGGATGCCATCGTTATTCCTGATAAATCGAACCGCCACGATATTAAGGTGATATTATTCATTACTACCTTTGATGGTGTTAATCTGGATGTAAGAGATCTTAAAAGGGAGTTCAGGGCATCGCTTCCTGAATATATGATCCCTGCTGAGATTGTAGAATGTGATGAATTCCCGGCCACGGCTAATGGCAAGATAGATTCAAAATCACTCCTGGCTTCTTATCTTAAATCGCTGGGTGATGGCATTAAAAAGACAGATAATGAATCGCATACTTCTTCTAAACCAATGACTTATGGTGAAAGAGCCGTCTTAAGAATATGGAATGAAGTTCTGCCTGCCAGAAAAATTGCTTCAAACGACAACTTCTTTGATGTTGGAGGTAACTCATTGCTTGCAATCAGGGTCATAAACAGAATCAGGGAGGAATTCGGTTATATACTTACCTTCAGGACATTTTTGACAAATCCTTCAATTGAACAGCTTGCCGTTCTCGTAAAGAGTTTTATTAAAGACCATGAAAAGGAAATAAAGCTCGTTCATTCTACGCAGACAACAAATCTACCGCTTACTCATAACCAGAAACGGCTCTGGCTTCTTTCCAGACTGGAGCCCGATGTTCCTTCTTACATAATTCCATTCACTTTCAGGTTGACCGGAGACCTTAACCGAAGTGTCTTTAACCATAGCCTGGAGGTCCTTTTTAAACGGCACCATACCCTGTTTTCTTCTATAAAGGATCTAAAAGGGGAACCCTATATTGAAATAATTCCCGAAGATGTCAGGATCACTTTTGTCGATTTTTCTGCACTACCAGTCGATCAGAAGGAAAACCGGATAAAAGATGTCATAAACTCTGATTGTCAGATCGTTTTTGATTTGGAGAACGGCCCCTTATATCGTATTTGTCTGATAAAAACAGATGCCAGAGAGTACTATTTCAGGATCAGTATTCATCATATTATTTTTGACGGTTGGTCGTGGTCAGTGTTTTCAAAAGATCTGTGTGAGATCTACAACAGCTACCTTAAGGGAAAAGATCCTGAACTTAAACCGATTGAATTCCATCAGTACGATTTTGCACACTGGGAGGAAAGCATCGCCGGTTTAAGGAATGAGGAGATCCACGAGGAATTCTGGCGCGAAAACCTCAGGGGCGCTTCTACAATGATTAATTTCCCGTACGACTATCCGAACCGGGAAAAATCATCCGGACAGGGCCGGTATGAACCGATCCATATCTCTTCAACCGTATCAGATAAGCTAAGGGCAATAAGTAAATCAGAAGGCACCTCACTGTTTTCAAATCTTTTGGGCGCATTTGGCATTTTGATGAATAAGTACTCAGGCGATGATGATATAAATATTGGGATCCCTCTGGCCCACCGGCCTCACTCAGCCCTTGAGAATATTTTAGGGATGTTTGTCAATACTGTCGTGGTACGAATGAAATATGATAAGGGTCTCACCTTCCGCGACATTATACGCCAGGCTGACAATGCTGCACTTAACGCCATCGCTCACCAGGAGCTTCCTTTTGAGAGTGTTGTTGAAATAGTGAATCCTTCACATTATTCCAAAGCCAATCCTCTTTTCCAGGTAAGTTTTGTATGGCAGAATAATATAAATACGCCACTCGAACTCAATGGTATCCAGAGCAGCAGGATTGTGGGTAAACTCAGGCCCGTTCCGTTTGACCTTATATTATACCTCTGGGAAAATGGACAGGAGATTGAGGGAGAAATAGGTTATTCAATCGATCTCTTCAGGCACGATACTATTGAGAGGCTGATAGAGAACTTTGTCGGTCTCCTTGGAAACCTCGTCGATAATTGCAGCGTTCCGTTTGAAACAGTAACAATGATTTCCGATGAGGAGAAGCGTCATTTGGAAGAATTTAACAATACAACAACGGAGTATCCGCGGGACAGAACCATAATTCAGCTTTTCAATGAGCAGGTTGCTTTATACCCCGACAAGACCGCAATAGTATTTAAAGACGAAAAACTTACCTACAGCGAACTCGACATCAGGTCGAATAGATTAGCTAATACTCTCAGAAAATCGGGTGTTAGCGAGAATATGCCGGTAGGTATTATTGCAGAGAAATCTGTTGACATAATAATTGGAATATTCGCCATACTCAAGGCAGGAGGAGGATACGTTCCCGTTGATCCGGATTATCCGATGCAGAGGATTAACTTTATCATCGGAGATTCATGTTGCAAAATTGTCCTGGTCCAGGATAAATTTGCAAATCTTGAGATCCCGGGCGTCAGGATGATAAGTCTCAATTCTGAATCATCATTCAGTGAGGATTCAACTGCAGTGGAAGTGAAAAGTACGGCTGAGGACCTCGCGTATATAATGTATACTTCAGGGACTACCGGAATGCCAAAGGGCAGCATGATTTGGCATAAAGGGGTCGTAAGGCTTGTCAGGAACATCAATTACATGGAATTGACCAGCGAAGACAGGATTTTGCTCACGGGAGCAATCGTCTTCGATGCCACAACATTCGAGATTTGGGGTGCCCTTCTGAATGGCGGGACACTTTATATTGTAGAGAAGGAGACCATCCTTAACCCGAAAGTACTGGGCGAAGAACTTATGAACAACGACATTACTGTATTGTGGCTGACTTCGGCTCTCTTTACTCAGATAGCGGAAAGCAGGACTGATATTTTCCGTAAACTGAAATACCTGTTGTCGGGAGGAGATGTACTTTCCGCCCAGCATATAAATAAAGTAAGGCGCGATAATCCGTCATTGAAAGTTATTAATGGATACGGTCCCACTGAGAATACTACTTTCTCGACAACCTATCTCATTGAAAGGGATTTTGAAAGCAACATTCCTATTGGCAAACCGATCAGCAACTCAACAACCTATATCTTCGACAATAATATGAATTACCAGCCGATAGGTGTTATCGGTGAATTGTACGTTGGTGGTGACGGCTTATCGTTGGGTTATCTGAACAGGGACGACCTTAATAAAAAAAGTTTCATCGATCATCCGTATAAACCTGGTGAAAGGCTGTACAAAACCGGTGATCATGCAAGATGGCTTGCAGACGGCAATATTGAGTTTCACGGAAGGATTGACAATCAGCTTAAGATAAGGGGATTCAGAGTGGAACTTGAGGAGATAGCAGCAGTGATTTCAGAACTTGAAGGTGTTGTAGAATCTGTTATTAAGCCCGTCAAAGTTCAGGAAGGAGACATCAGGCTTGCAGCATTTCTTAATGTGAAAGAGACTTTCAATATTGACCCGAAGGAGATAGCAAGGATCATCAAGCAGAAACTTCCTCCCTATATGGTGCCTTCTGTCTTTAAACTTATGAATGGATTCCCGGCAACTATTAACGGAAAAACCGACCGGGAGGCGCTGAAAGTCGACATCAGCGAACTGATCACGAGGGAGAGTCACGATCAGCAAAATTTTTCGCCCAATGAGAAAATAATTTACGATATATGGTGCGAATCACTTAAAATAACCGACATCTCCGCTAACGATAATTTCTTTGATATTGGAGGCAACTCGCTTATGGCAATTTCTGTTTTTTCAAAGATAGAGACTGCATTTAACTTAAATTTGAAATTGAGAGTTTTCTTTGATAGTCCCAGGATCTCGGACCTTACAAGAACCATTGAAATCGCAATTCTCAGCAACTCCGGCAAAAATATGTCAGCCGGCAATTCCAGTGGTGAAGGTCTTATTGATGGGGAAATTTAGTGGAATAAAATATTTGGGCAAAAAATGGAAAGAAACATAGGCATACATTTGCCTTTGATGGCAAATCAGAAAAGGTTGTGGATCCTTTCACAACAGGACAGCCAGAATCCTGCCTATAATATTCTTTTGACATATCACCTTCGCGGAGAAATCAACACTGTGATTTTCAGGAGGAGTCTGGAACTCTTATTTGAAAAGCACCATACGATGTTTTCAGTATTTGGGAAGATCAACGATTTACCCTATGTTGAGATAGTCCCTCGTCAGGTAATTCTGCAGCTTATCGATTTTTCCGTTTTTCCCTCTGAATCGCGACGAGAAGAGATTTTTTCTTTTGCCGGGGAGGATTCCAGAAAGCCTTTTGACATTGAGCAAGGACCTTTATACAGGATCTGCCTTCTTAAAGAGGACGAAAACAGCTACTATTTCACTGCAACTATTCACCACCTTATTTTTGACGGTTTTTCGAGACGTGCCTTCGTTAAGGAGTTAAGTTCTATCTATACCGGATTGGCAAATGGAGTTGCTTTACAGCCAATGTCGCTTGATTTCCATAGTTACCATTATGCTGAACTGGAGAAGGATATGTTATCTCCTGAAAAGGAAAGGGAACTAACTGAATTCTGGAAGGAATACCTCAGTGAATGCCGCCCCCATTTGAAGTTTCCCTTTGACTTTCCAAGGAAAAAAGTACATTCAGGATTCGGATGCAGGGAACATTTTGTTATCTCTCGTCATGATACTGAAAATCTCAGAGAAATATGCAGGAGAAGCGATACTACTCTCTTCGCTGCCTTGTTGTCAGTTATGGGATTGGTGTTCAGCAAATATTCCGGTGAAAATGATATTTGCATCGGGGTGCCTGTTTCGAACCGGCGTTCAAACCCCTCTCTTGAAAATATTTTCGGCCTGTTTGTAAGTACTGTTGTTGTACGGCTGCAACATCTGGGCGAAAGTAGTTTCCGGGAGCAAATATTAAGTACAAGGGAGGCTGTGAGACTTGCCGTTTCACACTCTTCTCTTCCTTTCGAAAAAATCGTTGAAGAGGTTAGTCCTGAAAGAATTGCAGGAATTAATCCTTTCTTCCAGGTTGCCTTGTCATGGATTAACAGTATGACAATTCCTCTTGATCTTAACGGGATTACAGGCGACAGAATTACAGTTAACAAGGGGACTTCACCCTTCGACATTAGTTTTTACATGTGGGAAAACGAAGGTCTGATCGAAGGTGAGATAGAGTACAATATCGATCTTCTGACTCAGGAAACCATATTCCGGTTAAAGGAAAGTTTTATTAGTCTGGTTCACTCTGTTACTGAAAATCCTGACTTACCTGTTTCTGATTTTTCAGTAATTTCTGAGAGTGAAAAGAAAAAAGTCCTCGAATTCAATGATACTGATGTTCCCTATGAAAATCAAATCTGCGTTCATGAGAAATTCGGGATTCAGGTCAGGGAACAGCCAGATATGCCGGCAATATCCGACAGCAGGCTTTCGTTGAGTTATAAAGAGTTCAATGATCACGCCAATTGCATGGCAAATTATCTCATTCAAAAAGGGGTATCGGTTGAGGACAGAGTTGCAGTATGCGTCGACCGGTCTGTTGAGATGATGATAGCCATCTTTGGAATACTGAAGGCTGGAGCTGCTTACCTGCCGCTCAATCCTGAAAATCCCGAAGAACGCCTGAGCAATATACTTGATGAGTCCGGGGTAACGGTAGTACTTAGTACAAAATCATGTTGCACAAATTTACCGGCAGGCATTCACGTTGTTTTTTTAGATGATATTCTCCGTGTTCCTTTGTCTTCAGATTCCTCGCGACCGGAAGTAACAGTGAAACCCGGAAATCTTGCATATGTTCTTTATACATCTGGTTCAACAGGAACTCCCAAGGGAGTAATGATAGAGCATCATTCCGTACTGAATCGGTTAGGCTGGATGCAAAAAGCTTATCCGATAGGTAAAGCCGACATTATTCTGCAAAAGACTCCTATAACATTCGATGTCTCCGTATGGGAACTGTTCTGGTGGGCCTTTAATGGAGCCAGCCTTGTGCTTCTTCCAAAAGGAGGTGAGAAGGATCCTGAAACTATAGTTGAATACATTGATAAATACAAGGTTACAACCATGCATTTTGTTCCGTCGATGTTTGCAACCTTTTTTGAGACGATAACATTAAAGAAACTGTGCGGGAAACTTGAGAGCCTGAGCAGGATATTCTTAAGCGGGGAAGCATTGCCATTGAAACTCGTAAAGGAATTCAACGAGATGAGAGAGTTTTATTCTCTGCCTGAACTTATAAACCTTTATGGTCCGACGGAGGCTACAGTGGATGTATCGTATTACAACTGCCCGGCTAAGGACATTAAGAATGTTTATATCGGTAAACCAATTGACAACACAAAACTCTTCGTTGTAGATAAGAAGAATCTTCTGCAGCCCATAGGCGTGCCTGGCGAGCTGATAATCACAGGTGTTAACCTGGCAAGAGGATATCTTAACAGGCCGGACCTTACGAATGACAAATTCTTCTTTCTCAAGATATCAGATGATTTAATTTACAGGGCATACAGATCAGGAGATCTTGTAAAGCTCAGCTCCGACGGTGAAATTGATTACCTGGGGAGATTGGACAATCAGATTAAAATAAGGGGTTTCAGGATTGAACTGGGCGATATTGAAGCCAAGATCCTTGACCATCCTCTTGTTGCTCATTGTGCAGTAATTGTTACTGATAAGGGCGATTATAAATATTTGGTTGCCTACGTATGTTTAAAGCCGGGAAATGAGATAAGTTCTGATAAACTAAGGAAGTATCTGGCAGGAAAACTGCCTGATTATATGGTTCCTTCATTCATTATTTTTCTTGATGAGCTTCCATTGACAAGCAGCGGTAAAATTAACAGGAAGAGCCTGCCTTTGCCTGATATGTCATATGACAGGCAAACTATAATTGAACCAACAACCAAAGATGAGCACAGGCTGCTAGAACTCTGGAGGGCTCTTCTGAAAACGGAAAACATTAGTACCGGTGACAATTTCTTCGATATGGGTGGCAATTCCATCCTTGCAATTAATCTTGCAAACTCAATATCAAAAGAATTCAATATTGCCTTAAAGTCACTAATGATATTTGAATATCCTACAATAAAAGATCTAAGTGAATTCTTGTCAGGACAGAAGGAGGAAATCATTTCCCAAAATGATATTGAACTTGAAGAAAAGATTCAAAAAAAGAAAAATGTGAATTTCAGAAGAGGGCGTGATTAATTATTGCTTTATCGAAGCATTTACATCTAAACATTTAGGATGAGCAACTCTAATACTAAAATTGCAGTTATCGGCATGGCTTGCCGGTTTCCCGGGGCGAATAACCTTGAAGAATACTGGAATAATCTGCTGGCAGGCAAAGATATGCTGCACCATTTTACAGATGAGGAGCTTGAGAAATTCGAACCTGATTTTGAGAATCTCCGCATGAATCCCGCTTATGTCAGGGTTAGAGGCATATTATCCGACATTGATAAATTTGATGCCGGGTTTTTTGGGATGACTCCAAGGGAAGCGGCTGAAACAGATCCGCAGCAGCGCATATGGCTGGAGACTGTCTGGGAAGCATTTGAAAATGCCGGTTGCGATCCATTTAGTTATAAAGGCGCAATAGGTGTCTTTGCAGGAGGGTATATGAGCACATATCTGCTGAATAATATCCTGCGCGATCCCGGAAGACTTGAAAATTATATCAGGTTGCGTACTCCGGAATCCTACCAGCTGATGACTAGCAACGACATTTCGTTCCTTTCAACCAAAACAGCTTATAAGTTTAACCTTCGCGGACCTGCTATGAATGTACAGACAGCTTGTTCCACGTCGCTTGTTGCCATTTCACAGGCTTGCCAGAGCCTTTATAGTTATGAATCGGATATTTGTCTCGCCGGAGGTGTCCGTATTACCTCTCCCCAGGAAAGCGGGTATATTTATCAGGAGGGATCGATTCCCTCTCCTGACGGACGCTGCCGTCCATTTGATGCACAGGCAAAAGGAACCGTTCCTTCAAACGGGATTGGGGTTGTTGTTTTAAAAAGGCTCGAAGATGCAATTGAGGACAAGGATTCAATCTATGCCATTGTCAGCGGATGGGCACTGAATAACGACGGCAGTAATAAGGTAAGCTATACTGCGCCAAGCGTTGACGGTCAGGCAGCTGTCATAAAAATGGCTCAGTCGTTCGCTGAACGGTCGCCGGAAGAGATCTGCTATATAGAAACACACGGAACAGCTACCCAGCTTGGCGATCCTATTGAAATAGCGGCCTTGAAGAAGGCTTTTTCAGCAAAAACGGCAAAAAAACAGTTTTGCGGAATTGGATCTGTGAAGAGCAATATAGGGCATACCGATGCTGCAGCTGGCGTTGCGTCATTCATAAAGGCTTCCCTTATTGCTTATAATAAAAAAATACCGGCCAGCCTGAATTTTTTTGAGCCAAATCCCCATATCGACTTTGAAAATTCACCATTTTTTGTCCAGAAAGAACTTAAGGAATGGACCGAAGACCGTCCTTTGATAATGGGAGTCAGTTCTTTCGGGATAGGAGGCACCAACGCTCATGTTATTGTGGAAGAACCTCCGGTTCGGGAAAGAAGTACCCGACCACCTTCCGAATGGCCCGATCTTATTCTGCTGTCGGCAAAATCTGAGTTTTCACTTGAAAAGAGAAAGGAGGATCTTGTTGATCATCTTAAAACAAGACCCGGTTTAGAAATTGTGGACCTTTCCTTCACCCTTGGATCGGGAAGGAGCCATATGTCACACAGAAGTTTCACTGTCGCATCCTCAGTATCGGAGATTATTTCGGAAAAAACCAGGTTTTCTGATGGCAAAAAGGATGACCTTGTCTCAAGAATAGCATTTGTATTACCCGGGCAGGGGGCTCAGTATCGGTCAATGGGTGCCGATCTTTACAACCATAATACAACTTTCAGAAACATACTCGACAAATGTTTTAATATTTTCAGGGAAGAAACAGGCGAGGACCTGAAAAAGATCCTTTATGATTTTGATGACAAGGTAACCTCTGAAGGAAAATTATCGGGTACCGCGATAACCCAACCGGCACTGTTTATTATTGAATATGCCCTTGCAAATGTTCTTGAAGAAATAAATATCAGGCCCGACTGCCTCATAGGTCATAGCATAGGCGAATATACCGCTGCCTGTATCGCAGGAGTTTTTGATTTGCCTTCGGCACTAAAAATTGTTATTAAAAGGGGACAGCTGATGCAGAAAATGCCGTCGGGTAAAATGATGGCGGTAAAAGCAGGAGTTAAACAACTTCAGGCAATCTTAACCCCTGACTTTGAAATAGCTGCTGACAACGCAGAAGAATCGTCCACAATCTCCTTTAAAACTGATGACCAAGAGAAAGTGAAGACCTTGCTTGAAGAAAATAATATTAGTTATCTGCCACTGAATACTTCACATGCTTTTCATTCATCAGCTTTTGATCCAATATTGTCCGAGTTTCGCGATTATGTGAATCAATTTAATCTGAAATCACCTGAATTGCCGTTTATTTCGTGTCTTACCGGAAATTACATTGCCGAAAAGCAGGCTATATCAGGAACTTATTGGGCACAGCAGCTTAGAAATACTGTTCATTTTCGGGAAGGGGTCTCTGTAATTGCAGGGAATGCGGCGACCGTTTTTCTTGAAATCGGACCCAATACTCATTTAAGCAGCCTGATCAGACAATCGCTGAAGGTGTCCAATAAAGCTCTGGTCATATCTACATTAGGTAAACCCGACGGGAGCGATGAACGTTATAAAGTCATTGCGGCACTTGGAAATATGTTCAATGCAGGCATGAATATAAATGTCGGGTTCATTAATAAAGATGTAAATACATCGAAGACTTTTCTTCCAACTTATCCTTTTGAGAGAAAGAGACACTGGGTGAATTTTGAGCTGCCCGGTTCAGTTGCTGACAGTGGCTCATCAACATCTGAAAATTCATACGGTTTTATTCATGAAGTTGATGATTCAAAATTGACGGAGACATCATCCGGGGAGCTTACAGGTGACAAGGTTTCACTTACGCTCTTAGGCATTTGGCAGTCTTTGATCGGAAATGAAGAGATTGGTTTGGACGATGATTTTCTGGAGCTTGGTGGTCATTCCCTTCTGGCACTTCAGGTAATATCGCGAATTAAGGAAGTTTTTAACGTCAGTATTGCCTTGAACCAGTTCTTTATTAAACCTACAATAAACGAACTGGTTTCGATAATTAACCGGGAAGCCTCGGCAGATAGTGAAAAGGTTGAGTCAACTGCCATTTCTGATCTGACATATCTGCCTCTTTCGAGTGACCAAAAAAGGATGTGGACAATTAATCAGCTTAACCCATTCAGTCCTGCCTATAATATCCCATTCACTTACCACCTCCTTGGGGAACTGAATATTGATGTTTTTAACAAAAGCATTGATTTGCTCTTCAACCGGCATAACATAATGTTCTCGACCTTTAAATCGAAGGATGGTAAACCATATTGCCAAATTGTTCCCAACCATGTTCATATTGAGGTTATCGATTTTTCTGATCCGGCTTCCGAAACCTCAAAAGACAGGATTTATTCCTTTATTGGCTCAGAATCAAGAAAATGGTTTGATATTGAAAACGGCCCGCTGTACAGACTTTTTTTGTTAAAAAGTGACGATTCGACATATTATTTTCATTCTACAATACACCATCTTATTTTTGACGGATGGTCGTGGGGTGTTTTTGTTCGCGACTTTAATAAAATTTATAAGGGTCTTTTGGATAATAAGGAGACAGTCCTTGAGCCACTGAATTTCCATCATTATGATTATGCCTTATGGCAGGAATCATCAGCTAATAAACTGGATGAGGAAAAACTTTCAAAATTCTGGGTAAACTATTTAAAAGATAGTCCGGGAAAACTTGACTTCCCGTATGATCGGATCAGCAAGGATGCACCAACAGGGTATGGAGAAAAGGTATACATAAAGATTCCTTCAGAATTTACTTCAGGTCTTAAGAGTATCAGCAGAAGTGAAAATTCGACACTTTTCGTTACTCTGCTATCTGCTTTTGGCGTTCTCCTGAATAAATACACAGGTGCGAATGACATCTGTATTGGATCCCCGGTAGGAAACCGCCCACAGACCAGGCTTGAAAATATTTTCGGGATGTTTGTGAACACTATTGTACTTCGGTTAAATATTGAAACAGAATCACCGTTCGATAGGCTTGTGGCTGGCACGAAGAAATCAGTTATCGATGCAATCTCAAACCAGGAGCTTCCTTTTGAAAAGGTTGTTGAAGCAGTAAAACCATACAGGTCATTTAATACTAATCCACTATTTCAGGTCTGTTTTGCATGGCAAAATAATCTCAGCATCCCCCTTGAGATTGGTGGTGTAAGGGGGGAAAGAGTCACAATTGATTCAGGGATCTCCCCTTTTAACCTTACGTTTTATATGTGGGAGAACGGGGATTATATAGAGGGGGAAATAGAATATAACATTGATATTCTCGACAGGGATTCAGTTATCAGGCTCAGGGAGAATTTCCTGACTTTAATTGGAAAAATTACTGAACAACCTGAAGCAGTTGTTTCTTCACTCCCGTTCTTGTCGGAGAAAGAGATTGAGAGAATACGTTGTTTTTCAGGTATTACAACCGATTACCCTGGGGAAAAGACTATAATCGAGCTTTTCAAAGAACAGGTAGCAATGTATCCCGGCAAGACCGCGGTTGTTTTTAAATCGGAAGGACTCAGCTACAGGGAACTTGATGAAAGGTCGAACAGACTTGCCCATACACTCAGGAATCTGGGTGTTGTGGAGAATACCCCTGTTGGGATCATAGCAGAGAAATCGATCGACATAATAGTTGCAATACTAGCGATACTTAAGTCAGGGGGTGGTTATGTTCCAGTTGATCCCGATTACCCCCTTCAAAGGATGAATTACATCATAGGTGATTCCGGCTGCAGGGTTGTACTTGTGCAGGAGATATTTGCCAGTCTTGATATCACTGGAGTAAGTATGATCAACCTCAATTCGGAATCATCATTCAGTGATTTTACATCCGAGGTGAGAGTGCACAACTCCTCTGAAGACCTGGCATATATAATGTATACTTCCGGGACTACAGGAATGCCTAAGGGCAGCATGATCTGGCAAAAAGGAGTTGTCAGGCTGGTCAGAAACATCAATTATATGGATCTGACACATGAAGACAGGATACTTCTTACAGGAGCCATAGTGTTCGATGCCACAACTTTTGAGATTTGGGGAGCACTATTGAACGGAGGGACGCTTTATATTGTAGAAAAGGAGACCATACTGAATCCGAAAGCCCTGGGGGAGGAACTTACAAACAACGACATTACGATATTATGGCTGACTTCGGCACTTTTCACACAGATAGCGGAGAGCCGGACTGACATTTTCAGGAAGCTAAAGTATCTGCTGTCGGGCGGCGATGTTCTGTCGGCCCAGCATATAAACAAGGTAAGGCGCGACAATCCGGGATTGAAGGTCATCAATGGTTATGGCCCCACGGAGAATACGACCTTTTCAACTACCTATCTTATCGAAAGGGATTTCGAAAGCAATATCCCGATAGGCAAACCAATAAGCAATTCAACTGCTTACATCTTCGACCGGAATATGAATTACCAACCGATAGGAGTAATCGGGGAACTGTATGTAGGAGGCGACGGTTTATCGCTGGGTTACCTGAAGAGGGATAGTCTTAACATAAAGAGTTTCATCGATAATCCCTGCAACCCCGGTGAAAGGTTGTACAAAACCGGTGATCGTGCCAGGTGGTTGGCCGATGGCAACATTGAGTTTTACGGAAGAATCGATAATCAGCTTAAGATACGTGGATTCAGGGTTGAGCTTGAGGAGATAGCATCAGTTCTTTCCGAGATTAATGGGGTTGTAGAGGCTGTCATCAAGCCGGTTACGATACAGGAAGGTGATATCAGGCTTGCAGCCTTTCTAAATGTTAAGGAGAACTTCTGTATTAATGCAGCCGAAATAGCCGGAATTGCGAAGAAGAAGCTGCCCCCATTCATGGTTCCATCGCTATTTAAACTTATGCATGGTTTTCCTTCTACAATAAATGGAAAAACTGACAGGGACGCACTGAAAGTTGACTTATGTGAAATGATCACAAAAGAGTATCGCAAAAAGAGGACACTCTCCCCAAGCGAAAAGATAATATTTGATATCTGGTGCGAAGCATTGAAAACAACCGATATCACACCTGAAGACATTTTCTTTGATATTGGAGGTAATTCTCTTATGGCAATTTCAGTTTTTTCAAAAATTGAATCGGCTTTTAGTGTAAATTTGAAACTTCGGGTTTTCTTCGACAGTCCGAGGATCTCCGACCTTGCAAGAGCCATTGAAATTGCTGTCCTGAACAATTCCGGTACAAGAGAGGTTGATAATATTGCCGGAAGTGAAGGTATAGTTGATGGAGAAATTTAGTATAACATTGAATTAATTCGAAAAATGGGAATAAGCACAGGCAAACAATTGCCATTGATGGCAAATCAGAAAAGGCTGTGGATAATATCGCAGCAGGAAGGAAGTAACCCGGCGTATAACATCCTGTTGACTTACCACTTAGGCGGAGAAATAAATGTTGCCTTATTCTTGGAAAGTATGGGCCTTTTATTCGAAAGGCATCATACAATGTTTTCTGTATTCCGTCAGCACGACGGATCGCCATATATTGAGATACTTCCTCATCCGGTTGCAGTTGAATTAATTGATTTTTCAGGATCTCCTTCAGAATCGCGCAGAGACGAGATTCTTTCCTTTGCCGGGGAAGACTCGCGAAAGCCCTTTGATATTGAGAACGGCCCATTATTCAGGCTTTACCTGCTTAAAGAGGACGAAACCAGTTACTTCTTTCATGCAACAGTGCATCACCTGATTTTTGACGGTTTTTCCAGACGCGCCTTCGTGAAGGAATTCAGCGAGATCTATACGGGTCTGGTTAACGGACTCGATCTGAAACCACAACCTCTGGAATTCCATAGTTACGATTATGCAGAACTTGAAAAGGAACCACTTTCTGAAGAAACGGAAAAAGAATTTACCGGATTCTGGAAAGAATACCTTTTGGATTGTCAGCCTGAGCTGAAATTCACCTATGATTTTCCAAGGAAAAATGACCCTTCCGGATTCGGATACCGGGAGCACTTTGTCATTTCCGATGAATTTTCTGAAAAGCTATGGGAAATTAGCAAAGAATGCAATACTTCTCTTTTCAATACCATGCTAACGGTAATGGGGCTGCTCTTCAGGGAATATACCGGGGAAAACGATATCTGTATCGGAGTGCCAGTCTCTAACCGCCGTTCCAATCCTTCCCTTGAAAACATCTTCGGATTGTTTGTAAGCACTGTGGTTGTCAGGCTGCAACAGAATGGAGATAATAACCTGAAGGAACAAATCGGGATTACAAAGGATTCCGTACGAAAATCTGTTTTGCACTCAGCCCTCCCTTTTGAGAAAATTGTTGCCGCAATCAACCCTGAAAGGATTTCGGGAGTAAATCCGTTTTTCCAGATTTCCTTGTCGTGGCTCAGTAACCTTACCATTCCTATGAATTTGGATGGAATTCAGGGAAAAAGAACCACCGTTAACAAGGGAGTTTCTCCATTTGACATTACCTTCTATATATGGGAAGATGAAGGACATATTGAGGGCGAGATAGAATATAGTTCCGATTTGCTAAAGAAGGAAACCATAATCCGCTTAAGGGACAACTTCATTCACCTTGCAGAGTTGGTTGCGGAAAATCCTGATGTTTCCCTGAAAGCCGTTTCTTTGCTTTCGGATACTGACAGGAACATGCTGACGGAATTCAACAATACAGTAAAAGCAGTTCCTGCCTCGCTGATTCATGACCTCTTTGCTCAGCAAGCTCATCTTGTTCCTGACAAGACAGCAGTCATTTCAGGAAACTCATCATTAAGCTACAGGGAACTTGATGAGCGTTCGAACCGTTTGGCTAATCACCTTATATCGGTTGGTGTTGACGGGGGAGATGTGGTTGGGATATGCATGGAGCGCACAACCGGCATGGCAGTTGCAGTACTTGGGATACTGAAGGCGGGTTGCTGCTACCTTCCGATGGATCCTCTCTTTCCCGATGACAGGCTGGCTTACATGTATGATGACTCGGGGTCAAAAATTCTGATCACCCAGAGCTCATTATCGGGGAAGCTGCATCATTTTCCTGAGACAAAAGTTGTCTTCACTGACACTGATCACGAAATCATAAACGGCTGCAGCCCGGCAATGCCGGAAGCGAGGATTGGCAACCAGTCGCTCGCTTATATGATCTACACATCGGGATCTACAGGGAAACCAAAAGGAGTGAAGGTTCACCACGAGGCAGTTGTGAACTTCCTTTTGAGCATGAAGCATACTCCCGGCATAAACAGTAACGACAGGCTCCTGGCAGTTACAACACTCTCTTTCGACATATCGGTTCTTGAGATTTTCCTTCCTCTAATCACAGGAGCAGGTCTTATAATAGCCGACACCGACGATATCTTCGACGGACAAAGGCTCTCGGACCTTCTTGTAAGTCACGATATAACCATAATGCAGGCTACCCCGGCAACATGGAATATACTTCTGGGCTCAGGCTGGAAGGGAAAAGGGAACCTTAAAGCATTGTGCGGAGGCGAAGCGATCCTTCCGGGTCTTATCAGGGAACTGCTTCCACGGGTAGAATCATTGTGGGACATGTACGGACCGACCGAGACCACAGTATGGTCGACCTGCAAGCAGCTGACCGATGCCGAGCCT
>CAIMVD010000090.1 GCA_903844815.1 uncultured Bacteroidota bacterium | reverse complement strand
TTCCCCCCTTGTCCTCCCAAAAACCCATATCATCCCGAATTCTTTCGCTTAAAAAAATTAATTATTTAACCGAAATCCGTCAAGCGGAAGAATGAGGGATCGCCCAATTCTAAGCAGATTATAGAAGTATTATACCTGCTAAAAAGTGTATAAAGATTAGCTTCAAAAGGAGGGGAGAGTTCTATTACTGTAATTTCTCAATAATAGTCAGATTCCTTTACCTTATCCTTTCAGCTATTCAAGATTTAGACTCCTTCCCTTGACGGCTATGCCTTCAAAGGAAGAATTACTTACCGTGAACTCCTTAAAACTCCGTGCAACTCCGTGGTTAAGCAGGTTTTATATCCGACATCCCACTAACCCCCATTGGCTTCGCCGATCCGCTAAAAGGATTCAAACAAAGAATTATCCTTGTTGGAACCGCGGATTCAAAGGGAGAATTAATTTCCGTGATACTCAGTAACACTCCGTGCAACTCCGTGGTTAAGCAGGTTTTATATCCGACATCCCACTGACCCCGTTGGCTTCGCCGATCCGCTAAGAGGATTCAAATAAAGAATTATCCTTGTTGGCAGCGCGGATTCGAAGGGAGAATTACCAGATCAGGAATTATTTATGAGCTCCTGTACAATCTTAGTGACACTCCTGAAATCGATCTTTCCTGTTCCCATCATAGGCAATTCCTTAATAACAAAAAACTGTTTTGGAAGTGCAATATTTGGCAACTCATCGCCCATCTTCTTAAGGATCTCTGATTTATTTACTTCAATTGTTACGGTTGCTACTATTGATGATCCTTTTACGTCATCTGAGACTTCAATCACACAACACTGTACTCCTACCGGAAGAAATTTTTCAAGGGTATTTTCAACTTTTACCAGAGACACCATTTCTCCTCCAACCTTGGCAAACCTCTTAAATCTTCCGGCATGCCAAAGGTATCCGTCTTCATCAAAATATCCCATGTCGCCGGTATTATACCAACCATCTATAAGAGCATCAGCAGTAAGCTCAGGATCATCATAATAACCTTTCATTACAGAATCACCCTTCACCATGATCTTTCCAACTTCACGTGTAATGCAGCCCTCTCCATTCTCAAAATTCTCAACCCTGACCTGAACGTTCGGAATAACCTTTCCGGTACTTCCCGGCCTGTTGAACTCATGTGAATTAACTGAGATAACAGGAGATGTCTCTGTTGCACCATACCCTTCAAGGAGAGTAACCCCATGCTTTTTCATATAACCATCCCTTAATGCATCTGGACATTTATCAGCTCCCGCCACCATAATCCTGAGGGATTTAAAATCACCCGGCTCAGACTTATGCAAATAGCCCCAGAAGAAACTGGGAGTACCAACCATTATTGTCGGTTTTTCTTCGCGTGCAATAGTGCTAACCGTCTGAAAATCCAGCGGATTGGCGTATGTAACCATTGTCATCCCGTAATAAAAAGAAACCCAGAGATTAACTGTTAATCCAAAAATATGAAAGAAAACAAGGTTTGCAAGAATGATATCAGTTTCTGTAATATTAACATAAGCACCGAAATTCTCGATGTTAGAAGAAAGATTAAGGTGCGACAACTGAACTGCCTTTGGATCTTTCTCACTTCCGCTTGTAAACAGAATTGCAGCTGTGTCGTTTTCATCACCTTTATGAATCCTGTTAAGTATCATATTAACAGGAAGTTTAGTGATTAATGCCGACTTTAATTTATCCCCGGTGGTAACACTCTCCATAATATCTTCAATCATCACCATACCCTCCATTACCGGACAATTAATTTTCTCGAGTAAAGCCTTAGAGGTTATAATAGTCTTGAATTTGCATTTTGCCTGTGCATACTTTGCGTTTGCTTCAGCACCGGTAGAATAGTTTATCATTACCGGTATTCTGCCGCACATCAGGGCTCCCACAGTTGCAAGTGCACAACCTGCTGAAGTCGGAATCATTATGCCTATGAACCCTTTATCATATTTCTCTAATTTTGAAGACAGTATAAGAGCACCTATCAGGGCCCTGGAATAAGTAACACTTTTTCCTGTAGTTTTATCTATAATTGCTAACTTTTTGGCATGTTTCTTAGCCATGTGAACAAATTGCTGATGTAGTAACATAGAAATACGGATTAGTTAATAATGATAATTAAGGATTCAAACTAATAGAATAAAATCTTCTGAAATTCTGCCAAATATTCAAATAAAACCCATTGATTACAATTTCTTCTTATACTGCTGATATATAGATGTATATGCTAATAATTCCAATCTTACTCCCTGGAATCCTGCCTTTTGATGCTTGTCAGCGCTTCTGACTTAAAATATTAATTTTCAAAATAAATAATAAAAACCTAAAAGTATTTAATTAATAATCAGATACCTGCATTGCTTATATCTATATTATTCTTAGTCCCCGATTCGCATTAATATTTTACATATATAAAGCGAATTCCCTTTCTGTTGCGCTGAAAAATAGTAATAATATTTACATTATAAGATATCCGGAGGTTTTTTTTAACAAAAAACTTATTTTTTTCATTAAAAGGATCAGGAATTTCTAATAAATTGATCTTGAATAATATTTTATCTGCAATGGGATAATAAACATCCCCCTGGCCCCGTTGGCTTCGCCGATCCGCTAAGAGGATTCAAATAAAGAATTATCCTTGTTGGCAGCGCGGATTCGAAGGAGGAATTAATTTCCGTGATACTCAGTAAAACTCCGTGCAACTCCGTGGTTAATCTGGTTTTAAATCTGAAATCGCAAATCGCAAATCGCAAATCGCATATCATTTTTTACACTCCCCGTTTTCTATTCGTGCCCCATACCCTGAGCCCTGTGCTTTCCTTATCTCGGGCTCCATATTTTACATCCCCATGGCCCCTTCAAAGGGAATAGGACAGAAGAAAATCTGACTCGGGATAAGACACATCCCCCTGACCCCCTTCTAAGGGGGAATTAATTTCCGTGATATTCAGTAAAACTCCGTGCAACTCCGTGGTTAAACTGGTTTTAAATCTGAAATCGCAAATCGCAAATCGCATATCGCATATCGCATATCGCATATCATTATTTACACTCCCCGTTTTCTATTCATGCCCCATGCCCCATGCCCCATGCCCTGTGCCTTGCGCCCTAACAAAACAGCCCCCTCCGTTTCCGGAAAGGGCTGCTTTTTTGTTATTGGAATGGTAAGTTAAATACTTAGTTATTTGTGTATTAACTTTCCTGTTACTGCGGTTTTGTCATTAACGACCAACCTGTAGATAAGCATTCCTGTGCTTACATGTTCAGGAACGTACTCGAACTTGTAATGCTGTGAGCCATTGAGGTTCTCATCAATCACAGTTTCGATCTTGAGACCGTTTGAGTTGTAGATCTCAAGACGTACCCTTGCATCCGACACCAAATCAAGGTCGAAGAAGACGCGATCGGTGAACGGGTTCGGATAAGCCTTCAGGGTCAGAATATCCAGAGTGACCGGCTCAACAGCAGTTGCAACCTGAATTGTAAAATCTGCGCCTGTGTAAGTAATAGTATAGTTACTGTTAACCAGGTTATTCTGCAGTATGGCGTATACACCTACGGTCTCACCAGGTGCCCTTGATAAGGATCCTGTGAAGGATATCGCTTGTCCGTTCGAGAGAACTGTTGCGACTGCCGGTACTGAAATGAAGGTCAGGGCCGGATCAGTATCATTCAGGTTCTTCGTCTTGGCATCAGCAGTTATAGATACCGCCAGAGGAGTAATTGTAAGGTTAGCTCCGTTGAATACTATTGTATAATTTGCATTCAAAACAAGGCTTCCCTGTAAGATGGCATGAGTGCCTGTATTCTCACCAGCAGCACGACTAAGTAATCCGCTGAATACATCCCCGGGAAGAAGCGAACCTGCAGTAACCCGGTATGTAAACGCGGGATCAAGGTTTCCATAAACTTTGGAAGCTGCACTGGCTGTTACTGCCACTACGCGTTTGTTGATTGTAACCGACACGTCTCCGCTCTGATCGTTATAGTTTGCACCTCCTGTGAATGTCCAGTGGGCAAGTCCTCCCGGTACCTGGGTATATTGAACACCAAGGTTAAGGTTTGCGCTCAGATCTTCACTGAGGATTCCTGTTGCTGAACCCGTAGCTCCATGAGGATTGCCATCATAAGCTCCTGTGAATCCGCCAATCATTATCGTTGCGTCAGCCTTGCCAATTACATCATTGACGGTTCCGTTTGCAACATTATAGTTTGAATTTCCTGCAAATGACCAGACATCTCCATTATAGGTTCCCGCAATGGTATGCGTGGTACCGGTAAGTGTGAGAAGGCCGGAAAGATTGACAGGAGTCGGAGTTTCAACACCGACAGCTGTAACGTTGGCAGTATGGGCCAAACCATCGTATGCAACATTGTAAGGAGTAGCAGTAATGACTGCATTTGCCTTAGTGATCACATTATTCACGGTTCCGTTAGCAGCAATGTAGTTGACGTTTCCTGCAAATGACCAGGCGTCCCCATTGTATGTGCCCGCAGGAATGTGCGATGTCCCGGTAAGATTAAGAAGTCCGCTCAGGTCAACAGGGTTAGGTGTCTCAACACCAAGTGCCGTGATGACCGAAGTATGAGCCTTCCCGTCGTAGGTTACATTGTAAGGAGTAACTGTGATAACTGCACTGGCTTTGGTAATCACGTCGGTAATGGTGCCCGTTGCCTGATTGTAGTTACCGTTGCCTGCAAAGACCCAGATGTCGGAAGCATAGGTTCCGGCATTTGTATGGGTTGTGAATCCAAACGACAGCAGTGCGCCAAGGTTAGCAGGCACAGCTTCGACACCTATAGCAGTTCCTGTGGCAGCATGTGAATTACCGTCGTAGGTTACACTGTACGGAGTGACATTAATGATCGCATTAGCTTTGCTTATAACGTTGACAACAGTACCATTTGCTGCATTGTAGTTTACAGTTCCCGGATATGACCAGCTGTCGGTATACGATCCTGCATTAGTGTGAGTCGTTAATGTAAGGTTAAGCCCTGGCAGAGCAACACCTCCGACACCAGTTATAGTGGCTGTGGCAGTATGAGCAACTCCGTCATATACAACTGTATATCCGGTTACTACTATCGAAGCAGGAACCTTGTTTATAGTTATTGTTGTAGTATTCGAAGCAGAAACATAAGTTCCGTTTCCGGCGAATGTTGCAGTTACAGAATATGTTCCGGCATTTGTCGGAGCAGTAGCAGTTGCAGGATAGCTTGTTCCACCTGTACCGACATAGCTGAAAGTAACGGCAGGGATCAGAATATCTGTTACACCTCCATTACCATAAGCAAATCCCGTTGCAACGCGAGGAGTTCCATTGTAATTGAATGTTCCGCCGGTAACACTTACAGTCGGAGTAGTTTGAATAACGTTGATGAATACAGTTTTTGTAGCTGCATTATAGTTAGCCGTTAAAGCTACATTAACCGTCAGGCTCTGAGCTGCTCCAACGTTCAGTACTGTTCCCAGAACTGGATTATAGGTTACTGCACCTGTTGCTGTACCTCCGGCAACACCTGCTACAGTCGCATTGAGCTGGGTAGCGCTAAGTGCTGTTCCGTAAAGAATATCAGCAGGATTAGCCCAGGTGATTACCTGATCTGCCTTATTCACAGTTATCAGCACCGTCATAGTAGCAGCATTGTAATTTACCGAACCCGCTACGTCAACCCTGAGGCTCTGGCCCACTCCTGCATTGAGGAATGTACCTGATGCCGGAGTATAGGTTATTGCTCCATGAACTTCAGGTCCGGGAACAGCAACTGTTGCATTGAGTTGTGTTGCGCTAAGGGCTGTTCCGTAGGTTATAGCTGCGGGAGCACTCCAGGTAATTATCTGGTCAGATTTATTAACTGTTATCTGAACTGTAAGGCTGGCAGCATTGTAGTTATCGGTAGCTGCTGCATCGACAGTAAGATCCTGAGCCGTAGCAGATGCATTAAGGATGGTCCCTGATGTTGGCGTATAGGTAAGAGCCCCGGTTGCTGATCCTCCTGTAACTCCCGCTACTGTTGCATTGAGCTGAGTTCCGCTCAGGGCAGTTCCGTAGGTGATTGCTGCAGGGTTAGCCCAGGTGATAGTCTGGGTAGCCTTATTGATTGTAATCGAAGCAGTGTTGCTGGCAGGACTGTAGTTTGTATTTCCTGCGAAGCTTGCTTTTACAGTATAGGTTCCTGCATTCGTAGGAGCTGTAGCTGTTGGTCCATAAGCTGTACCGCCTGTAGTTGTACCAGAGTATTCCAGAGTTACAGCAGGAGTAAGAACATCACCTGAACCACCTACACCGTATGCAAAGCCTGAGCCTGCATGAGCAGTATTGTCGTAAGTGAAGGTTCCGCCGGTAACACTGACAGTGGCAGTGGCCGCAGTGATAGTAAACGCATCGCTGTCGGTACTTCCCAGGTAATTGCCTTCCGCTGCATAAGTAGTGGTTACTGTAATACCACCCGGAGATTGTGTAAGAGTAAGAGTAGCTGTTGCAACTCCGGTGGCATTTGTAACTGCAGTCGTAGTCTGTGTACCAAGGTCGAAAGTAATTGTCTTACCACTTAACGGAACATTAGTTGTTTCATCCATCAGGGTTGCAGTAAGAGTTACGTCGGAACCATATGCTTTTGTTATGTCGCCGCTATAAGTAACACTAGTAACAAGTTTCTCAACCGATATTACCGTTGTGCAGGTCGATTCATTATTATTAACGTCTACAACAGTCCAGGTAATTGTAGTTGAACCAAGGTTAAGCTGAATACCATCAAGTAACGAACCTGTACCTGTAGTAGCTCCTGTGAGAACGTAGGTGAGTGACCCTATACCGCAAGGATCGGTAGCTGTTGCATCAAATTCAGTACCTGAAACCGTATAGGTAAGGTCAGCTGCAGCCAGGTATTTGGTTGCATCAGCCACACAGGTTATTGAAGGATTCTCAACATCGGTGATCACAACGTCGAAGCTGCAGGTTGCAGTGTTTGTACTTATGTTATCAGTAACTGTATATTTAACAGTAGTAGTACCTGCATTAAAGTCGTAGGTTCCAATCTGACCTGTTCCCGAATCAACTGTTGCACCAGTCATCTCCCATCCGAGGATGGCAGTCGGCCAGTTTGTATTGAAGGTCTGGGCCGGAACTATAACTGCTGCAGTACATTTGGTAAGTTCTGCATCCTGTGCAATGTCAGCCGTACATGTGATTGAAGGAACATCATCGTTGGTGATGGTACCCGTTGCCACATCGGTGGTGATTGTTACAAGTCCGCCGGTTATGTTGCTTAGAGTAACCTCATAAGTTTCATCGGGTTCTATTGTAAGATCATTAGCGATAGTAACATCAATTGTAAGCTGGGCGCCTGTAACTGATCCAGCAGGGAATGTAAGAGTTCCTGAAGCAGTAGTGTAATCTGTATTTGCGGTAGTATTTACATCGCTTGTACCATAGTTCACACTGAATGCATCCTGTACATTGCCTGTAAGGGTTACCGTAAAGGTAGCCTTTCCAGCAACCACGTTTTCAGCGACTGAAACATCGGCTATTGCAATCGAAGCTTCGTCATTGTCGATGATTGTGCCTGTGGCCTCATTGTTGGTGGCTGAATTGCTTACAGTAACTCCTGTCGGTGCACCGCTGTTCGAGCCAAGGGCAAGTATAACTGTCTCGTCGCCTTCGGTTATTGCATCTGTTTTAACTGTTACAGGTGTTGTTGCTGAAAGGTCGCCGGCAAGTATGGTGACACTTGTTGCCATGGTGTTCATGTCGGTGCCATTGGTAGCTGTGCCGCTAAGTGTAAGGTTGACTGTTAGGTCTGTGCTGAGTACTTTATCTACACTTATTGTGAACAGACCATTAGTTGCATCTTCAGTAGCATCTGTTGTAGCTGCGATGCTCACTTCAACTGCAAGGTCATTGTCGGTGATGGTGACGGTGGCCTCATCGTTGGTGGC
>CAIMVD010000089.1 GCA_903844815.1 uncultured Bacteroidota bacterium | reverse complement strand
TGATTTCCCCTATAATCAGGGAAGAGTTGAAGTCGACAGGATGATCAGGTACTATGAGAGGAAGGAACTGGCACCTGCTACTACCGCAAATACATTAAATCTGATAGGTATTGATATCAGACCCGACAAATCGAAGTTGCCTGTATTGAAGCTCGCTCTCCTCGATGTGGCGGGGGAAGATGTACAGAAAATCAAAATCGAAAAAGAAGGCCGTTTTACAAAAAAAATTGATGCAATACTGGGAGGTCTGTCTGTAAGTGAGGCCCCGGTAATATTTGTTTTAATAACTCCCTTTAAACCACCCGTCTACAGTGATGAAACACCTAAAATGGCAGAAGACAGGGAGGATACTCTCCACTTTGACTTTCTGAATTACATTACCGAAAAACAACCCGACCTGTTAAAAAGGGCTGTCTTCTTCATTATTGTGTCACAATGGGACAAAAAGCCTGCCGATGAAAAACAGACTGTGGAAACCTATATTAAAACAAAACGTCAGAAGGTTTACAATTACATAAAAAACACAAATGTAATCTGGGGCGAATACTCAATAGGGAAAATATTACCACCTATCAGCAATGACGACGGAACAACATCCCCGCCTTCGCTTGAACGTATTAACCTCGAATACCCTTCTAAATTCTGGAAAAAGCTTTACCAGGTATGTACAAATAAGGACCTGGATAATAAAAGCTTCCTGCAAAAGCTTTTTGATTAACAGAAAATCAGATACAGTATTCTCCTCTGATCTTTTGGTCTTATTTAATTTAATTTGGTTTTTCAAATAGTTGCTGATAAGGATATTTAAGGAACATCATGAAAGAATTAAATCTGGATGTAGCTAACCCACGGACATATCTTCTCTTCTTCGGAAAATCGCAAAGCTTTAGTTTTACGGCATTCGATAACCTTTCGGCAGTCGCGGATTTCAATGAAACAATCCTGGATTTCGATTTACTGGAGTCCCAACTGTTTTCGGTCGACAGGATCGACAACAAACAAATTCTTGCTAAGTACTATTTTACAAGAAACAAAAAATATACCCTGCTGAAAATATACTCATACGCCCAGGCTTATGATGGCGACAGGGTTCAGGGAAGTATATTCGGAGTAGCATTCCTGTCAGAGGCCAACATAAGTGTCTGTCGTGAGAACATAGATATTCTCAGGACAATAAAGGATGTATTTGCGGATGTTTGCCTTGATGCCACCAATAAATTCACAACCAGCGACTTCAGCGCTTTAGTTGAGGGAATATGGAAACAATTCCGCGACCAGAATGGATTTTCAAGGATAAGATACTCCACAAAATCCGACTCTGTAAAAGATGGTGCAGTGGGCATTCATGTTAAACCCGTTGAAGAAGCTGTCGAGCTGAATTATGGCAAAATGTACTTTTCAGAGGATCTGGAACACCTTAAACGGGCAAATCTTAACTGGGGAAAAAGATTCCCAATTTGCAGGGTGGTCAATGGCAGGCCCGAGTTTTTCCGGGAAAATGTAAGGAATGAAACCGGAAAGAATGACGAAAAGTTAAGTGAAGATAACGACAGGGATTTTTTCTCCTTAAGCAGTACAATCAGGGAAAAGAATGAAAAAATAGAACAACTCGAAAAGAACCTTGCAAAGATCAGGAGAAAAAACAAGATCTTCCTGGCTATGAATTCAATAATCCTGATAATCATTTCAGCTGCCGTCATTTTTGCTTTACTGAAACAAAAAAGCGACTTCAAACCAACGGCAAATGAAATAAATTCAATACTCAGAGATCAGAAAAACTTCAACTCCCTGTTACGGCTATACGTGAATATCCGAGAAGAGGAGAGTTCAGAAAATCCTGTCCGTGAGATTAATGCAATAATAGAGGATGCCCGGACCCTTAAATTACCGGATGATTTTGTTTCGTTTTATCAGAAGAAGAAAGCAAATCTTGAGCTAAATAAAAATCCGGGACAGGTAAAATGAATCCCTGCAAAACTTCATATAAGTATTATTTATGCTTTTGATTGTTTATAAATGGAGGAACATAACCAATACCTATATAACTACAAACCGCCTGCAGGAAAATACAGCGAGACGAGCCTATTCTTAATAAAAGGCAGGATTACCCGCACTACATATTTCAGGAGGCTGTTATATTCCCTGATTCTGTTAACCGGGGTATCACTGCTGTATTTTAACCAGACAACAGGTAAATCCCTCAATGAGTTATTGATGGGTGAATTTGACCTTTTTGGCTCCTACCTGTTTCTGTGCTGCATCCTGTTCCTGCTCTTCATTTTAATTCAAAGAGTAAAAAGAGTTCACGATTTAGATAAGCCGGGAGTTTATGCGTTAATCCCTTTTTTGGTTTTTCTGAAAGGAACAGAGGGCGACAATAACTATGGAATCGATCCGGCAATAAAGGCCCTTGCTTTTTTCGACCAGCTGAAGGATCAAACAGCAGAAGAGAAGCCTCAGAATAAAAACATTAAAAAGCACAAAACAAATTTGATTGTATTCATTTGTATTGGCATTATAACAATTCTGCTTTTCGGAATTTCACAGATCAGGCATAGTGAGGCTCTCAAATCATTTATAATACCAACCGACAGCATCCCTGGAATATATTCAGTCAAACATATCACATTCGATACTCCGGGCCATGAAATGTACGCCGAAATTATCAAAAACCGGATAAGCGGGTTCGACATAAGGGTGGTAAATGAAACTGGCCGTCAGGAGTATGCCTTTGTGAGGAATGAAGAAGGGGAACTGTTCTCTGAGCAATTAGGCAAGGGAAAAGCGGTTTATTCGGATCTGTCGGAACTGAGAAACCTTGTAATTACATTTTCAACCAATAACGGATCGGTATGGGAATTTTCAAAATCAAATTAGTTTTATTCCTGATCATCGCCATATCACTATCGTCATGCGATGTTAAACCATCGCGCGGCTCCGATAAGTATATTAAACTTTTAAAGGAGTGCCAGAATATCCAGAATCAAAAAGATGAAGCGGTAAAATCTGCCTACCATCAGTTGGAAAGCATTAACACAATATTTGAGCAGCTTGCAGCAATTAATACAGATATTGGCAACGTTCGCATGACTACGCCGAATGCTGAAATTCCCGACAGGGAGTCCCGGGTGGCTGTAATAGATACTTTTATTGTAAGCATCAGGGATAAACTGGACCAGCTGGAGAACGATAATCAGAATTTGAAATCAGGAAATGCCGGACTTGCAACCACAATAGGTTACCTTAAAGAGATTGTGACCCAAAAGGAGAATGAGATAGTCACCTTAAAGGATAACCTTAACATTAAGGATACAATAATTGAGAAACAAAGTCAGAAAATATTAAAGAGAGATTTCGTCATCAGGGAACAGGAAAATACAATCTCAGGCAAAAATCAGGAGATAAGGCAACTTCAGATCGAAAAATGGAGCAGAATGGGGGAAGAACTATTTCAGGTATACAGTGAATATCAGGATATTTCGGCAGGGCTTTTCAAGAAATCAGAGAATGAAAGAAGGATGATGCAGAACAAACGGATTGTCCTGGGTAAGGCTAAGAAATGTTTCGAGGAAGCTGTGTCACTTGGCTCCAGGGATGACATCAGCAATCTTACAATGATTAATGAGGCCATCGACGCTACAAAATAACCGTGGTTCTTTTGCTCCTCCAAAAGAAACAAACCAGATGCCGCCAGTGGCGGATATATTGTAATTATTATTACATCCGGAGTATATAATTGACGATAATTACGGAAACAGATTTAGTTTTTAGAGTCTTTTCTGCACGAGGGCACACTGAGAATATTTTTATAGTTGTAACCTTTCGTAAAAACATCCTGTTGTTAAAAAGATTTTTATAGTTTTGATAAGAATTCGGGAATCGCAAATTCCGATAAAATAACACAGCAAACCTGTCCTAAAACATAACAGCCCAATTAAAATGAAAAACAAGATCATCCTCGTACTGGCTTTCCTGCTTACCGCGGTAATTGCAAACGGTCAGAAACCTAAAGTCTGGGAAATCAAGTCCCCAAACGGAGCCATAATCCTAAAAATAGAGGCTTCTGCAAAACTTACCTGGTCACTATCGCATAAGGGACAGATAATAATTGAACCATCTGCCGTTTCTTTGATGCTTGATAATGGGGAAGTAATAGGCGACAATGCAAAGTTCGCAGCACCGAAGATCGAAAAGATAAATACAAGTTTCAATGCCCTAAACTACAAGAAATCGGTTGTAACAGATATCTGCACCCAGGTTACCATGAATTCGGCGAATGGATGGGGAATAATTTTCAGGGTGTATGATGATGCAGCAGCATACAGGTTCTTCACAAACCGGAAGGGAGAACTTACTGTAAAGAATGAGGAGGCTAATTTTAACTTCACAGGTGACCAGAAGACATGGGTTCCTATTCAGTGGGATTATCGCGACGGGAAAATCTTTAATACCTCCTTCGAAGCTCTCTACCGCGAGATAAAACTTTCGCAGTTTCCAAAAGACTCACTTGCCTTCCTCCCCGTCCTTGTTGATGCCGGAAATGGAAAAAAAGCCGAGATTCTCGAGATCGACCTTGAAGATTATCCAGGCATGTACCTTGATATCAACTCAACAGGCAAAGGGTTCAAGGGTGTTTATGCCCCCTACCCTGTTAGTACTTATATCAAATTCAGGAATGTAATTCCCGACAAAAGGGCCGATTTCATTGCTAAAACCTCAGGCACAAGGAACTTCCCATGGAGAGCCGTTGTAATAAGCGAACAGGACAAAGAGCTGCTCAACTGCGATATAGTCCAGAAACTTGCTTCCCCAAGCAGGCTCAGCGATGTTTCGTGGATAAAGTCCGGACAAGCCGCGTGGGACTGGTGGAACGGTCTGAACATCACACATGTTGATTTTAAATCAGGAATGAATACTCCTACATACAAGTACTTTATCGATTTCGCCGCTGCCAATAAACTCGCATTTATCATACTCGATGAAGGTTGGAATGTCCCGGGAGACCTTACAAAGCTTAAGCCCGAAATTGACCTGAAAGAGCTCGTATCATACGGAAAAACCAGAGGCGTAGGAATAATTCTCTGGTGCTCATGGAAAGACCTGAATGCTCAAAAAGACAAAGCATTCACCTTTTTCAGTAATTTAGGAATTAAAGGCTTGAAAATTGATTTCTTCGATCGCGACGACCAGGTTGTAGTTGCCTCAACATACGAAATAGCCCGGCTTGCCGCAGAAAACAAACTGTTTGTCGATTATCATGGAATTTACAAGCCAACCGGTCTTCAAAAAACATATCCAAACGTTCTTGGATATGAGGGTGTGAAAGGTGGCGAAAATTATAAATGGGCCGATGAGGATCAGCCCCGTTATTGCGTTACGCTTCCGTTTATCAGGAACGTAGCCGGGCTTATGGATTACACATCGGGCGCCATGAGAAATTCAAGTCAGGAAAGCTACAGGGCAATAAACGATATGCCAATGAGCAAGGGAACAAGAGTAAACCAGCTTGCCCAGTATATTGTATTTGAGGCTCCCCTTCAGATGCTTTCGGACAGCCCTACGGCATACATGAAGGAACCTGAATCAACAGGATTTATAACCAGTATCTCAACAACATTCGACGAAACACTGCCCCTCGATGGTAAGGTTGCTGAATACGTTGCAATAGCGAAAAGAAAGGGTGATGTCTGGTTCGTTGGTGCAATGACCGACTGGACTCCGCGAGAGCTCGTAATCGACTTCTCCTTCCTCGGTGAAGGAAGCTACCGTGCTGAAATATTCAGCGACGGGATAAACGCTGATCGCGATGGCACCGACTATAAAAGAGAGATCGCTACAGTTAAAAAGGGCGACAAACTCACTGTTAAAATGATGAACGGAGGAGGCTGGGCCGCCCGACTCGAAAAACAATAAAATAAACAAAGTATTAAGAAATCAGGGCTATTTGGCACCCTGATTTCTTAATCGCTACAATTATCGGGAACTGTAAATTATTTTGTCACTTCATCGAAGTGCACCTGAGCCCAATCGATCATATTCCCGATTATGGGCATCAGGCTTAGTCCCAGTTCCGTCAGAGAGTATTCAACTCTTGGCGGAATTTCGGCGTAAGCTTTTCTTATTAAGAGATGATCCTTTTCGAGCTGTTTCAGTGTAGTCGTAAGCATTTTTTGTGAAATATCAGGCACTGAATTCTTTAGTTCAGTATAACGCATCTTGTCCCTGGCACTTTGGGAGCCGACATGGGAGCAGGCCTGTTTACAAAATAGAATTTACCTTTTCATTTCTGTTGGAAGCAAAATAACACAGGGTGGATAATCTTGATTTTATTCTTAATTACTTTATTGATGAACAACCTGAGTACAGGGTTCCCAATCAGACTTCAGTAGAAATTTTTGAGCAACAATCCGGGTAACCGGCTGCAGATATGTCCATTCGGAGCAGGGATAAGGTTTGCTCAGATTCGTGCGTCAAATAACTGTTATATTATTTGGATACCGGTCCTGTGATACTCTCATTTTTCACCTTTTCTTAAGTCCATTTGTTATTTCCTTAGCGACTGGAAACTAATTTCCAGTGACAGATTCACGTCATTCGCTGATTTTATTTTCTTATAAGCCTCACATGTCGCACTTTTATTCTCAAATTATTTACAATAGAAAAGTAAAGTAATGAGATCCAAATTAGTTTTATCCCCGACCTGTGCTTTTATCTCAGCATTGATCCTGATAAGTTTATTATCCTGCAGTAAAGAATTTGCCCCGGATGAGGAAATAACAGATCCCCTGGTTTACAACCCCGATTGGACAGAGGAATCCCACGGAAATTCAACACCTGATTATACTGTCGTTTTTCCCCAGGACATTATCAACACGATTGAAATTACTGTTGGAGCAACAAACTGGTCTTCAATCAGGGCCAATATGAAAAGCATTTATGGCGGTGATTTTGGTATCAGGAGTGGTCCCCCTTCGGGCGGTCCCGGAGCAGTAACTGTTTCAACCGAACCCGACTATGTTGATGTTACCCTGAAATTCAATGGTAAAATATGGAAAAACGCCGGCTTCAGGCTAAAAGGAAACTCTACTTTGCAAACAACTTGGACATCAGGCATTTACAAACTTCCATTCCGTCTGAATTT
>CAIMVD010000088.1 GCA_903844815.1 uncultured Bacteroidota bacterium | reverse complement strand
TGGGGAGCGGAGTTTCTGTCAATTCCGGGAGTCAGGTTAGTGTCTCCGTTTGTCGATACTTCAGGGTCAGAACCTTTATAGTTTGTAAAAACAAACATATTGAATACCTGGGCATAAAGCCTTAAACTTTGAATCCCGGTTACAGATGGCAGGCTCTTGAAAGTATAACCGGCAGATAGATTCCTGATTTTAAGATAATCACCTTTTTCAATATTCTCAGAGATCGGGAATGATGATCCATTGGAGATGTTATCATTCATAATAGGTTTTGGAATATTGGTAATGTCACCCGGGTTTCTCCAGGCTGTCTCATACACTTCAACAGAATTATTCCACCACCTCTGATCCCTAAGGCCTGATTTTGATCCGTTATATACATACAAACCAAGAGCATAGGTAAGATTAAGTGAAAAATCAATACCCTTATAAGACAGGTTGTTGTCAATACCTCCATAGATCTTGGGAAGTGGTGATCCCTGAACTATAGCATCGGCAGCAGTAGTTATCGCCGGAGCAACTCCTGAACCATCCCTGTATTGCCATCTGGTGGCTGTGCTGTTTTCGAAATAGAAAAGCACTTCTTTCCCAGCTTTATTTACAAATATTCTGCGTCCGGTTTCCGCATCTACTCCATTAGTAGTAACGGCGAGGATATTGCCTAAAGGTGCTCCAACAACTGTCTTGCTGGTTGTTTCAAGTCCGCCAGTAACTCCAAGTAGTTCAGTAACACCCGGAGCAAGCTCAGTCACCCTGTTTTTCAGAGTACTGAAATTGAAAGTGGTTGACCATGAGAAATTAGGTTTGGAAATGTTATATGAAGTTACTGAAATCTCAGCACCTGTATTATACATTGAACCAACGTTAGCAGATATTGAGTTTCCGGGGATTCCTTTTGATGGTGACTGAGGAACTCCTAAAACCAGACCATTTATGTCATTGTAATAGTAGTTAAGTTCAGTCTGTATTCTGTCCTTAAAAAGGCCGAAACTCAAACCAAGATCGTATTTGTTGCTTGTTTCCCATTGTAAATCGGCATTACCAGCTTGTGTGAATGAAAGTGACGGAACGGCTCCATAAACACCGGATCCATAAAGGAACAGGGAACTAAAATCACCAACAGCTGACATATTACCTACTTTACCGTAGCTTGCTTTAAAGCGGATATCAGAGAATATTGATCCAATAGCATCTGAAATGAAACTCTCTTTTGAAGCATTCCACATAGCAGAAGCCCCCCAGAAGGTACCGAATTTGTTATCCTGTGCAAGTCCTGAAAAACCATCACGTCGAACGCTACCCTCAATATAATACTTCTTGTTATAGTTGAAACTGGCACGCCCAAAATAGGATATAAAATAGTTTTCACCAATTCCGCCACCACCCATTCCGGCAGTTACCCATGCACCCTGATAATCTTCAAAGAACGGATCAGAAACATTGGTTTTACTTCCGCTCCATGAACTGTTATACGAACGTTGTTCTTCAACCCCTCCAAGTAATCCGATGTTGTACTTCTCCGCAAGGGTCGTATTGTAATTTAAGGTATTTGTCCAGGTCCATCTGCGGAATTTTTGATTTGAAGCTCCTGTAGCACCATTAGTACTATAACCGTCACCTGTTACCGGCGACTGGAAATAATTCTGCTCAGAAACCAGATAATCCTGACCAAACTGAGTTTTAAACTCCAGTCCTTTAAAAGGGATAATGCTGGCATAAACGGTTGACAGTACACGGTCGGTTTCAGTAGTGAATGAATTAAGTGCCAGAATTGCAGTAGGATTATAATACCCCAGAGCAGGGAATGGCTGACCCATTCTTCCGATAGCTGATCCTTCAATATTATATGCACCACTTCCGTCATTCTTATAAGAACCGAGGCTCGGAGGAAGTACAAAAGCTAGACGGGCTGCACCAGCAGTTGCAAAAGATGAACCAGTTACAGGAGATTCGTTTAATCCGTTTGTATAACCAACGTTTACTCCAAGTGTAATCATCTTATTCAGCTTATGGTCAATATTCAGCCTTGCATTTTTCCTGGTAAAGGTATTTTTCTTAATCATACCTGCCTGATCGGTATACCCCACTGAAAGGTAATAGTTGGTTGTTGAAGTAGAGCCTGAGAATGTGACAGCATGATTTTGCTGAAATCCTTTTTGATATACCTGGTCGGACCATCTTGTATCAATAGGATTTCCATCTGAATCATTTACGATTGAAAGCTGGGGAGCTGTGGAACCTGAAGCGTTGATCCACGCCCTGTTCTTATGCTCAATATACTGTTCAGCATTCATCATTTCGAAAATATTATAAGGCTCAGTAAGACCTACATAACCATCATATGTTACTTTTGTTTTTCCTCCCGAACCGCGTTTGGTTGTAATAAGTATAACACCGTTGGCCGCACGTGAACCATAAAGAGCAGTCGCTGAAGCATCCTTCAAAATATCCATTGAAGCAATATCAGCTGGATTTATATCAGAAAGAGCGTTTGTAACGGCTGTACCTCCGAAGTTTCCTGTGGCTATCGGAACACCGTCAACAACAACAAGGGGAGAAGAACTTCCCGATATGGAGTTGTATCCCCTGATCCTTATTACCGGCGGATTATTCAATACACCATTAGGAAGAGTAACTGACAGTCCTGAGGCCTTTCCCTGAAGTGCCTGGTCAAAACTCTGGACCGGCCCCTTAAGGGCATCACCTTTCACAGTTGCAACTGTCCCTGTGATATCGCGCTTTTGCTGGGTACCATAGGCAACAACGACAACTTCATCAACCTTGAATACATCCTGCTCAAGTGTAATGTCAATCTTTGTTTTCCCTGCAATTATGGATTCCTGGGTCTTGTAGCCAATGAAACTGAACATAAGATACAGTGAATTAGCGGGTGCGTTGATAACATATTTGCCATCAAGTCCGGTGAGTGCACCAAGAGTAGTCCCTTTAACAGTGACCGATACCCCAGGTATTGGTAAGCCATCTTCAGAACCTGTGACAGTCCCGACAATTTGCACCGTCTGACCCATAACAAGAGAACCTGTTATAAGCAACAGTGAAAAAAACATAAGGATTTTTTTCATAAAATCGAATTTAGGTAATAATAGGTAATTTATCGCGATGCTAATATATTTTAATTATTTCACATTACAATTATCTTTATTTGCGTTTTTTAACATTTATTTGAAATATTCGAAATATTTGTCATAATCATGTGTTTATTTTAAAGCAATAGGGGTTATTTGGTTACATTATTTTTCACATTATGCACTTTTCGAATGAGAGGGGTGTGAAAAACAGAGAGAGGGCAGAAATAAATCCACTCCCCTCTCTTTGTTTCAGGATTTTTTCAGAAATTCTTTTTTAAGTGCTCATCTATTATTCTTAGAATTTCTGATTCCTCTTTCCCTGCATTAAGCAGAATCTCCTCACCTGAGTTAATAATCCTGCTGGCAAAATCCTTGTCCTCTAGTCCCGAGGCATTAATCCTGACATTCAAAAATGCTCCTTTTATGCAGGTACTGAGAGCGAGAGCTCCCACTCCGGCATCTGTGATTGAACTCGGATTTCCTTTCTCAACCATTTTCCTGATTATTTCAAAACCTCTGAAGGCTGTTTCAACAACCAGGAAAGGAATCATCATGGCATTCTTTGTCGCATTCTGAACTGCGATGTCCCTGAAATTCCTTTCTTCTTCGGTTCGCTTTGGCAGTGAATAAGCCATCAGGATGGAATTAAATGCTTCGGTATCTTCATCAACCAGTTTCAGCAGGCTATTCTGAATTTCCTTGCCCTTCTCAGCAACATCGGAAAACTCTTTCCATCTGTTGTCCCATCCCTTTTTGTGTGCCGAAAGATTTGCGACCATGGTTCCCAGGGCAGCACCGAGAGCTCCTATATAGGCCGAGGCAGATCCTCCTCCTGGCGCCGGCAACTCAGAGGCAGTTGTATTCATATATGCCTTAAGACTCATATCAACGAGCCGTGTACTGCCTTTTTCAGCCATCACATATTCAATCACCTTTTTCTCAGGAATAAAAGGAGAAATGTCGCTGAGCCCCATCGACCTTACTGCTATTTTTAATAACTCCTCGTCAGACACTCCGGAAGAACGCTGCTGTTTATCAAGGTAATAGCGCCCAGCATCGAGCAATGATTTGAGCGGGATCAGACCTACAAGTTCTGAACCTGTCACCCTTATTCCCCTTAAGTCAGCTTTCCTGCAAACCTTATCGAAGGCAATATGAACAGGTGTCACTGAAATATTTGTCAGATTCATTGAAATCTGAGCAATCCCGTATTCCTCGATAAACCATCCTATTGCCTTTACTGATTTAAGTGACCCGGGAACCATTATGTTTTCGCCATTTTCATCTTTAAGTATCCTGCCATCTGCCCGGTCACCCTCCCTTTTTGGCCTTCCCTTCTCCCTTACATCATAGGCGATTGCATTAGCCCTTCGAACGGAAGTTGTATTAAGGTTTACATTAAAAGCTACAAGGAAATCCCTTGCGCCAACGGCTGTCGCACCAGAGCGGGAATTAAAATCAGCCGGTCCAAAATCGGGTTTCCACAGAGGATCTTCAAGCCTCTTCTTAAGCCCTTCATACTCACCTGTCCTGCAGCTGGCAAGGTTCCTCCTTTCATCGTTAAACGCAGCGTTTTCATAACAGTAAACCGGGATCGACAATTCGCTGCCTATCCTTTCAGCTACTTTTCGCGCACATTCAACAACTTCATCCATCGTAATTCCGGATACAGGTATGAAGGGACAGACATCGGTAGCTCCCATCCGGGGATGCTCTCCATGATGTTTTGACATATCAATGATTTCGGATGCTTTCTTTACAGAACGAAAGGCTGCTTCTGCAACATCTTCCGGGCTGCCCACAAAGGTCACAACTGTCCTGTTGGTATCACTTCCGGGATCAACATCAAGCAATTTCACTCCCGCTACAGATTCAATAGCATCGGTAATCTGTTTTATTATACCCATATCCCTGCCTTCGCTGAAATTGGGGACACATTCAATTATCTTCTTTTCCATTTTAACTTAATTATTTCAAACTCCTCTGTGTCCCTCTGTGGTTCTCAGTGTTCCAGAGTACTCGGGACTGTGTTAGTTCTTATTTTAAATGGTTACACAGAGAGACACAGAGTAGCACAGAGTGACACAGAGGTTTATTTAACTAATAACCTGTCCTTTTAGTATTACAGTATCAATAAGGTCACTGCCATAAGCATAAGGCATGAACTGAAAAGACGGCATTTCTTTGGTAATGAAAACATTTGCAATCTTGCCAACGGCTATTGAGCCGTGAGTTTCAGATAATCCCATCGCATATGCCGAGTTTAGGGTAACTGCATTAATAACCTCTTCTGGTAGCATTCTGAGTTTAACGCATCCCAGCGACATCACAAGCTTCATGTTTCCCGATGGAGATGAGCCCGGATTATAGTCCGAAGCCATCGCAACCGGCAACCCTGCATCAATCATCTTACGTGCCGGAGGATAGTGCATGCCAAGGAAAAATGCAGCACCGGGGAGAAGTGTCGGCATCGTGTCCGATCCCAGCAGGACTTCAATTTCTCTGTCGCCAGTGCACTCTAAATGATCAACTGAAAGAGCATTATATTTTACGCCAGCCTGGATTCCCCCTGAGAAATCCAGCTCATTGGCATGAATCTTCGGAATCAGTCCGTATTTCATTCCTGCCATAAGGATCCTTTCTGTGTCCTCAACGGTAAAGAAACCTCTGTCGCAGAAAACATCTATGTAATCAGCAAGCTCTTCGGAGGCAACGACCGGGATCATCTCATTAATAATAGTGTCGACATATTTTTCCCTGCTGTTTTTAAATTCCGGAGGTATTGCATGTGCTCCCAGAAAGGTAGCCTTTACCTCAAGAAGGGTGGTTTCCTTTATCTGCCTGATAACCCTTAGCATTTTCAGCTCATCGTCCGTATTCAGCCCGTAGCCGCTTTTTATCTCCACAGCTCCGGTGCCTGATTTAATAATCTCATTGATCCTGACCATTGACTGAGCATAAAGGTTTTCTTCGGATGTTTCGTGCAACAGGGCAGCCGAATTCAGGATCCCTCCTCCCCTGCGAGCAATCTCTTCATACGACAATCCCCTGATCTTGTCTGAATACTCAATCTCCCGGCTCCCCGAATATACAATGTGGGTATGGGAATCGCAGAAAGAGGGAAAGACAAATTTTCCGGCAGCATCAATTACATCAATATTACCGGAAGATTCAGTAATATTTGCATCCCGGAATTCTTTCATAGTACCGAAATTCCGGATTATTCCTTCATCTATATAAAGATAGGAATTTTCAATATTTTCAAGAACCGACATTTCCTTGCCGCAGACTTTCATCCTTGAGGAATCGTCAGTCTGAACAAGACATTTGATATTTTTTATAAGGAGTTCTTTACGCATTTAATCGTATTATTAAGTCACTAAGGTAGCAATTTATCAAAAAAAAGGCGGGTGTATCCATTTTTCTTTATCTTTAGCGCTATGAACCAAATAACTAATGTATGAAAAAGACCTTAACTGTTTTTCTTATGGCTCTGCTGGCTGTTACTATTTCAGCTCAGGAAAAAAAAGTAAAGACCGGATGGAAATTCGGTGGAGCATTGCCAACACTGACTTTTGATTCCGACCTGGGATTCCAGTATGGTGCCCTTGTTGAATTCTTTAATTATGGTGACGGAAGCAAATATCCCGACTATTTAGATCATACTTACACTGAAGTTTCGCGTTATACCAAAGGAAGCGGTATTTACAGGTTCATGTATGAATCGAACCACCTGATAAAGGGAGTTCACATGACAAGCGATCTGAGTTATCTGCCCGATCAGGCAAACCATTTCTACGGTTTCAACGGATATGAATCAATGTTTAACAGGGACTGGATGGACCAGGAATCAGACCTATACAGATCGAGAATGTTTTACCGTTTCGAAAGGAATCAGTTCAGGTGGAAAAACGATCTGCAGGGAAAACTGTCAGGCGAACACATTAAATGGAGTGCCGGTTTTGCCTTCCAGAATTTCGATGTAAAATCCGTTGACATAGAACGACTTAACAAGGGAAAAAAAGACGAAAACCTTCTGCCGTCAGTTGAGCAGGTCCCGGGTCTTTTTGAAACCTACAAAGCCCTTAACCTTATTTCAGCCAACGAAGCTGACGGGGGATGGGTAAACACTGTCAAAGCAGGTATTGCCTGGGATAGCCGTGACAACAGGCCGAATCCAATGAAGGGTATCTGGACAGAAGCAGGAATCGAAATAGCTCCCAAGTTCATGGGAAATGACTGGGGTTTTTCAAAATTCTACGTGACACACAGGCAGTATTTCACCCTTATTGAAAATGACCTTGCCTTTGTTTACAGACTTGGCTACCAGTCAACAATATCTGGTACCGTTCCTTTCTTCTATCAATCTCAGGTAATAACTTCAATGCTTACCGGAGCAACGAATGAGGGTCTCGGAGGATCAAGTACCCTTAGAGGCGTTGTCAGAAACAGGGTCATAGGCGATGCATTCTTTTATGGAAATGTTGAATTAAGATGGAAACCCTTCTATTTTAAATTCCTTAAACAGGATTGCTATCTGGGAATTAACGGATTCTTCGATTTCGGAGTAGTTACAAAAGAGATTAAACTTCCGGATAACCTTGAGAGCGAATTTGTATCATATTTTAACAACTTGGAAAAATCGGAAAATTTCGATGAATTTTTTAACTCCGGAAATGACAAACTTCATATGAGCGCCGGCACCAGTGTATTGCTTGCCATGAATCGTAACTTTGTTATAGCAATCGACTTTGGCAAGGCGTTTAACGTACAGGATGGAAATATCGGATTCTCAATAGGATTGAATTATCTGTTCTAGTACAAGAAACAAATCATTTAATTACAAAAATCAGGAGCTGTTAATAAAATTATTTCTGAGTCCTTCGAGCCCTTCGTGATACCCTTCGTGTCCTTCGTGGTAAAAAATAAAACACTTAACCACAAAGGACTCTAAGGATAGCACGAAGGTACTCAAAGGTAAAATCCTTAAGAATTAATTATCTTTTCAGCCCTTACTTTTTCATGAACCCGGATCTGCAGTTTCTCAGAATCCCTTCAGAAAGTAAGCAAGTGCAATACCGAAGTAATTGCCAAGGACATATCCAATGATACCCCCTGCGATACCTGTCACAATAACATTCTTGTTTTTCAATGCGTTAGCGACCATCGGAACAAATGGCGGCGAGAAGATAAAAGCCGTTGCCGTAATAAGGAAGTTGTCGGCATCAACCCTGAAAATCTTTGCCAATATGAGGTGCAGAATCAGAGAACCAAAGTAACACCATGTGATAAACAAAATCAGGTTAACCATGCCAATATTGAACATTGTCCTCAGATCAGCCATAGAAGCAATTACAAGTGAAAATACAATAATCAGATACATCCCCAGCTGAAACGTCTTTTCAATTCTGTTGATTTGTTTGAACATCGATGCCGCGATAGAAAGAGTTGTAATGGAGAGTACAATGACAACCATCTGAGGCAGTTTAGGCAGTACAAGACTTAATCCGAAAGAGATCCCGAATATTACTATCGAAAATCCCAGGGCTTTAAGAAGCGGCAGTAAGGTCCTTTTACTTAGCATACCTGAAAAGTCCTCAAGGTTCTCCGTTTCCTTTACAATTTCGCTTTCTTCAATCTCAATGCCTTTTTCCTCAGTGAATTTAGGAAGTATATACCTGAATATTTTAGGTCCTATTGTTATAAAAAACAAGACAAGAAAGGCTCCAACTATCATATCGTACGTGTTCACTACGACAAAGAGAGCCGGATCAACATTCAGGGCCATCTTCAGTGCCACAAAATTTGGAGTGCCTCCGGTATAAATGCCTTCGAACATACCTGCCAGTTTCCAGCTTTCCGGTATTGAATCCTTCCAGATAAAAAACCCTGCCGTTACCATTACAATTCCTGCCACCAGTGCGAGGACAACTGAAATAAAACCCTTTTTGGCATATTTCAGCCATTTTCTTATATCGATTGAGAAGAGTAAGAGGGGAAATGCAAGCAGAATTACTGCCTGAGTTGTATTCTGCACGTCCGCTATCTGATTAGCCCATACATCACCAGAGCTTAAGGTCCCCTCTTTAACAAGTTGAACCATCTCAGCCGGGGGTATGGAAGGCCGGCCCTGAAGTGAGATTATGTATTGCTGGCTGCCATCCGGGAATATTCCGGAAGTGCCAAGCATTAACCCGAACAGATAGGCAAGTACAATGGTTCCAAGCTTTTGCAGGACAGTCCATTTTTTGCACAGAAAGATAATGAGGAGAGGAAAAGTAAAATAAAACAGAATAAGAAGTCCAATTTTTACCATGACAGGGGGTTTTGTTCACTCAAATATAAAAAAAGCGGTTTACGTTTCCGCAAACCGCTTAAAAATAGGTCTTAATACTTATTTATTTGTCTTTGCATTCGCACTCTTCAAAGCTCTTCTGATACTGTTCAATTGCCCTGTTGCTCATACCCATGCTTGAGAAGCCGCCATCATGAAAGAGATTCTGCATTGTCACCTTCCTTGTCAGGTCGGAAAAGAGTGAAACACAATAATCGGCGCATTCTCCTGCAGTGGCATTTCCCAGTGGCGACATCCTGTCGGAATAATCAATGAGTGAATCGATACCATGAACTCCGCTGCCTGCTGTTGTGACGGTTGGTGACTGAGAAATTGTATTTATTCTGACTTTCCTTTCACGTCCATAGATATATCCGAAACTTCTGGCAATGGATTCAAGAAGAGCCTTTGCATCTCCCATATCGTTGTAACCTGAAAGCGTACGCTGTGCAGCAACATATGAAAGAGCAACTACCGATCCCCATTCCTTAAGGGCATCAAGCTTATAACATGTCTGCAGGATTCTGTGAAAACTGAGAGCCGAGATGTCGAAGGTCTTCAGCATATTCTCATAGCTGGTCTGCTCGTAAGGAATATCTTTTCTCACGTTTGGCGACATTCCGATCGAATGGAGGATAAAATCAAATTTGCCGCCGAAAACGTCCATGCTCTGGCTGAACAGATTTTCAATCTCATCCATTTTTGTGGCATCGGCGGTGATAACCTTACTCCCTGTTATCTTAGCCAGTTCATTAATAGTTCCAAGCCGGAGGGCAACAGGCGAGTTGGTAAGCACCAGTTCTGCACCTTCTTCCCAAGCTTTCAGGGCAACATGCCATGCTATTGATTTGTCGTTTAAGGCACCAAAAATCACCCCTTTTTTTCCTTGCAAAAGTCCTTCTCTCATTGTATTTTATTAAATTTAAACTAGTTAACTGCAGATTTAAGAAGTTCCCGGGCATTTTTCATTGCTGTCTCAGTTACTTCAGCGCCACTTAACAATCTGGCAATCTCGAGTATTCTTTCATCAGTTGATAACAACTTAACCCGTGTAATTGTTGAGTCATCTGTATCATCTTTATAAACATGATAATGCTTAGTACCTCTTGAAGCCACCTGCGGCAGGTGAGTAATGTTTATAACCTGCATGTATCTGCCCATACTTGTAAGGATCTGACCCACTTTATCGGCCACTTCGCCTGACACACCCGAGTCTATCTCGTCAAAAATGATTGTCGGAAGGTTATTATTCCTTGTAAGCAATGATTTAAGGCTCAGCATGACGCGCGACAGTTCTCCTCCCGAAGCAATTCTTGCCAGGTTCTCGGGGGCAATCTGCCTGTTTGCCGAAAAATGAAAATCTGCCTGATCCGAGCCAGTGGGAGTAAATCCTGGTAATTGGCTCAGCAAAATTCTGAACCGGGCATTCGGCATACCAAGCTGCTGAAGCAATACCGTAATTTTATTCTCAATCTCGGGAAGTACCTTTTTCCTTTTTTCAGTAATATCATTTGATATCTGAGTAAGAAATACCTCCTGTTTTTCAATTACCGATTGCAGCTCCGACAGCCTCTCATCGTCGGAAACGATTGAACTGATGATATTGCTTATCTCATCCTTTCTTATCAGCAGCTCGTCCAGATTACTGACCCTGTGTTTCTGTATTAGAGAATATATGGTATCGAGCCGGCTCCCTGCAATAGCCAGCCGTACCGGGTCAGCTTCAATCGATTCCGACAATTTACTGATTTCAGCAGCAATATCGTCGAGTTCGATGAGGGCGGACTCTGTTCGTGCGACCATTATTTCGCCACCTGGTAAAAATGTCTTTATCCTGCCAATTATTGTTTTGACGTCAGAAAGCATGGAGAGAATCGACATTCCGTCGGCCGAGAACAGATCTGAGGAAGAGGTTAATGCAAGCTTAATCTCTTCTGCATGTGTAAGAACTTCAAGTTCCGTTTCAAGTTCCTCCTGTTCTCCCCGCTTCAGTTTTGCCTCTTCAAGCTGCCTGAGCTGAAAGCTGTAATATTCCAGATCTGCCTTGTTTTTAGATGAGTTTTCTTTAACCGAAGTATACTCTTTCTTTAATTTCCTGAAATTAGAATAAGCAGCGGTATACTCATCCTTACGGGCCAAAATCCCCGCAAACGAATCAATAAGTATAAGCTGAAATAAATTATCATTCAGCATTAGCGTCTGATGCTGGGAATGGATGTCAATAAGACGTGAACCAATATCCTTAAGGATGTTTATTGTTACCGGGGTATCATTTATAAACGCGCGTGATTTTCCTGCAGGATTTATCTCCCTCCTGAGAATTGTAACCGGCTCGTAATCAAGTTCATTTTCAGTAAAGAAATCATTCAGGTCATAATCATCAATCCTGAATGTGCCTTCAACGATGCATTTTTCACCCTTGTCGAGAAGAACCGATGTATCGGCCCTGGCCCCAAGGATGAGTGAAAGCGCCCCCAGCAGGATAGACTTTCCTGCTCCGGTCTCTCCCGTTATAATTGTGAGACCCTGGCCGAATTCAATGTTCATTTCCCGGATTAGAGCATAATTTTGAACTAGTAGTTTTATAAGCATTCCCGGGAATATGGTTAATTAGCTGAATTAATCTTTTCATATTTTGCCTTGTTCGCAGGGTCAATCTCTGTAAGAATCTGCACAACCCGGCTTTTTTCTTCAGGGAAAGCCTCCGTGAAGATATTGATAAGCTCTTCCGATTTTGCTTCAAGCACAATCTGAAGATAGTACATAAAGGGATCTGGCTTTTTCCTGTAAACCTCCTGTATTAATTTAAGACTTTCTGCCATACTGGTTCGTGCCTCAGCAGTTCTTGATTCCAGCTTATCAAGCCCGTTTATATTATATTCATACATGAACTGCCTGACTCCCTCATATCCTTTATCAAGTACATTCTTTACCAGCCAGTACCTGTTTCTGTTACGCGATGCATCATATGGTTTCCATCCGGGTTCAGGTGCATTCTGGGCATTCAGTACGATTTTCTCGGCCATCTGGAAAAACTCAGTTCCTCCAAGAGGCGAAAAGGTGTCATAATCAAATCCAAGCATAATATAGGTATAATATGCCAATACAGAAACCAGATTTGACTTATGGGAACTTGGATCAAATTCCAAAGGCTGAAATTCAACATACCTGAACTGAAAACTATTATCGATGAAATTAAGCATCGTTGAATTATATGTTGTATTAAATGCCGGTCTCCTGAGTTGTACCTGGATTGTTCCCCTGAATTCATCAGCCGATAACTGGTCGGTTAAATTTATAAGAATATTGCAGTCGAGCCGTTCGGAATAACTGAAGACATGGTTGGTCCAAACCGAATTATTCATGAATTCATACAGGTCTCGCTGCATAGTCTCGAATACCTGACGGTTCGAACCCTGTATTTGCTGGGCAGTGACCTGTACATTGCAGTTCAGCTCCTGTGCAGCCATAGTCCCGGGCAATAAGAGGACAAATACCGGGAGGATATATTTCATTAAAGGGAGTAATCTCATTTTAAATCATATTATTCATAGCAATAATAAAAAGGCCTCCTTATTTTTCCGAAAATCCTTCTATTTAAAAAAACTGCATTGAATCATTAAGACAACAGATCAGCTGATCATCAAAATTATCTTATTTAGAATATCCATTGCAGCTTCTTTCTTTGATTTCAACTCAAATTTATTAATATTATTGTCACGATCTATTATAGTGATCATATTTGTATCGTGCCCAAAACCTGCTCCTGCATCACCAAGGGAGTTTAACACAATCAGATCGAGGTTTTTCCGAATCAGCTTACTCTTTGCATTTTCAAGTCCATTGCCAGTCTCGAGTGCGAAGCCAGCGAGTATCTGTGAAGTTTTTTCTGAAGGACTAATATTTACCGGACCGAGGACAAGATCCACCACTGCACCATATTCAGCGGCAGAATCAGCCAGGGCTATTCCCATTTTACCAGATGAATAATTACTGATGAATCGTACAGGGTCAAGAGCTTCCCTGGTAGGTCCCGCATTTATGAGGATTCGTTTTCCTTCCAGACGCCTTGAGCTTTTTTTTTTTTGAAAGAAAGTTAATTATCTCTTCCACAATAAACTCAGGTTCAGCCATCCTGCCTTTGCCTGTAAGTCCGCTGGCCAGTTCTCCGCTGACCGGCTCGATAATTATGTTACCAAAAGCCCGAAGTGTCTCTATATTAATTGTGGTTGCCGGGTGGTTCAGCATATCCAGGTCCATGGATGGGGCAATAAATACAGGGCAACGCGCAGAAAGATAGGTTGTAACCAAAAGGTTATCAGCCATTCCTGCAGCCATTTTTGCCAAAGAATTTGCTGTTGCCGGCGCCACAAGAAAAATGTCGGCCCAGATGCCCAGGTCGACGTGGCTATTCCATTCTCCGTTTACAGGATCGAAAAATCCGGTAAGGACGGGGTTTTTAGACAGGGTTGAAAGAGTAAGAGGCGTTATGAAATCCTTTGCCCTTTCAGTCATAATGACCTTAACCTCAGCACCTTCCCTGATCAGCAACCGTATAACGGTAGCTGTCTTGTAAGCTGCTATGCCTCCGGTGACACCAATAAGAATGTGCTTGCCTTTCAGCATATCTATGCAAGATATTACTTCTGTTTAGCGGCAGTATCTGGATTTCTGTAAAAAATCTTGCCCTCTTCAAGTTCCTGCAAGGCAATAAGAGAAGGTTTCGGAAGTCTTTCGTAAAATTTTGAAATCTCAATCTGCTCACGGTTTTCGAAAACCTCTTCAAGGTTATCGCTGTAAGATGCAAACTCTTCAAGTTTTTTATTGAGTTCCTGTTTCATCTCAACTGAAATCTGATTAGCCCTTCTCGAAACAACAATAACTGTTTCGTAAATATTTCCATCACCCTGTGTCATCAGATCCAGGTTACGTGTAACCGTTGTTACCGGTGCTGCTGATTTTCTGTAATCCATATATTAATTGATTATTTAATCCCGCTTACAGGAGTTCCTGTTTTCAGATATTTGTTCGTCTTCTGGAAAATTGAGTTTACCTCTTTTGAATATTCGCTTTTTGGAAACTCTTCCATAAACGAAAAGTAGTCATCAAGAGCTGCCTGAAACCTTTCCCTCTGCTTTGCCTGAAAGCTGTTCTCAGCATAAAGATAAAGTGAATTCAGTTTCAGGAACATCATCTCTTCCCTGTATTTAGTATCGGAGTATTCCTTAAGACTATTTGTAAGGGCTGTTACGGCAGCCTTATACTGTTTCATGTCGTAATAAAGCTTCGCGCTCTTGTATGATTTTTCAACCAGCGTCTCCTGAAGCTCCTTAATCATTTTCTTGCTCTCTTCAACCCTGGAACTAGCAGGAAATTTGTTAATGAAGATAGAGAATCCTTCGATAGCATTCCTGGTATTTTCCTGATCGAGCTCAGGTCGCGGTGCAATCATGTAATCGCATAAAGGTGCCATGTAATTGGCTTCTTCGGCATGTTTTCCAAAGGGGAACTGATCGATGAAGGATTTGTAATAGCTTGCCGCCATAAAATAATCCTTCATGCCGTAGAAACTCTGTGCGTTCATCCAGTTAAGTTCTTCGCCCTCTTCGGTGGCTCTGTAACGAGGCAGTATTTGTTCCAGGAGTTCTGTTGTTTTAACATATTGTCCTGCATCAAAATACTCTTTGGCTTTAGCCTTTTTCAACTCAAAATCGGTGCTCTTGAGAAGTTTTTCGTATTCCCCGCACGAGCTGACCAAAACCAAAATTATAAGGACTAGAAGTAATCGAACTTTCATATAAAAAATTGTTGCGCAAAATTAGCGAAATATTTTCATTAATGGCATACAAACGCAATAATAATGCATTTATTATCCTTGAATAGAATTAGAAATTAGGTATAAATAGGTAGTTTGTTCTACTTGCTAATAGTTATTTTTGTGGCAAAATTAAAGAGCCATAACATGGATATTTTTGAAAAGATCAAAAAGAACAGGGGTGCATTAGGCCAATATCAGGTAATGGGGCATGGCTATTTTGCCTTCCCTAAGCTTGAAGGAGAGATTGCACCAAGAATGAAATTCAGGGGCAAGGAAGTACTGGCATGGAGTCTGAATAACTATCTGGGATTAGCTAACCATCCTGAGATACGAAAAGCTGATGCAGAAGCTGCTGCTCAGTACGGAATGGCATATCCAATGGGTGCCAGGATGATGTCGGGCCACAGCACCAATCATGAGAAATTTGAGGCCATGGCTGCAAAATTCACCAATAAGGAGGATTCTTTCCTTCTCAATTTCGGTTACCAGGGAATGGTTTCAATAATAGATGCTCTTGTAGATCGTCACGATGTTATAGTATATGATTCAGAATCACATGCATGCATTATGGACGGATTAAGGCTTCACATGGGCAAAAGGTTCGTATTCCCGCACAACGACATTGAAAACTGCGAAAAACAATTACAGAGAGCTACAAAACTTGCTGAGGAGAACAACGGAGGCATCCTTGTAATTACAGAAGGTGTTTTTGGTATGGCAGGAGACCTTGGAAAACTTGACAAGATTGCCGAGCTTAAGAAAAAATACAACTTCCGTCTTCTTGTTGATGATGCACACGGATTCGGCACAATGGGAGCGACCGGCGCAGGCACGGGAGAACATTTCGGAGTCCAGGATGAGATCGACATCTACTTTGCAACCTTTGCAAAATCTATGGCCGGAATCGGCGGATTTGTCGCAAGCACAAAAGATGTTATCAACTATCTGCGCTATAACCTCCGGTCACAGATCTATGCAAAATCACTCCCTATGGCAATGACCCTGGGTGCAATTAAAAGACTTGAATTCATACAGGAGCATCCTGAGCAGAAAGAAAAACTCTGGACCATAGTGCATGCCTTACAGAACGGTCTCAGGGAAGCCGGACTCGATCTCGGCAAAACTGAATCTCCTGTAACTCCGGTATTCATGAAGAGTGGTGTTTCAAGAGCTACTCAGCTTATTTACGATCTCAGAGAAAATTACGGAGTATTCTGTTCAGTAGTTATCTATCCGGTTGTCCCAAGGGATGTTGTGATGCTGCGCCTGATTCCTACTGCTGTCCATTCTCTTGAAGATGTGACATATACAGTGAAAGCCTTCAAGGAAATCAAGTGGAAGATTGACAATGATGCCTATCCCGATGAGATAGCCGATTTCAGCAAGTAGTAAAATAAAAAAATGTCTTAAAAGCCTCATCAGCCCGATGCGGCTTTTTTTTTGCGCCTGTTTCATCGAGCCGTTTCGAACAAAACATCCTCATAATCGTTAATAATCTGCGTACAAGATTATAATTCTGAAGCTATCGGTACCTGATTAATAATTCATTTCATTTTAGCAACGATGGAGATTGAAAACAAACAACAGAATATTTTAAAGGGATACACAATGTTACTTTATTTCGCAGGCAGCATGATAACCTACGAGCCTTCGGAAGAATGTATTGTGGATTTCCTTAAAAACGGAATCGTTAAAACACTCCCTGTTTCGAGCTCCAATCCTAATTTTATTCTGGCTGCATCACAGCTCAGGTATACTTGTGACGATATAAATCTTTGCGGAAGGCAATTAAAGGAAGATTTTGTACGACTTTTTTCAAGATCTGAAATGAAACTGGCACCGGCAATTGAATCGGTTTATCATAATAACCTTAATGCTCTGACAGGCAGGCAATCGGAAAGCGCATCTGAATTTTACAATTCTTACGGATGGGTCTCCAAATTCAGAGGCAAAATCCAGGACGACCACCTGGGTGTTGAGCTGCTTTTTCTTACGAGGTTAATTGACAAATTCCTGGATCTGGATGACAAAGTTTGCAGGGTAGAAATGAAAAATGAAATAATAAGATTCATTGACAATCATATTCTTTCATGGGTGGGCGAATGGAATAGCAAAATTCAGGCAAACTCCAACACCTTAACTTTCAAAGCAATTGGATCGTTAATTGTCGCATGTACAGAAGATCTTCGTTCTTTCTTCAGTGAGGAAGGGCAGGTAACTCACCAACCCGGCAATTCTTAAAAATTGGGGTTGAAAAAACTTGATATTGCACCTATATAGTACTCCCGCCACCCTTCGGCAATATCATCAAACTCTTCATCGGGAATATTTGTCTGTTCAACAGTTACTGTTGAATTTTCCCTGTCGGGCGCGATTGAAATAGTTACAATTGATTCCTCAATCCGGTCTCCAAAGTACCAGAGCTGAACAACCTTCCTGTCGGGAATGAATTCAATGTTTTTGCCGGTGATATCACCCTCCCAAAGAGAGAATTCGCTGCCGGGCTCAGTACTCATTTCAGCCTTATAGCCTGACCATAATTCTATTGTAAAAGGGTTCGTCAATGCCGAATAGACATCGGAGGGCTCTGCGTTTATCCTGAATACCTTTTTAAATGTCTTCATAACCATTGCTATGTTAATTATAAATTTACAACTTCTTCGGTACAGTGAAAAAATGTTTGAATGAACACGATATTTCGGATTGCGGATTTTTGATTGCGGATTCACTCCGAAATCCACAATCCGAATTCCGAAGTTATCATGAAAGGGTATTCTGAATTACACAGAGTAATTCTACTTATGTTCTGAAAGGTAACGCTCAGCGTCAATTGCCGCCATACATCCTGATCCTGCAGCAGTTACAGCCTGCCTGTAATAAGGATCCTGAACATCACCTGCAGCGAAAACACCCGGCACCATCGTTTTTGAGGTTCCCGGAATGGTTTTAATATATCCGACTTCATCGGTCTCAAGATATTTCTTAAAGATGTCCGAATTGGGAGTATGTCCTATTGCAAGGAAAAACCCGTCAATGTTAATACTGACTATCTCCTCTTGAGGTGTCCCCTTTTTCTTAACCAGTGTGGCTCCTTCAACACCATTTTCACCAAACAGTTCAATCGTCTGATGCTCCCACAGGACTTCAATATTATCAGTCTCCATTACCCTTTCCTGCATAGCCTTGGAAGCTCTAAGTTCATTCCTGCGTACTATGAGGTACACTTTCCTGCACAAACCTGCCAGGTAGGTGGCCTCCTCAGCAGCGGTATCTCCACCGCCAACAACAGCAACATCCTTACCCCTGTAAAAGAATCCGTCGCAGGTAGCACAGGCTGAAACACCCATTCCGGCATATTTTTGCTCCGATTCAAGTCCCAGATATTTTGCAGTGGCTCCGGTAGCAATAATTACGGCATCAGCAAGGATGATTTTATTGTCGTCTATTGTTACTTTATGAACTTTTTCCGAGAAATCTGCTGCAGTGGCAATGCCAAACCTGATTTCTGCTCCAAATCTTTCAGCCTGTGCTTTCAGCTGATCCATCATTTCCGGACCGGTAACACCTTCGGGATAGCCCGGGAAATTATCGACTTCAGTTGTCGTTGTGAGCTGCCCGCCCATCTGCAGACCAGTATAGAGAAGTGGTTTAAGATTGGCCCTTGCAGCATAAATTGCAGCCGTGTATCCGGCAGGTCCTGAACCTATTATAAGGCATCGTACTTTCTCTGTGTTTTCTGAATCTATTACCAGAGATTCTTTCTGAATATTGAGCGGTTTAAATAGTTCCATATATGAATTCTTTAAATTAGAATGCAAATATAGTTAACCTGATGATTATGTCAGCAACAAAAAAAACCGACATTTAAATGTTGTAAGGTCAATTTGCCTTTTGCATTATCCGAATAGTTGATTACTTTTGCAGCATAATCCTCCAACATTAAAGCTACGGAGGATGAATCGGGGTGTGGCGCAGTTGGCTAGCGTATTAGCATGGGGTGCTAGTGGTCGTCCGTTCGAGTCGGATCACCCCGACAAACAAGAGGCCCATTTACCACATATTCAGGTAGATGGGCTTTTTGTTTCTATGAAAAGGATCTCCTTTTCTTCTTAAGAATAAGATCCATCTCCAGCTTTTCTGCAATAGTAAACTCCTTTCCGCACTGAGTGCAGACAAAGTTTATCAGATAACATCCGACATAATACTCTTTTTCGAGGTGAGGATGATCACATGGCTTGTTTTCCCATGCATCCTTTTGTTTCTGAGCTGCCAGGTATTCCATAATCACATGAATTTTATCCCAATCAAAACTTCAGGCAACGATAGCTTCACAGCAGAAAATGATTCGGGCTACAGGAGTTGCCCTCTTAAATCAAAGATAATAAATTATTATCTTATCTTCTTATTTTACAGCGAGAATAACATTATATCTCCACAGCCCGGCCATTAAGGCTTTATACTGGTAGTACCCGCACAAATAATGCTTCTTAGCGAACCTTGAAACTCCGGGATGAAAAAGATTATAAATTTCAGAAGGAACCGCACCCATTAATGCTGACCTGTACATGCGCCTCGAGCTTTTATATATCTTATCAGTATAATCCAGTTGTTCTTTAACTTTGAATCCTGCACCTGTAAGGATGCTGATGAAAGATCCGGCAGTTTCAAATCCCGGAATACTCCAGGTCCTCTCCCATTTCCCGATTAAATCGTTTTTATCTTCAGGGCTGCCGGGAGAAAGGAAAAAATCGCTGAGAATAAGCCTTCCGCCGTCTTTCAGGAGCCTGTGGAACTCCCTTATGGGCTCTGACTTGTCCGGAGCCGAAGAAAGGCTCTCACAGGCCCATACAACGTCGAATGATCCCGGGATGAAAGGCGTCTTTCCGTAATCCATCACATGAAAAGCGATTTTTTTATCGAGCATCATCTCCCTTACCCTCCGTTTCGCAAAAGTAACCTGCCGCTCCGAAAGTGAAATGCCTGTAACAAGGACATTTTTGCAACGGCTAAGAAAAACGGCCGAACCTCCTACCCCACAGCCGGCATCAAGGATCTTTTCAGAATCCTGTATCCCTGCAATTTCCATCAGTATCCTGTTTGTATTGGCAAGAGAATCCCTGAAATTGGATATTCCGTCAGTCCAGATCCCGTAATGAAGCGAGAGTCCATCGTTCAGATCCCACCATCTTTCATAATGGTTTTGGGTTGTATTGTAATATTCTGCTACGTCTTTTTGAGTAAACATGTCAGTTCTTTGAAAAAATTATCAGGATGAAACGAACAGGCAAATATTGAAAATATTCAACAGTATTCTCTGATTTTTTATCATTTTTCTACCCTTTCATCTTTTTCAGGACTTTTGGATAAAGCTCATTTCTTACCCAATCGTATCCTGGTTCAATTTTCAAAATTTTGTCGAGATATTTTACTGACGTCTGGAAATCATTAATATAATAATAAGACTGGGCTATTACAGTCAGCAGGCTCAGGTAATTCCAGTTCTCAGTATTTTTATTCTCATTTTTTTCCATCAGTTCAAGCGCTGTCAGATAATAATCAAGGGCTTCCTTTTTTGAACCGCCGAATGCAGCCGGAATGTAAAACCTGATATTGCCAAGCTGAACATAACCAAACGGATTCTCCCTGTCGCTGTTCACTGCAATCCTGGCGCAATCAAGAATTTTAGGTCCCAGAAATGGAGCCAATATTTTGTTAAGAGCCATCCTATACCCATAGAAAGCAGCTTTATAAGAATTTACAATTGATATGTTTTTCTTATTCAGCGAAAGAAAGTCCAGGTTTTTCCGGGCGAGGTCGAGGTATTTTCTGGCTTCATCGCTTTTATTGTTTCCAAGGCACCATGCAATATATCCGTACTGGTAATTTACAAGTTCCAGGAGCTGGTCTTCAGTCTTTTCAGGCGATGCGCTCATCCTGTCAATAGCTGATTTCCATTTCCCCATGTTATTGCTGATGAAGGCTGAATAAACCTCCGATTTGTAACTTGCGTTCAGGTTCAATGTGAAACACAGGAAAACAAAAAGTATCAGTTTAGACATAACTATCTCAGGCTTTTGTTCCCTGCAATATTTTTTATCATTCCACTGAAAATAAAACCATGAAGAGGAAGTACGCTGTACCAATAAATCCGTCCCCATAATCCTAATGGTCTGAATGTTGCAGTCTGATGAATTACATTTTCCCTGTCAATTCTGAATTCCAGCCAGGCTTCTCCCGGAAGTTTCATTTCCGCGAAAAGCAGGAGCCTTTTTTCCTTCTTATCTGCTATAAGTACCCTCCAGAAGTCAAGGGCTTCTCCCGCCGAAATTTCAGTTTGATTTTTCCTGCCTCTTCTGAGACCGACTCCTCCAAAAATCTTATCCAGAAACCCTCTTATTTCCCAAAGCCAGTCACCGTAATACCATCCTGCCTTTCCTCCTATTGACCAAATTTTCCTGAGAGCATTTTCCGGATCATTTGCCAATAGCATCCGTGAATCTAAAAAACAGCCATGAACAGGTACATCAAGATAATTTGAGATGCCATTGTTGAGTGTGTCAGAGGTCAGGGCGTCTTTCCAGCTCGATAGCACAATATTCCTGTCAATCTTATTAAATGCCTCACTTATTGCATCTTCATATCTCACAAGCTTGATTCCTAAGAGCAGATCAAGATTATTAGCCCGACAGATTACTTCGACTTTCATACTATCGACAAGGTTTTGTGCCAGCGAATAAGATGTAGATGTTATAAAATAAAGCCAGTATGAAGAAAGTTTAGGAGTCATTACGGGAACAACACCTATCCACCTTTTTAACCCCCTGACCTTTGCAAAAGTATGCAGCATAGACTTATAGGTCATAATGTCCGGGCCTCCGATGTCGTAGCTTTTATTAAAGGCGGGCTCAAACAGCAATATTCCGGAAAGGAATTCTATGACGTTGCGGATTGCAATTGGCTGCGATAAGGTATTCAGCCATACCGGGGCAACCATTACCGGCAATTTCTCCACCAAATCGCGGATGATCTCAAAGGATGCGCTTCCCGCCCCTATGATGATACCTGCCCGTAAAGTTGTCAGAGGAACTTTTCCGGAAGCCAGAATATTTTCGACATTCCTTCGGCTTTCCAGATGTTTCGACAGAATCTCTTCATTCACAATACCACTCAGAAAGATGACTTGACGGGCATTTGTCTTCCCAATCCTTTGTACAAAGTTCTCTGCCGAGATCTTCTCCATATCTTCAAAATTGCCCGATTTGGCAGCCATTGAATGAACAAGGTAATATGCAGCATCAATATCCTCAGGAATAAAGTCAAGGGTTTCGGCTTTGATAAAATCGACCTCAATAACTGACAGTTTTTCTGAATTGTATTTTTCAGCATCGAACCTTAGCCTGTCGCGGACACAGCAAACTACCTCATGACCGCTATTTAAAAGAACAGGAAGAAGTCGTTGTGCAATATATCCCGTTGTTCCTGTAAGAAGTATTTTCATGGATTCTAAAAATCAGAAAATTAACCAATTATGTAGCAAATATAATTAATATTTCAAAACAGAAGGAAACAAAAGAAAACAGAACGACGCAGAGAATACTTAAGGCTCTAAATCATTTTACCGAGCAAAGTAATTTGCGGCCTGTACAAAACAAAGAGAGGGACAGGAAAACCTGACCCTCTCTTAACGTCCTACCTAAATCTGTTCAATGAATCTAAAAGCTATCTTCTCAATTTCTGGAAGGAAATGATACTAGGCAGCATTTCCAATATACTGCGACCTGAAATATGTCAGCCCGTTTATGACTGTCATATCCATAATCTTATATCCCTGTGTTTCAAGTATGCGGGATACTGCTTTTCTGTCTATGTCGTTGTCGGTCTTTGAATCAAGAAAATTGATGAGACCTTTGTATAATCTGTTGTAAAATCCATTATCCTTCTGATTGTCGCTGTCGGAGAAGCATCCGATAAAATTTGTCTCAGGCGCCATCACTGTGCATAAGGTGTTCAGGAAACCGTCCAGGTGGCTAATCATATTCAGCTTCTTCATGTTTACAAGGGTAGTAACTCCCAGCAATTCACTGTCATCATAATAATAATGGTGATTTGAGGAAAGTACAAGAGTGTTAGGATCGTTTACCAGGCCCTGACGGTTGAGATAGTTAAGGAAGTTTTCTCCTCCTTCTGCGATCAGGTTATCCATAACCTCACTTGAAGCTGTAATCTCAGTCGAAGTATTGACTTGGTTAAAATTGCTTGCAGCATTTTTTTCAGAGGTGATTGTTGTGGTTTCCATGGCTGAAGTATTTTGCATTAATTTTTATTAAATCTGTTGATGTAAAAATATACCTAAAAGATATCTCCTACAAACGTCAAATGCCCAATAAATGGCCAATTGAGAAGTGCTTATTTATGTTTATCCTTCAAATTGGCACTTTCATTAGCTATATGAATTCATTAACACCTAAAAATCATCTATTCGTCAAAAACAACCTCAGATTTATGACAAAACATCATTTTTCGCTTAAAACAGGAATAAAAAACGGGTCTATTTATTTGATTATATGCATTATAGATGCATGTATTTGCCTAAATTCAGCATTTTTAGGCTTTTGACGAACGGCTGGCTATTATTGACCAAAATGAAAAACATGCAATACTGCCCATTATCTAGGTATTTAATTGTATTTAAACTACTTACACCATATTTAAAGGACAATATTTTTATTTTTGTTATGCAAAAACACTACTTCATCAGCGACAAAAAAAGGTGAAAACATCATTTTTTATGGATTTTATAAAAAACAGTTTTAATTCTGCCCGGACTGTATTCAATGATTTGGTGTATGAAACCAGCTCCGTTTCATATTCAGAAGAAAAAAATTCACCCGGAAATTCAGGAAAGAGGGTAATAACTAAGTACACGAAAATTTCAAATATCTGACCAAATGAAATAAAAACAGGGAGAGGGACAGTAAAACTGACCCTCTCCTGACGTACCTACCTAAATCTGTCCTATGAAAAAAATCTTAACCCCAAATACTTTTTCTGAATGAATCTATGCTGCATCCCCTATATACTGAGTCCTGAAATATGTCAGACCGTTTATTACTGTCATATCCATAATTTTGTATCCCTGTGTTTCAAGTATCCTGGAAACATCTTTTCTGTCAATATCTTTGTCAGTCCTTGAATCAAGAAAATTGATCAGACTCTTGTATAACCTGTTGTATAATCCATTATCTTTTTCATTATCGCTGTCGGAAAAACATCCGATGAAATTTGTCTCAGGCGCCATAACGTTGCACAATGTATTCAGGAAACCGTCCAGATGACTGATCAGGTTCAGCTTTTTCATATTGATAAGAGTGGTTACTCCCTCTAATTCGCTGTCATCATAATAATAGTGGTGATTTGAGGAAAGTACAAGAGTGTTAGGATCGTTAACCAGCCCCTGACGATCGAGATAGTTAAGGAAATTTTCTCCTCCTTCTGCGATCAGGTTTTCCATAACCTCACTTGAAGCTGCCTGTTCTGATAAAGATTTGCTAATTCCGAAATTATTTTCCGCTCTTCTTTCAGTTGTGATTGTTGTGGTTTCCATGGCTGAACTTTTTATTAATTAAAACTGATGTAAACTCCTGATGTAAAAATATACCTTAGCAGCTTCCCCCACAAACGGCAAATGCCCAATAAATGGTCAAATGAGATGTGTTGATTATTGTTGGTCCTTCAAAATAGCACCTTCATTTGCAATATGAATTCGTTAGAAGCACAAAAGCCTCTATTCGTCAAAAACGGTCCTCAATTTATGGCTGAACCTCGCAATATCAGCAAAATAGTGATATCTATCCGTATCATATTATTGATTACCTGCATCTTAATACAAGCAGTCAGGCAATTTTATAAACTCCTGTGGTTTTGACGAACGGAGGGCTGGTATTGACAAAGGATAAAATGGTCCGGAATCTTAAATACATTTTTATTTTACAGATATTCTGCTACTTACATCATATAAATACGAATTAATACCCTTTCTTGCCGGACAAAAAAGCGATAGCCTCTGAAGAAAAAAAGCCCTAAAGCGTCATTTTTTTCCTGAATCGGCTGGAAACCGGAATTAAGCATACCTGGCTTTGCCGGGTATATTTATAATAAAACCGGAGGTTTTCATCACCTGATATTTTTATTCTGCACTTTTAACACTGAAACAGCTATTTTAAATTATTTTTGAAAGAATGATGCCTAAACTATTATAAGATGGATGCAGAGATAACAATCATTGGGGCAGGCGTTGTTGGCCTGGCAATCGCTGAAAAACTTTCAGCCAGATACAGCAGCGTTTTTGTCCTGGAGAAACATGATACTTTCGGGCAGGAGACAAGCTCCAGGAACAGCGAAGTAATACATGCAGGCATCTATTATCCTGAAAACAGTCTGAAGGCCCGATTATGCCTTAAAGGAAAGAAGATGCTTTATGAATATTGCAGAAAGTATTCCGTTCCCCATAAGAACTGTGGAAAGCTGATTGTCGCTACTTCAGAGGAAGAACTTCCCCAATTAGAAGGAATACAAAAAACTGCCCTCATCAATGGTGTTGATGATCTTATTATGATGAACAGCCGGGAAATTTCCGAACTTGAACCTAACATCTTTGCTCTTAAGGCCCTTTTTTCTCCCTCCACTGGTATCATCGACACTCATTCACTTATGAAACAGTACGAAACAAATTCGATTAATAACGGAGTACAGATAGCATACCTAAGCGAGGTTATATCAGTCAAACAGATTAACGGGGGCTACGAAGTCACAATAATGGATGCAGAAAAAAACACATACTGCTTTACTACAAGGATTATCGTCAATTCGGCAGGACTGGCTTCAGACACGATAGCAGAGATGGTTGGCATAAAGGATGAATCTCTTAAAATACACTTCTGCAAGGGGGAATACTTCAGGATAAATCCTCCGAAGAATCATCTTATAAACAGACTTATATATCCTGTTCCCCATCCTAATATGGAAGGTATCGGTATACATGTCACAGTTGACATGGGAGGAGGAGTGAAGCTTGGACCCGATGTCAAATATCTTGATTCAAATATATATGACTATAAACTAACTGTTTCCAGGCAGGGAGATTTCTACAGGTCGGCAAAAAAGTTTCTCCCTTTTCTCGAATACGATGATATCGCGCCTGAAATGGCTGGTATACGTCCGAAGATCCAAAAACCGGGTGATCCTCAAATGGACTTTTATATAATGGAAGAAAGCAACAGAGGCTTCCCTGGCTTTATAAACCTTATCGGAATGGAATCACCTGCTCTTACCGCTTCACTTTCAATAGCCGATTATGTTAATTCCCTGATAGATAATACAAATTAATTTCCTAATTTTAATGTTTTCAAAAGAATTCTTGGTCAGATACCAGAAAGGAGGGCACAGATGAAACCATACCGTTTTTCAAATGCTGAGGTTATACTTTTTCTGTTTTTATGCTTTCCTGCTATTCTAAGATCTCAGAATAATTTAAAGGACAGCTCATTCGTACCAAGGGTCGGACAGGCTGGTAAGGATGTTATTTGGGTCCCTACTCCTGATGAACTTGTAAAGAAGATGCTCGAAATCGCTGATGCCGGTCCTGATGATTACCTTATTGATCTTGGTTCAGGCGACGGGAGGACAGTAATTGCCGCAGCAAAACTTGGAGCAAGAGCCCTGGGGATTGAGTATAATCCTGAAATGGTGCAATTATCCAGAAAAAATGCCGAAGAAGCCGGTGTCAGCGAAAGAGCGACATTCATAAAGGCTGATCTGTTTGAATATGATCTGTCGGAAGCCACAGTGATAACAATGTTTCTCCTTCCTGATATTAATCTGAAACTAAGGCCAAGGCTGCTTGACCTCAAACCAGGCACGCGCATTGTTTCAAACACCTTCAATATGGGAAAATGGGAACCTGACTACGAGGTAACTGCCGATTCCCAATGGACAAACTGGTATACAGCTCTCATGTGGATAGTACCGGCAAAAATAGAGGGATCATATAAACTTGGCGAAGGTGAACTAAAAATTAATCAGGACTTCCAGAACTTCTTTGGAAATTATAAAAAAGGCAGTGACAGTATAATAATCAGAGATGGCAGAATTAACGGCGATTTATTTACTTTCACCCTGAAAGAAGAAAAGTACTCAGGGAAACCTGAATCTAATGGTGATCTGTCGGGCACTGTGACTTCAGGGGAGCGGAAAAGAAACTGGAATGCAGTCCGCCAGAAAAGCACGGAAGTTCATTCGAGATAACAGTATAGCCTACTGCTTTCCTCTCAAAAGCGACTGAAGATCCACCATCTCATCTCTGAAACGTGCTGCTTCAATAAAGTCAAGGTCAGAAGCTGCTTTTTCCATACTTTTCCTTGTCTTTTCTATAGCCTTTTCAAGCGCCGGCCTGTTCATATATTTTACAACCGGATCGGCGGCGATATCAGGCTTTTCAGGTTCAATGTATGCATTAACCACTGGTCCTTTGCGTGTAAGGCCGCTGAGTGCCGAACCTGTTTTTTTTCTGATCTGGGTGGGTGTAATCCCCATATCTTCATTGTATTTCATCTGCTTTTCCCTTCTCCTGTTTGTCTCCTCAATCGTTTGCTTCATGCTTCGTGTAATGTTATCGGCATACATTATCACCCTGCCGTTAAGATTACGTGCTGCTCTTCCGGCAGTCTGGGTAAGCGACCTTGATGATCTGAGAAAACCTTCCTTGTCAGCATCAAGAATGGCAACAAGTGAAACCTCTGGCAGATCAAGTCCTTCCCTGAGAAGGTTAACCCCAACAATCACATCAATTATTCCGGCACGAAGACTCTCCATGATGTCAATACGTTCAAGGGTATCTATCTCAGAATGTATATAGCGGCATTTAATATCAAACCTCAGCAGATATGCGGATAGTTCTTCAGCCATTCTTTTTGTAATTGTGGTCACGAGGGTCCTCTCCCCAATACTGGTCCTTTTCCTTATTTCAGCCATCAGATCGTCAATCTGATTCAGGCTTGGGCGGATCTCAATTGGTGGATCCAGTAATCCTGTTGGCCTTATCACCTGGTCGACATAAACACCTTCACTCTTTTCCAGTTCATAATCGGCCGGGGTTGCGCTGACAAAAATAGTCTGGCCTGTCAGTGCTTCGAACTCTTCTATCCTCATAGGCCGGTTGTCGAGTGCCGAGGGCAGCCTGAAACCGAACTCCACGAGTGTCTGTTTGCGCGAATGGTCGCCGCCATACATAGCCCGTACCTGAGGAACGCTCACATGACTTTCATCAATAACTGTTATGAAATTGTCAGGGAAGTAATCGAGCAGGCAGAAGGGCCTTGTGCCGGGTTTCCTTCCGTCGAAATACCGGGAGTAATTCTCTATTCCGCTGCAGTATCCTAATTCTTTTATCATCTCAAGATCGTACTGGACCCTCTGCTCAAGCCTTTTGGCCTCCTCCCTTTTGCCAATATCCCTGAAATGGGTTACCTGCCGCATCATGTCATCCTGAATGAAATTGATAGCCTGATTGATACGCTCCCTGGTTGTTACAAAGATATTTGCAGGATAAATAATATATTCATTAAGTATTTCAAGCCTGTGCCCGTCGAGTGGTTCGAATGAATATATCTCTTCAATCTGGTCACCGAAATAAACCACCCTTACTGCGATGTCGGCATACGCAGGAAATATGTCCACAGTATCTCCCCTGACCCTGAAAGTGCCATGTTTGAATTCAAGTTCATTTCTGGAATAGAGACTGTCTACAAGCTTTCGAAGGAACTGATTTCTCCCGAAATTCTGACCGGCTCTGATATGAATTGTATTGGAATGAAAATCCTCAGGATTTCCAATTCCATAAATGCAGGATACTGATGATACTACTATTATGTCCTTACGCCCTGAAAGCAACGAAGAAGTTGCGCTGAGACGCAGTTTCTCAATTTCCTCATTAATAGCCAGGTCCTTTTCTATATAGGTATCCGTGACAGGCAGGTAGGCTTCAGGCTGGTAATAATCATAATATGAAACAAAATACTCTACCCTGTTTTCGGGAAAAAACTGTTTGAACTCACCGTAGAGCTGGGCTGCAAGGGTTTTATTATGGCTCAGGACAAGAACAGGACGATTCACTTTCTCTATAACATTTGCTACAGTGAATGTCTTTCCGGAACCTGTCACTCCGAGAAGGGTCTGAAAAGGGACACCCTTGTCGAGACCTTCTACGAGCTGACGAATGGCCTCCGGCTGGTCGCCTGTAGGCTGGAAATCGGATACTAATTTAAAGTCCATTGCAGAAAAATCATTTATAAAACTGCAAACCTACATAAATTTAGTAAAAACCGGAAGTAAAGCGAGAAGTGTAAAAATGTTCCTTTGCACTTTGTGTTGCTGGCCTGGGGTCTACTGATTATAAATAATTTGGGCCACTTTACCGAGAGCAGATTTCTTACCATCCTTAAAAAATGCACGAACCTGATATTCATAACTAAACCCTGTTTTTACGTTTTTATCTGTAAATGAGGTGTTTCGTTGTTCTGTAGTTTCGACAGTAAGAAAATTACCTCCGTTTACTGCCCTGTAAACCACGAAGCGGTAATTTCCCTCCACAGGATAGTTCCAATTCACAAGGATTCCGTTTTTATTGGAGGTTATTGAAACAAATATGTTTGATACCGATTGGGCAGTAAGGCTGCCTGTAAATTTCAGGGTCATTTCAACTGATGGTTTTGATTTATTGCCCGATTCGTCGACAGAGATCAATTTGTATGAATAATCCGACCCCGGTTTTACATCCTTGTCAGTTAAGGTGCTTACCTCAGCTTTAGGAAATTTCCGGTATTCTGTCCAGTTCTCTTTGTTTATTCGCCGAAACAATATATGCTCCGTCACATCTTCGCTCTGGCTGCTAATCCAGTCAATCCGGATGCCGTCTTCCATTACTTTATATGACGAGATTACCGGTGATGTAGGCGGTAGCTTATCGGGCTTCCTAAGTTCAAGCAAGGCCGAGAAAGGAGAATAGTTGTAGGTAACATCCACGGATTTGATTTTAAAATATATTCTCTTTGAAAGAGTTTTAAGAGTTATTGTGTCAGTGTAGGTAGTATCGCGTAGTGGCTGTGGCGTGGTGCTCGAAAATATATGAGCAGAGTCGTTTGAGAAATAAACCATATACCCTGCTAAATCGGGTTCCCTTCCAAAATTCCATGAGATTCGCACAATGCCAAGGCTGTCTATACTACCTTTCAGGTTGACCGGTGGCGCCGGGGGGATCGAATCGACAATCATTCCGTACGAAATCATTGAAACATTACCATTTCCAGCCGTATCGACCGCAGCCACAACATAGTAGTTTGTAGTAGTTACATCCGCATTTGGGTCCGTCCACGATCTGGCTGAGGGAGGCAGAGGATTTTCAAACAAAGGCTGAAAACCATCTGAAGAACTGCTGCTGCGCCCGATTATAAATCCTTTCAGATCCTTTTCCTCCGATTTCTTTTCCCACGAAAGCTTAATAACAGATCCTCCGGTTGATTCAGCTTTCACCTTTTCGGGAGCAGCTGGCGGGGTTTTATCTCGCCCCATGGCGGTAACAGCCTGTGAAGGCTTGCTGACCTCACCAAACGAAGTTATGCCAATAATCCTGTAAATAAATGGTTTATAATTCTCCTTAAGGGAATCAGTATATAAAAATACACTACTCTTCTCACGCATATCGTTTTGCGGATTCAGAAACGGAACCTTGGTAAGTCTGTTATATGTTTTGCCCAGGTCGCCTGACCTCTCAATCCAATATGCAGAGAATGCCTTTTCATGAAAAGTCCTGTCCCATTCAAGCTTAATGGCATTTTCCATTTCAGTGGCTTTGCTAATCAAAGGTACCGGTATCTGAATTACGTCAGCTGTATTAGCCACAGTATAACCTGTTTCAATATTGAATAACGAAGTGTCAGCCAAACACAAAACCCTGTAAATGTAAACGTTCCCGTTTTTAATGTTTTTGTCGGCAAAACGAAGCCCGAGGGCGGTTGCTGTTGGCTGGTTCATGTCGGCAGCAAGCAAAGCAAACGACCATCGGTTGGAATATTCGTCAGCCATCTGCACTAAACTGGTTCCGGTGCTGGAAAAACTTTTCCCATACAGAGCCTGTGCAGCTACGGCGGCCATGCTGTTTTCTGCCTTTTCCCCGGCAATTGATGCCCATTTGTCAAGCGGCCATGGCTTTACCGGACTGGAGTTAAGACGTTTATACGCTGCCGGATCAAATGTCCCGGTTGCAGGAACCTCTGTGCGTTCAATGGCATAACCGAACTGGTTGGCAGTTGTCCATGCCCCGGGAGCATCGGGAGCCCAGCGAAGCACTATGCTGTCGCTGTATACCTTTGCCGATAATTGTATTGAGGCCTTGAACGACTGAGGTTTTTTGGACTGGCCCTGAGTGTATGCAATTCCATAATGCAGAAAACATGCAAGTGCTATGATTTGAATTTTATAGTATCTCATAATTTCAGTCTGAATAATTTGGACGATCGGCGATTAACTTAAGTTTATACTATAATATTCTCGGCCTTATACCCAATGAAGGGATCAGTAGCGGTGCAGTACCATAGTTGAATGTTTTGGTAACCTTCAGTCCACCGGTATTTTCATTTCCCGCTGAATTTGGGACCCTGTAGAACAGGTTAACCCCATACTCGCTCCCCGAGAGCTTAAAGTCAGCCGCGGACTTCCTCAGCAACGCATTGCACTCATTGAGCAATACAGGATTATTTAACTCCATGACTCTGCGACCGGTTTGAAATCCTATCATAGAAGATAAAATCCGGCTAACATTTGCTTTAAAGGCATTAAAATCCTGAATTACATAGTTGCTGGACTCGTAATATAACCGGAAATTAGAAGGGTCGGAAGGTAAAGCTGCGCCAAAGGCTGATACACTGTAACTACTAGTAGCAGTGAGCGCTGATGTTGCACCGTTTAAAATGCCTGATAATGCAGGGTTTATAGCCTTAACCGCGTAATTGACACCACTGGTGCGAACAATACCGGCAGCAGTCTCAACATCAGCAACCGACAGTGGCGGTTCAATACGTCCCATACCAAAGCTTACCGAATTTACGGGAGGCCTACCCTTTCCATGCCCGTTTAGCGATGTAACTAAAGGTGCGCCTAATCCTGGATTTACTGACATGAAAATCTGAACCTTTGTAACTAAATCGTAGATATAGGGATTAACCTGCACCTGATGATACGTATAATCAAAGGGTGCCTCGGTAGCAAGCAGAGGTTTGAGCACTTCTGTACCATTCTTGTAAACCCCGTGAATATCAAATTCATCAAAATACTCGGGAATAGTTGTCCGGATATCGAATAGTTCTGCAACAAAAATATTTTTGTAGTCTGCTAAAAGGACTGATTCTGAAAGCTTTTCCTGCAAGGTGCTATACCTGCTTGTTTTGAAATAATAGCTGTACAGCAGGAATTCTCCCGGACTAACTGTAGCTCCCGGTAAAAGTTTACCTTCCATTTTAACAGTCGCCGTACTCAATTCCATTTCGAACCGAAGCGGAGTTAGTGCAATAGCTGTTGTTCGCACAGATGGAGCAGGTGACCTGAGTGAAGAGCCTAAACCTGCTGTTGCTGATTCCAATACTGTAACTACCTTCCTGCGCAGAATCTGAACCGCGTACATCTTATCATTATCAAGAGGCGGCAACATACAGTCGGTATATAATCCATGTGACTGAAGCGGAACTTCAACAGGTTCGCCGTCAGGAATTGGTTTGAATCGTACAAGGTAGTTGTACTGCGAACCATCTTTTGTTGTGTAAAACAAGTAGCTTTGACCTGTAGTAAACCTCACCAGTCCTTTTGCAAGTTTCGGACTTTCTCCCTTGAGGAAGAACCTTTGGTTTTCAACCGGATAGGTAAAGCGCACATTTTCAGCAACTATCACATCGGGACGTGCCTGTGTGGTAAATGTAACTTCACGCCGCTCTTCCCATGGACGACCGCTTATTTCAACTCGCCTTATGCTACCATCGGCATAATATTCATTGGATTGAACTACTACTTCTATTTTATAACTGGTAGTAGACTCAAGTGCCTCTTCAAATTTGTAGGTAGCCAGGGTATTGCGTTCGCTCATTTCGAAACGACCCGGAACTTCAGTATTTGTTCCATCATTCTTTATCAGTCTGAAACTGGCAATATAAGGTTTTAACCTTCGTATAAGTGTCGGATTGGCATCTGTTCCTGCGGGAATTTCAAGGATTCTTTCAACCGGGAGGTTAAACGAAACCTTGGGTTGTTCAAACACATTGGCAGGACTATCTTCAGCCTGCGGTCTGACGTCGCTTATAAACTCAACGCCGCTGAACGGATTGGCATCAACAATTGAACATCTCTGTCCGACGTTAACTTCAAAACTGCACCTGCCTTCAACCAGGCCGTCAAGCACGCTGTATTGCAGAGCCGCACGGCCACTAAACCATTCGGGCCTTGGCAATCCTCCCTGGAGCAGAATGCCTGCAGCCAGACTGACAAAAGGGAACCTGCCGCTAATGAACCACAGATCGACTTTGACACCCATTTCGCCCCAGATGCCGGCAAAAACCTGACCTGTTGCGTACCAGTTGTTCATACCCGGCACCGTTCCCGTTTCTGCACAAACCCTGCTATCATCGACAGTCATATTAAGATCCAACCCGAGGAGCAATTCCAGCCTGGCATAGAAGATGGCGAAATCCATTTCAGAGCTATAGTCAAAAAAGACACCAAAGGCAAATCCCCTTCCCGAATTGTATTTCGACTGTTCCGCGTCGCGGTTTCGCGATGAAATCTGTGAAGCCATAGCACCTTCAGTCCCCAGCCGCCCGGCGCCTCCTCCATATAACAGGTCGCGTATTCGATCAGGCGGTGGCGGTAACGTGGTAGGTATATCATGACCAACCATAAGATAGGTCAGTAAATCCGCCTGTACCGGCCCGAGACGAAGCTTTAAACCCGCCCGGTCCGTCAGTGTTCCCATATAGAAATACCACTTGTCGCGATCAACATGGAAAGTAGCATTTACAAACTTATTGCCGTCTGACGCGCCGGTTAAGATGCCTTCAACATTCACAAAAACATCAAAATTACCGTGCAAATTAGCATTACCGTCAGCTGGTATTGAATAGGTGATATCAACATCGGCCCAGATTTTTGCCGTAGACCGGTCCGACTTGGAAGTCATTATATATCCCCGGGCCTCTATTCCTATAAAATCCAGACCTCCCGAATCGTTGAACTGAGCTTTTATTGTTGCATCCATGTTAAATGCATCGCTCGAAGGATGAGTTCCCAGTACGGCGGTGAGTTTCATTCCAAGATAGGTATGGTAGTCAGGAATATACCTGACAGTTGATAATACGCTCTCACCCGAGGGCGTTGAACCACCCATACTAGCCGAGGCTGCAGGCAAAGAAGCTTCATCTATGCGCATGTGATGATAAGCTCCTCCTCCGAAACCATAGATCCCGAATCCTGTAAAAATGGGGATTCCGCCCGGGAAGTTAACCAGTCCGTCAACAAACCAGTAAGGATAATATCCGGAAGTTCCATATACTGCTGTGGGGGATGTTTTTACCGTTCCAAACTGAGTTGTGAGCCTTGCCCTTAGCTTCATTGGAAGTGTAACATCAAGATATCCTTTTAATCCGTCACCATAAACAGGGTCGTGATTGTAGAATTCAAGGCCGCCACGCAGCTGCACCCCGCTTATTGTCTGATCAATGGATATGGAGCGAAGATCAATCCCGTCGAATCCTGCACTGAATCTTCCGGCTTCATAGTTCAATCGTCCGAACACGCCAAACCCGAATTCGGCGCTGAATTCTCCAAGAACAATATCCAGATCAAAATTAATACCGGGACGGGTTATGTCATTAATATTCAGGCTTATGTCATTAATATTGACAGGAAAGCCTGCGACGCTCTTTTGCGGACTGGCATGAGAGAAATAAACACTGTCGACATCGAAATGAGGATCGGAAGTAGATAGTTTAAACCCTTCAAACACCATGCCTGAAAAGTTTAACCCCGGTATGGAACTTCCTCCTGAAATAAGGTTACCTCTGATCCCTATATCTCCGCTTAGATTGGTTGAAGCATAAGTTGAATCCCCTATCTGCAATCGGATCTCAGAGTCGGGTCTAAGCCGCATTCTGGCAGCCCACATCGGAACGGTAAGTGTGTCCCTCGCAAATACACGGCACAGGTAGTTGAGTTTTTCGTCCCTGTAGGTGAGAGCCATATGATAATCCAGATTCTGTCCGTCGTCGAAAACAGGGATGCCTAGTTTGCCGGAGATACCTCCTTCCCTGAAAGTATTTGAAACAAAATCAATATTTATTGTATCGAGTGAGATGCCCCACCCTTGAAAAGAGCCCTGCGATATCGGCAGAATATTGTTTGCCCTGATCGAGGTAGTGAGCCCGGTGCCATCGATGATGGTGTTATGGACGCCAAAAGAGATCCTGCCTGATGACGCACTGTTTTCAAATTCAGCAGGCGCCCTGACTTCAATAGTTTCCAAATAGAACCCCTGCCAGGTGTTGATCATCCTCGAACCTCCATGCAAAAGGGTAGTATCTCCATAAGTGTCCGGCAAATGGAACCCGGTAGGATTTTCAAGGTCAGAAAAGTCGAGCCAGGCATTACTCGCCACCCAGCCCCAGCCATCGACACCTTTTATCTGGAACGGATCAATAGTTACCGATGCAATGAAATTACTTCCCCTGCAGGCTTTAAAAGCGAAACTTCCTTTAACAGTACCGGCACCGGCAGTCCCGTCATCCTGATCGGGAACCAGCATGGTACGTGGAAAGGTTACATCTCCCTGGATCCTCGCACAAAGGAACCCGCGGCAATCCCAGCTGACATAGCACGAGCCTGTAGTATCAGCGGTTGCAGCACCTTTAAATGCAAACCTTGTATCTCCGTCCTGGTACAATTCCCAGTCGCGCGCCAGGTAAAGCCTGCCTTCATCGCCAAGTCCGGTTGGCGTTACACATAAGTCTTTAACCCCAAAAGCAATAAGCTGATCCCCAATTTGCGGGAAGTTCAGGTTCATAACAGCGTTTAAAGTTGCATGCTCGGGAGTGAATTCCATACTTACAATTCCGACAGTATATTTATTGCCATCTATTTCACGGTCGATACCGATAGGCATACCAATTTCACGGGAACTTGTAAATACACTTAACAATCTCTCTCCTTCAGTAAGGAAGTCGTTCAACGCTGCTGCTTCAGTTCCCGCCATGGAAATCACCTGTCCGACTCTGGTAGCCACTTCTTCGGTCACAAAGCCACGGTCTTCTTTTGCGCTTACGGTGCCTGAGAAAATCTGCCTGCCTGCATTATACTGGATACCAGTGAAATTCACTTTTATCTTAACATTGTTCAGAAAAGGAATTTGAATATAGCCGTCGCCGGTATATTGTGTTCCGGAAGTAGTTGTTATGGTTTGAATATACAGGCTGAATTTACCGATTCTAAGACTTTCCCCGGTAGCGAGGCCGGTTACGGCCGTGCGGTCGGTAATAGCAGGAGCGGCACAAGCACTCCGGCATCCGCCAGTAGTATCAGCAACTGCTGCATGAGTGGCTGGAGGGGCTCCTCCGGAAGATGATTTTATAATAAAATTAAAAATGTCGCTTACAGCATAGAAGTTCTTGTCTGAGATATCATTTGGCAGCGTCATCCATTTGACGCGCCAGTAGTACTTTCCGGGAGCTGTAATTGTAAAGTTCTCTTCAACGCTTTTATACAATTCTTCATTTATTGCTTCGGAAGAACTTGTAAGATCGATAGTTGTCCCCAACCGGCCGCCGATTGTATGTGCAATACTATCGAAAGTTGCGGTTGTGCTGATTTCTACAACCCAGCGTTCATCAACAAATCCGTTGAAGAAAATTGACCCGCCTGATGTGCTTGACGCCTGAACTATAGCGAAATCAGGTTTAATCCTCTGAGGCGGATCTGACGTTTTCCACTTGAATTTGACCAGACCCGACGCGACTGTATCCCCATTTTCAGGCAGAGTTAACTTTGATGGCCCCATCCCTACTTTAAAGGTAGAAGTAACCCGGGGAATAGTAATGCTTTGCGATTTGTATCTCATTTCGACATCGGTATTCCATGTATATTCTTCCGATTTGCTGAAAGTGGGAGGCGATTCGGTCAGGTTCTTGTAAACAGCAATGTTCTGGGCTTGTTCCTGGGTCATCTCCTGAAATCCGGTCACATTTCTTTGAGCTGTCAAAGGATTGCTTGGCCAGTTTAAATCGTGGTGCGAATCGTCGAAGGTTCCCCTCTGTGTCAGGATAGTAACATCTGAAATAAACTGATGGTAATCGATGTCATATGGGTCGAACTTTACTATCAGAGGGAAAGCGCTGAATGGAATTATATCACCATCCAAAGGGTATTCAGCTGTTATTATTGGGTGCAATGCTGTTCCCGGTGCCTCACCGTACCGGAAAGTGCAAACATCACTCTCCCCATGGTTGTGGAACTGGACTTTTTCGTCCTTGTCATAGGCTTTTACCCTGAAAGCGTAAGTCTTGCCAACCTCCAGAGCAACCTCATCATTGATTAACAGATTATAACTGGTGATCTGAATATCTTCTTTTTCAAAAATCCGGTCAGTACTGCTCATTGCTTCAACCGGGTTACGGGTAGCAGGGTCTACTTCCACCATCTCAATCCTGAACATGATATTGCCCATTCCTGTTGCAGGGGGAATAAATGACCATAGTATTGGAATACTTGCGGCAGTAGCTTCAATCTGCCCGCCACATTCCGGGACCAATATTTCAGGAGGCTCAACATAAGATACCTCGAATGAGGCGCATCCGTCGCCATCACCGGTTGCAGAAGAATAAAATTTCCCTCGCTGATCGCACGATTCAGCACGCATACACAAAGTATAATTTCCCTCTGGCAATGACTGGTCACCGCGTATGGCACTCAGGCTTATTCCGGTAAACCTAAGTCGTCCGGGATCGAACAACTGAGCCAGATCTGTTCCTGAAAGTGTCAGTCCTCCGGGCATAACAGTTATGCACTCTCCCGGTGCAGCATTGGGATCGGTCGATACGGTAATTCCACTGTCTTCATTTATGAGGCTTCCCGACAGGAATATTTTATATGACTGTTGTGTGAAATTTGTAATAGAGACAAAAATACTACTTTCAGTACTTGTAAAATCGGTTATCCTCAGGGGGTAAGGCGGAGCAACATTTACCTTAACCCCCAGCGGGTATTGTGCAAATGCAGTTTGCAGGGATAAGAATACTAATAATACCGAAAAAACAATCGGAGTTTTACTTAATTTTCGCATCATGTTTTCGGGTTTAAAAGTTAAATGTGTAACCAAAATTTCCTAAAAAATCGGTTGATCCCGGCTGTGTGACTACTGTAAATGACCTGTTTACAAGGTTAAGACCTATATTGAATGAATGTCCTTTATGAGGCTGGTATCCGATATTTGCCCCAACTGACATTGTAGTGCTGTAACTCTCCCCGTTCAGATGAGTTGAATAGTAACTTATATTTACACCAGTTTTAAGTTTGTCTTGTGCCAGCGTTTTTGAAAGCCCTGAAGATAAGCCCCATCTGAGGGTCTCATTTTTATCTGTCTTAAAATCACTTGCATTTGTGTTTATATTAAATGAGATTTTTTTGTCGGTATTTGTAAACCTGTACGAAGCCGAAGGATTTAGTGAGGTGGTGGAATTTGAAACAGAACTCCTGCTGGAGTTATCATCCAGATTCAGGTAATTCATAGAAAAATTCACATTCTGACGATGAGTTTTTGTTCCAAAATTAAAGAACAGGTTTCCGCTCAGGTTGTTTGAAAATTGCTCCAGCGAAAGAGTATCGCGCACTATAGTGTAATTCCTTGTCTGACTCATGTTATAGTTACTATAGTTGATGTTCATTCCCCATTTTGAATTTGGAGCAAAAGACATCGAGAGAGAATTGGCCCTGCGAACGGTATTGTTCACCTTATCGCTAAAGAGGTTGTTGCGCTGAAATCCTATGCTTCCGTTTATCCGCAGCCGGCTTTTGAACATCTGCCATGCGGGCGCAACTGTAAGGTTTTCAATATCTGTATTCAGGTAATATGCCCCCATAGACTGGTACTCGGGTTCTACACGCCGGTAATTGATTTTAACCGATAATTTCCTGACCCTTATTCCAAAACTTGCTTTCCCTGCCATCAGAAACTGAGTCGATTCCCTTGGGATAAAAAGTCCGCTCATGAAATCCAATGCCTTATACTTATCAATGTTGAGTTCTGCTGACCGCAGGTCGAAAGTGTAGGCACTTAATCCAAAATCGGCATCGAAAGTGAATATTTTGGCGAAAACCTGCCGAGTTTTAATGCCAAACACCATGTTTTCTGCAGCAGGAGCTCCGACATCAGTTGGTTTGATTTTTACTGAAGTGGTGTCGTCGTGTAATTTCAATACAATAAAGTCGACAAAATTATTCGATTTGCCGAGGCCAAATTTTGCGGCAAAGCCTTTCCTTGCGAACGAAGGTTCCGCATATTGTCCTGATATTGTATCTTTAACAGGTTCTACAGCCTTCATAAAGCGGCCATATACGAATCCGAAACGGAAAATAGATGGTTCTGCTTCTATCCCTCCGCCAAGGAAAATATGATCGGATAAAGTATAATCTGAAAAATATACGGTGCGGTACCCGGCATGAAAACGGATTTTTTTGAAGTAGGGGCTGACACCATACATGTTGAATGGTTGCCGGAAATCTTTCTGTTTATCGCTAATTGCAATTGTAAAAGGAAATGCAATCCCGTATAATGAGAGCGTAGGGCTTCCGCTGATAGTCCAGAAAAACGGATCCCGAGTGGAGTTAATAGCCGACGTATTGAAAGTATTTAACCTCAGCGATAAATTGCCTGAAAGAGTTACCGGCTTTTGTTTTCCAATATTTCCCAGATCCTGCCCTGATGTTGAAGGAAGTAAGGCAAGCAGGATAATTACAACAAAGAGAAACCGGAAAGAAAAAGGGAGATTAAATCTGGTTGTCCGATTTAATTGAATTTTCATAAATACATTATTTGGTAATGTAAAGATGAGTCGAGCGACCAGAACCTGCAATACCAAAAAAATGTTAGCCCCAGAGCATGAAAAATTGTGTGGTTATCTTCCCCCGATCATGTTTGGAGTAATCATTCTTCTTTCAATTTATCTGGCTATAAGAGCCCTGTACCGCAATGCCCTGGGGATTGCCTGTAAGATTAGGACCGGATTTAATATTTCAGGTAAGCAGCTATTGACTCCTTCTTTGATTTATCAAAAAATCCATGTAACAAAAAAGGGTTACCTTTATTATGAGTTTTATGAGTGTTCTAAGAAAGAGAAAGCCTTAAGATTTCGCTTTACACAATCAAGCAGTTAGACGTAGTCTTGAGATTACAGCTGAACACTGAAAATTTAAAGATCCCGATCAATGCATTGGTTTTCACCAGGCTTCAGGCCCCTCCGATCTCTATTTCGCGGCCATATTTAATAATTTCACTAACTATTGGATTTGACAGTTCAAATTCACTTTCCCTGAATGGATGTGGCTCAATCCTACTATCAATCTTACGTCTTAACCTCATCAGTTCCAATTGAATGTCTAACAGATTGCTATAATCTTTGATTACAACAGCAATATCAATATCACTATCATCAGTATAATTACCTTTGGCGTAAGAGCCGAAAAGAATTATCCTTATATGCTTATAATTTTCATTTACAGCAAAAGCATATCTTTTGGCTATAATTAAAGCATCTGTTTTATCCATGATCTGATAATATTAATTTTATCGATCCATTCTTTTGTAAAATCAATTGTGCATAATGTATAAAACTCCCTTTTGTAGTCATCATAACGAGCGTTAAGATTAAAAGAAGTAATCTTATCAAGCCAATCAGAATAATCCTCGGTCAAGGGAAGTTCATTAAGTTCAGCCAGCCGATAGAGATTGTGAGTAAAGGGAGCATGGTTTTTGAACTTGTTTACATAACAGGCTTTTAGTAGCTTCTCAATTGATAAATGTCCTAAGAATAAAGACCAGCAATATGATTTTGAGTCAAACAGGTTTAACATGGTCAGAAAGTCTTCTTCAGATGTTTCAATCCAATGATTTACAATCTTTGCCACATCAATATTTAAGTTCCCGTTATTCATAACTCTGAAATTAAGCCAAATATACACTATTTTAAATAATGCTCAATTTTAAAATTGACTGTCTGCATATTTCCGGAAAACTGAAAACTTAATACTATACGGTACCAACAAAAAAGGCGCTTCAAACTGAAGCGCCTTCAATAATAATATCACAAATAAACCTATCCTAAGTATCCTTTTAATAATCTGCTTCTGGAGGTATGCCTTAACCTTCTGATAGCTTTTTCTTTTATCTGGCGAACCCTTTCACGGGTCAGTCCGAATTTCTCGCCAATCTCCTCGAGGGTCATCTCCTGGCATCCTATACCGAAGAAAAATCTGATTATATCCCTCTCCCTTTCGGTAAGCGTTGCAAGAGCCCTGTAGATCTCCCTTGAAAGGGATTCATCCATCAGAAGCTTGTCGGCAACCGGCGAATCGGAGTTTGTGAGTACGTCAAGAAGGCTGTTATCCTCGCCTTCGATGAAGGGCGCATCAACCGATACATGACGGCCGGAAACTTTCAGGGTATCCGTAACCTTTTCCTTGGGCAGTTCCAGAACGTCTGCAAGTTCCTCCGGTGAAGGTGTGCGTTCATTCTCCTGTTCAAATTTCGAAAAAGCCTTATTAATCTTATTAAGCGATCCAACCTGGTTTAACGGAAGTCTCACTATTCTTGATTGTTCGGCAAGAGCCTGAAGTATTGACTGACGAATCCACCACACAGCATATGAAATAAACTTGAAACCTCGTGTTTCATCAAATTTTTCAGCTGCTTTAATAAGTCCAAGATTACCCTCATTAATAAGATCAGGCAGGCTAAGTCCTTGATTCTGATATTGTTTTGCCACAGATACAACAAAACGCAGATTAGCTTTTGTAAGCTTTTCAAGAGCGGCTCTATCTCCTTTCTTGATCCTTTGGGCCAATTCAACCTCTTCCTCAACCGATATCAATTCTTCCTTACCAATTTCCTGCAGATACTTGTCAAGCGATGCACTTTCCCTGTTGGTAATCGACTTTGTTATCTTTAGTTGTCTCATTCTTTCTTCCCCAAATTTTCCGCAAAGATAAGCCTTTGCACTGTAATAACAAAAATAATCTCACTTTGTTGTGAAAAGGGGGATTTAAATATTAAATCCCCCTGAAATACAGCAATATATGTATTGAATAAAATCTAGTTGCCAAACTGGTAGCTGAAAATAGTACCATCAGACTGAATTCCTCCGATCGACCTGATAGATCTTCCGTTATCGGAATACAGTCGGACATCCGAGGGTGATTTCACCTTTTTGCCATTTATGTTAAGGATTACATATCCTCTTTTCATGCCCATATCCTTAAATCTCCCATCATTCAGTTCCATGATCTTAACCCCGTTTTCCACCTTTAAGTTCCTCATATCTGAGGAACCCAGTGTTGCAAGCCTGGCTCCTGAAACCTCTTCGCTGCCCGATTCGGCTGTGACAACGGAAGTATTTCCAATCTTATTTTTAAGAACGACCTGTACTGAGCTCTCCTTCCCATTTCTGAGATAGGAAACGCTACCCTTATCTCCGGGACGGTGTCTTCCTACCTTTTCCTGCAGTTCAGCCACTGAACCCACATCCTGCCCGTCAAATCCTACGATAACATCATCCACCTTTAATCCTGCAGCCTCTGCCGATCCATCGGGAACTATCCTTGTTATAAGCACACCTTTTACTTCACCCAGCTTTTGCTTATCTGCTATCTCCGAATCAACATCCTTAATCTCTACTCCTATAAGCGCTCTTTGCACCTCACCAAATTCTTTCAGATCATCGACTACCTTCTTAACAATTGATACAGGAATGGCAAATGAGTTGCCTGCATAACCCCCGTTTGGCGATATTATTGCAGAAGTTATTCCAACCAGCATGCCTTTTGTATCAACAAGTGCTCCTCCGCTGTTCCCCATATTGAGTGCTGCATCAGTCTGAATAAATGATTCAATCCTGTAATCTCCCTCGTTAAGGCCCAGGTTCCTCCCTTTTGCGCTTACAATACCTGCTGTTACAGTCGAAGTAAGATTGAATGGATTCCCAACGGCAAGTACCCATTCTCCAAGTTTCAGCTGGTCTGAATCACCATACTTTATGACAGAAAGATTAGATGCTGAAATCTTCAGGAGCGCAATATCGCTTCCCGGATCCCTGCCGATAATCTTCGCCGTAAAAGTCCTTTTATCATTTAGTGTTACTTCTACGCTTTCAGCATCGGCAATGACATGGTTATTTGTAATTATATAACCATCATCGGAGATGATAACTCCTGAGCCATATCCGTTAACTTCCCTTTGTTTGTTATAACGGTCGCCATAAAACCACTCCATAACCGGATTATCAGCCTGACCTCCAGTCATTGCCTTTGTATGAACATGCACTACACCATGAACTGTCTTTTCGGCTGCGTACTTAAAATCGACCTGACCTTCCTGCATCTGAAGCGATGTAAGGAAAGGCTGTGCATCACGCACCTCAACTTTTGAACTATCCCTTATTATTGCAGCTTCAGACTTTCCCTGAATTTTTGAATAAGCAAATAATGCTATGGATGCACCCAGAAGTGCCATTAATAAGGATCCTAATAAATACTTGATTTTCATAATTTTAAATTTAAAAGTTCAACTTTTTTTCACCTGCTTTATTTTACCGTAAGCCCGGTTTGGCAAAAGATTGATATCTTTATAACCTCATTTAAGAACTATTGTTTACAAAGATCATGCATTTTTTTTGACGTTCTCTGCTTATATACAAAGATTTAACACCATTTTAACACGGATAGTAATGCTCTTTAACAAATATCAGGGTGCCGGTAACGATTTCATTATTATTGACAACCGGAAGCAATTATTTAATCCCTCAGACAATGCCCTTATAAAAAAGCTTTGCGACAGACGGTTCGGAGTCGGAGCCGACGGACTGATACTTATCTGCAGAAGTGAGGGTTATGACTTCGAAATGAAATATTATAACTCCGACGGCTATGAGGGATCTATGTGCGGCAATGGAGGACGATGCTCTGCCGCCTTTTCAATCAGACATGGCATAGCATCAGAGAAGCTGACATTTAAGGCAGTTGACGGTGTTCATAAAGCCAAATCTGAAAAAGGTCTGATCCTTCTCGGGATGAATGACGTGAATGAAACAAGTATTGTAAACGGAAACTACTTTATCAATACGGGATCACCTCACTACATGGTTTTCACAAAAGATGTCAACAGTCTGGATGTCAGTAAAGAAGGAAAAAATCTCAGATGGGCTGACGAATTCAGACCAGGAGGTACAAATGTTAATTTCATTGAGGTACTTAAGGATGGAATTTATGTCAGAACTTTTGAAAGAGGAGTGGAAGAAGAAACGCTTTCCTGCGGAACAGGTGTCACTGCCTCTGCCATAGCTTCAGTTCTTTCAGGACATTCTGACATATCGCCTGTCAGCGTCAAAACCAAAGGTGGCGATCTGTCGGTGTCATTTAACATTTCCGGGACAAAAATCTCCGATATTGTTCTGACCGGCCCTGCGACTTTTGTTTTTGAAGGGGAGATTGAGATATGAGACAGGAGACAGGAGACAGGAGACAATCCAGAATTACCGATAGCGCCGATTTGCAATCGGTGCTAATGAAAATGTTCATAAATTATCAATTGAATTTGGCACGGATTAAAAATCCGCGCCAGCTATTATGTCCAAAACAATAAAATAATAATGCAGAAAGAAAAACTCTTCGGGAAAACATTAAATGAACTTATCGCCGTCACCAAACGTGTTGGTCTGCCAGGTTTTGCAGCCAGGCAGATGGCCGACTGGCTTTACAGCAAGGAAATAAGCACTATTGAGGAAATGACGAATCTTTCGAAAAAAATGAGAGAGACGCTTTCAGCAGATTATGAAATAGGACTTGCAGAACCTATACAGTCATCGGAAAGTCAGGATGGCACAAAGAAATACCTGTTCAGCGTTCTGAAAGATAAATACATTGAAACCGCTTATATCCCCGATGAAGATCGTGCGACAATCTGTGTCTCTTCTCAGGCAGGCTGCAAGATGGGTTGCATTTTCTGCATGACAGGCAAACAGGGTTTTCAGGGAAACCTCTCATCGAATGAAATCCTCAACCAGTTCCGATCGCTGCCCGAATTCAAGACCCTGACCAACATGGTGTTCATGGGCATGGGAGAACCGTTTGACAACATTACTGAAGTATTGAAAACCCTTGAGATACTAACATCAGAATGGGGTTATGCCTGGAGTCCTACAAGGATTACTGTAAGTACCGTGGGACTGTTGTCGGGTATGAAGGAGTATCTTGAGAAAAGCAGGTGTCATCTTGCTGTCAGCCTTCACTCCCCCTTTGACGATGAAAGAAGAAAGCTGATGCCAATACAGCGCACAAACAACGTGAAAGAAGTGCTCGATCTGATCAGGAATTTTGACATGAACAGCCAGAGGAGAGTCTCATTTGAATATATTGTATTTAAGGGCGTTAACGATACTCCACGTCACATAAAAGAACTTGCGCGAATTCTGAACGGTATAAAATGCCGGATAAACCTTATAAGATTCCACCAGGTACCCGGGTCGGAGTTTTACAGCCCTGGCCACCAGGAAATGATTGACTTTAAGGAGAACCTCAATGACAAGGGAATAATTACTACAATAAGGTCAAGCAGAGGTGTGGACATAAAGGCTGCCTGCGGTCTGCTTTCGACCATGGAACAGAACAAAAATAAAGAGGCATGAAGAAGGGCTTTCTGATACTTCTGTCATCATTAATTACAATTCCACTTTTTCCCCAGGAGGTATCAGCCGAAAAGCTGTTCTCCGACAGTTCCATGCTGCATGCTTCGGTCTCACTTTGCATAGCTGATGCCATAACAGGATCAACAGTAATTGAATTCAATTCTGTTAAAAGCCTGGTGCCTGCATCGGTGCAAAAGCTAATAACCTCTGCCGTTGCTTTGGAAATGCTGGGTCCGCAATATACTTTTAAAACACAGGTTGGGTACTCCGGAACCTTTGACACAGTAACCGGCCTTCTTAAAGGCAACATAATAATAAAAGGCGGAGGAGACCCGGCACTGGGGTCTGAAAATTTTTCAGAACACTACAAGGATTTTCTGGGATACTGGACAGGTGCGATTATTAAGCTGGGAATAAAAAAGATAGATGGCAGGGTAATTACCGATGACTCATATTTCGATTATCAGCCGGTGCCTCCGAAATGGCTTTGGGAGGACGAAGGCAACTATTACGGAGCAGGCGCTTACGGTCTCTCAGTCTTTGACAATACATACCAGATACATTTGAATACTACATCTTCCGGCAACGAAGTAAAGATAACCTCCGTTCATCCTTATGAGTGCAGTTATGATCTGACTAACAGGCTTGTTGCTTCCGGCTCTTCGGATGAAGGATACATATTTGCTTCACCATACAGTAAATCAGGCTGGATCGAAGGGTCAGTTCCCGCAGGTGTCTCTGATTTAATCATAAAAGCATCGGTCCCCGATCCGCCCCTCCTTATTGCCAGAATGCTTACCAACAAACTCACAAAATCCGGAATAACCCTTTCCGGTGAACCGTCATCACTAAGAATAGAGAGAAGTAATTCAAATTATGATTTCGTCTTTGTCGCTGAAACAACTTCTCCCCCGTTGTCTGACATTGCTGAAGTACTGAACCACCAAAGTGTTAATCTGTATGCCGAACATTTAATTAAGGAACTCGGCAAACAATTCGGAATAAAGGGGTCTACTGCAGCAGGCGTAGAAGTAATAAAGAAATTCCTTCGAAAAGAAGGTGTAAACACTGACGGATTGTTTATGGAAGACGGTAGTGGTCTTTCGCCGCTTAATGCCGTTAGTGCCCGGGAGCTTTCCGATGTACTCATATATATGAATACCAGAGGAAAATACTTTACCGAATACTTTGAATCCCTGCCTGAAGCCGGGAAAGAGGGAACTCTTAAATATCATTTCAGAGATCCTGCATTCGATTCGCGTCTGAGAGCAAAGAGCGGATCAATGACAAGGGTGAGGAGTTACGCCGGCTATTTTACAACAATCAGGGGCAACAAAATGGTATTCAGCATAATAATAAACAATTTCTCCGGCACCTCGTCTGTAGTTATTTCCGGAATAGAGGATATTCTAAAACAGATAATTTTGAATAATTAGAATTTATCTGCCTGAATTTAACCACTTTTTAAAGAAATTAGAATCTGATTTGCTATGAATAATAAGGTCTCAGTAAGAAGCTGCACCGAATATGACGTGCACGAAATTTATGATCACATTTCGGATATTTACAGAAAAACCGGAGGTCCAAACGTTAATGGGAAAAAAGTGCTGGTTAAGCCAAACATTCTTACTGATGATGATCCTGCCAAATGTATAAGCACTCACCCGTCGGTTGTAGAAGCAATGATCAGGTTTCTGCAGTCGGAGAATGCCACCGTTTTTGTTGGCGATTCGCCCGCAGTTCATAACAGGAACTTTCGTGGAGAAAAGTCGGGCATAAGGAAGGTATGCGAGTCAACAGGCGCAGTATGGGTAGATTTCACCTTAAACCCGGTTGAGAAAAAAATCGGAACGAGAAAAGTAAAAATAGCGTCCATAGTTGATGAGGTTGATGTTATAATATCGTTGCCCAAATTCAAGAATCACGAGCTTGTTTACTTCACCGGTTGTGTTAAGAACACACTTGGACTGGTACCGGGATTCAATAAGGCAAAACAGCATGCCATTCATCAGGACAGAAGGGCCTTTGGTGAATTCCTGGTCGATCTGAATGAGACTGTTACTCCAGGCTATTTCTTAATGGACGGCATTATGGGAATGGAAGGTCCTGGCCCCGGAAGAGGTCTGCCGGTTTCTGTCGGACTGCTGTTCGGATCAACAAATCCTGTCGCAATCGATATAATTGCCAGCAGGATCGCAGGATACGAACCACTTATTGTCCCTACCACCAGAACGGCTTTGTCAAGGAAGAAATGGCTTAACTCCGAAAACGAAATTGATTACGATGGTCCTGAACTTAAAAGCATTATAAAGGAAGGATTCACCAAAATTCCTGTTTCGACCAATAATAATATCGCTCTTCAGTTTGTAATGAAAAGAATAAGATTCCTCAGAAAAACTGAGCGAAGGCCGGTATTCATACATGAAAGCTGCACAGGATGCCAGAAGTGCGTAAACATATGCCCGGTAAAGGCTATTGAACCAAAACACGGCAACAAAAAGTATATTGAACTGACCGACAGCAAATGCATCAGATGTTTCTGCTGCAGCGAGGTTTGCTCCGATAACGCAATTGAGGTTAAAAGGAAATTCTTCGGAGTGTAGCTGCCGGATTGGGGATTGCGGATTGTGAAAAGCCTTCTGCTTCCTGTAGCCCGCAGCCTGCTTCCTCCTAAAAGTCTTTCAGATCAAGAATATAAATAAGTGCTGCTATAGCCGCGCTTCCCATCTGCAACTCCCTGAAGTTCACCTGTTCGAAGGTATCGTTAGCAGAATGGTGATAATAAAAATATTTTTGTGTTTCAGGAATATAGCCAATCTGTAAAGCACCAAGTTCTTTTAAAGGGCTAATATCGGAACCTCCGCCTCCTTTATCAAAATCCCTGATATTGTAAGGCTCGAAATACTCAGAGATGGACTTAAGCTTATTCAGTCTCTCTCCATCTGCATCGAAAGCAAATCCTCTGGGGCTCAGCACCCCCCTGTCCGATTCAAGGGCAGCATAATGAACCTCGCCTTTTACTGCTGCCTCCCGGGCATATTCTTTTCCGCCGGTACCCGACATTTCCTCATTCATGAACATTACAGCTCTTACACTGCGCTTTGGAGCAATACCAAGTTTTCTGAATATCCTTATCATCTCTATGGCCTGTACGCATCCTCCTCCATCGTCGTGTGCTCCTTCGGCGATATCCCAGGCATCAAGGTGTCCTCCAACTGTAATATATTCCCCTGGCTTCTCTGAGCCCCTGATTTCACCAATAACATTATAAGACCAGGTATCAGGATAATTACGGCACAACGAGGTCAGATGAATTTTTAATCCAGGGTCGGACCTTAGCCATTTGCTAAGAAGTTCCGCATCAACAGTTGAAATTGCTACAGCCGGAATTTTATTTACATTTTCCTCATACCTTAAGACGCCGGTATGTGGAAAATCGTCAAGTGCCTGTGTGGCTGACCTAACAATAACTGCTATAGCCCCAACCTTTGAAGCCTCCGAGGCACCCTGCGTCCGTTGGTTAACTGCACCTCCATAGGCAGCAAATGAATTGATTGTACTATTGTCGGCCGGACGGTTGAAGAAAACGATTTTCCCTTCAATATTTTTTTTACCCAATCGGTTTAGTTCTTCAAAATCATGAACTTCTATGATTTTAGAAATGATTCCGTTTTCGTCTGTACCCACCGATAGCCCGAGAGCTGCAATAGAAAGATCCTCCGTGCCAAAAACGGATGAGATAGCCCTGCAACTTTCAAGGCCTCGCTCCCAATGAGGAACCGGTACTTTCTGAAGCCATACCGAATCGGCTCCTGCATTAATAAGAGCCTGCCTGGTATATTCAACTGCTTCAGCTGCAGCCGGAGAACCGGGGAGTCTGCCTTTTGTGTTTTTGCACAGGTACTCGAGTTGCCTGTATGCTGTCTGATTATTTAAAGCTTCATCAAATACCGATTTGATAACCTTATCTGCTTCCTGCCCGTCCAGACTGATCGTGATAGCTATAAAACAGGCTGTTATAAAATAACTTAACAGTCCTTTGTTATACATCGATCTTGGCATATTTTGCGTGAGTTTCGATAAACTCCCTTCGCGGCGGAACCTCATCTCCCATAAGCATAGAGAAGATGTGATCAGCTTCTGCTGCACTCTCAATTGTTACCTGTCTCAGAGTTCTTGTCTCAGGATTCATTGTGGTCGACCAAAGCTGCTCGGCATTCATCTCGCCAAGACCTTTGTAACGCTGAATACCAACGGTAGACTCTTTCCCCTGACCCATTTCCTGAACGGCTGCTTCACGTTCCTCTTCGGTCCAGCAATACTTCTCTGCTTTTCCCTTCTTAACCAGGTAAAGCGGCGGTGTAGCGATATAGATGTTTCCTCCCTTTATCAGGTCCATCATATATCTGAAAAAGAATGTCATAATAAGAGTTGTAATATGCGACCCATCAACGTCGGCATCGGTCATGATGATTATCTTGTGATAACGAAGTCCTACAAGGTTAAGAGCCTTGCTGTCTTCATCGGTTCCTATATGGACTCCCAAAGCTGTAAAAATATTCTTTATCTCCTCGCTTTCATAGATTCTGTGCTGCATTGCTTTTTCGACATTGAGGATCTTTCCCCTGAGTGGCAGAATAGCCTGAAAACGGCGGTCCCTGCCCTGTTTAGCAGTACCTCCCGCAGAATCACCCTCGACAAGGTAAATTTCGCAATGTGCCGGATCCCTGTCAGCACAGTCGGCCAGTTTTCCGGGCAGGCCGGAACCTGAAAGCACATTCTTCCTCTGAACAAGTTCCCTGGCTTTGCGGGCCGCATGTCGTGCAGTTGCAGCAAGAATGACCTTCTGAACAATTATCCTTGCATCCTTTGGATTCTCTTCAAGATAATTGGAGAGCATGCTGCTTACTGCCTGATCAACAGCACCAATAACTTCCGAGTTCCCCAGTTTTGTTTTTGTTTGTCCCTCGAACTGAGGTTCCTGAACCTTTACAGATATAATTGCAGTAAGGCCTTCCCTGAAATCATCACCGTTAATGTCGAATTTAAGCTTTGATGTTGCACCGGAATCATCAGCGTACTTTTTCAGCGTGCGCGTCAATCCCCTGCGGAAACCAGCCAGATGGGTACCACCCTCGATAGTATTAATGTTATTAACGTATGAATGAACGTTTTCTGAAAATGAGTTATTATACTGAAGAGCTATTTCAACAGGAATATCACTCTTGTCGGAGGTTATATGCACGACCTTATCGATAAGCCTCTCACGGTTCGCATCAAGATATTCAACGAATTCCTTAAGTCCCTGTTCCGAACAAAATTCTTCATAACGTGGAGTTCCTCCATTGCCGTCATCAACGGTCTCCCTCATATCCTTTATTGTAAGAAGGATTCCTTTGTTAAGGAAAGCCAGCTCCCTGAGCCGGGCTGCCAGTATCTCAAAATTATATTCGGTGGTCTGGAAAATTGTTCCGTCAGGTGTAAAAGTAACAGATGTACCGGATGTTTCGGTAGTACCTATCTCCTCAACCTGTGTTACCGGCTTACCCTTGTGATATTCCTGCCTGAATACTTTGCCTTCCCTTTTAATTATGGCAACAAGTTTATCCGACAATGCATTTACGCAGGAAACACCTACGCCATGAAGGCCACCGGATACCTTATATGAATCCTTGTCAAACTTTCCTCCAGCATGGAGAACCGTCATTACTACTTCAAGTGCCGATCTCTTTTCCTTTTCCATTATTCCCGTGGGAATACCCCTGCCGTCGTCAATTACGGTAACTGAGTCATCTTCATGGATTACAACCTCAATTTTTGAGCAGTAACCTGCCAGTGCTTCATCAATCGAATTATCGACTACTTCATAGACAAGATGGTGCAACCCCTTTACGCCAATATCACCAATGTACATTGCAGGTCTTTTCCTGACAGCTTCAAGGCCTTCCAGCACCTGAATATTATCAGCAGAATAATCTATACTGTCCTGCAATTTTTTTTCATTTTCACTCATTATTCAAATATTTTAAATCAAAATTCTTAGTAAAGTGATAAATAATAAATTCAGCAAACCTATGCGGATTTACTAAACCAATAGTGTGTTATATGCTTTCCTTTTGAAAAAATCAAGGCCCCGCTTTCCCCTATGGCAACCATCAGAAACAAATTCCCTTTTAGCGTTTAAATTATTGATAATATGATTATTAATAACGAGTGCAAATATACTCAAATAAAATGGTTTTTTTGAATTTTCAGTCAAAATAATGAACATTACAGGCTATAGGAAAAACCGAGCATTATCAGGAATCCCTGTGTAGGATAATATGCCCATTCATAATAACGCTTCACTGAAATATTATCAAGCTTAGTCCATATTGACAGGATCTTCGAATATCGGTATTCAGCACTCAGATTAAGATTCAGGTGAACAGGAGTTTCGAATGTATCAGAAATCCCGGCAGGATTAAGTTCCCGTACCTGCTGCCAGCGCTTGCCAAGGGCAGTTATACCAGCTCCTGCGGTTATTTTATTGCGCAGATTATATTTAAACCCGGCTTTTGCATCCCAGCCGGGCTTATTCCAGGCATACTCGTTCTTATCCATTGTAAATTTGTTCCAGTTTACCTCCCAGTCATATGAGACTTTGCCCGTAATAACACCGGTCATCTCGCCATGCAGATTCAATATTTTTGCATCATCAGAAGATGGCAGGAAATGATTACCTGTTTCAGGATTTAATGCGCCATGAGGAGAAATAAGATTTGAGTATAACAGCATGTCGTTTACCGAGGAATAGGATGCTGAAAGCAGATAGTTGCCTCCTACCCCATTATTTCCTTTTAGTCCTGCAGAAAAGATCAGTTCATGATCAGTATTGGGCAGCTTAAAAAGCGTATCGGACAGAACATAAGGATTTTCACTAATAATCTTAAGCGGGTTATTTCTCTCAAGCTTCCCCGACATCGCGGCAAAAAAACTGACATAAGATGGCACAACATTAAACTGCAGGCTCAGATCGGGATAAAAACGCACCTTGGTGTCGGATGTCATGTTTTTATCCAAAATGGCATTAAATCCAACCCTGAAGCTCCATGGCCCCTTGTTCTTGCTAAGGAATGGACTCAGGGAAAAAATGTACTCGCCTGTATTTAGTATATTTACAGGAAGCTTATAGTAGTCATAGCTGATCCCTGATCCGACATAAAACCCATGAAACTCTTTTTTTCCCAACCCGGTAATACCGAGATTATGTTCGAACAGATCAGAAGCGCTCACAAAATAGTTATACCTCAGATCAAAATCATAATAAAACTCTGATGAGTCAACCGTATGTGATGAAAAAGAAACCTTCCCCCCAAGGTTATTATAATCCAGCCTTACATCCTTTTTGGTGGCAGAATAGTCTGTATAGCTTGTATCATAACCATAAGCATATCGTGTCTTTCCGGTATAATCAACAGAGGCTTCGATCTGGCTGTTGCCAAAGAACCGACGACCGTAAAGTGAGACATCATTATCCATGAAACCATCAAAGACTTCTTTCCCGTTTTGAAGCGGAACAAAACCATTCCCTGAAAAATGGCGTCCATAAAAACCTATAGCACCTTTCTTCGATCTTTCATTGGTTATACTCAATTCAGCGAGCGGGGTAAAATTATTCCCAAGCCCGAGGTTAATATAACTCTTATAAAGTTTCGTCAGCGGATCGGGAAGCAAGGCTGCTGCTTTCAGCGGGCTAACTGAATAGACCGGCATAAAGGGCTCCGCTGTTACATTATAGCTGAAATTATGTTTGGTCTTAAGTGTATCGGCCATATCGGGAAGGAAACTCCTCTTCTTGGCATCTGAGATTGACGGCTTATAGGGATTGTAGAGTGTAACTTCCCTTTTCAGATCGGAACCCTGCTTATTATCCTGGGCGCTGATATAGGAAGAACAAAGCAACAACAACGCAGGTATTATAATATTTTTTTTAATCATTTCAGACTTGTTTCAGTTATGCTTCTTTAATGCTGTAAAATATGTCAATATCTTATTTTTTTTCATCAAGCTTGTCCAGACGTGTTTTCACCTCATCCAAAATGCCGTCATCGGTAACCGTATAATAATCTTTCAGACTCTGAAGAGTCGCTCTTGCCTGAAGCCCGTCTCCCTTTTTGATACTTATATCTGCAAGAAGAAGAAACATTCGTGCCATCCAGAACTGATGAGGCGATTTCTGGTCGATGAACTCTGTAATTACCCTCTCAGATTCCTCCGGCTTATCCTGTTTATTCAAAAGCTCAGCAACCCTGTATTTCGATTCGGCTCCTTCCGCGCTGGTAACTTCCTTCGCTACTTTCCTGAAATCGGAAAGAGCTTCATCGAATTTATTGAGACTATAATTAGCTTTTGCCTTCATAAAGGTTGCTGCGCGAACCAGTTCTTCCGGAACATTTGGAGTGCCGCCTATTTTACTGGCTGCAGTTATAGTCTTAGCCGCATCGCCCTCCTCATAAGCAGACCTTAGCTGCCCCCTGAGAGCTGTAAGCTTGTTGGCGTCATTAGATGCAACATTTTCAAGTTTCTCGTAGTTTCCGAGAGCGGATGTATAGTCCTCATTTTCGAACATCATTGAAGCTGATATTATTAACGACTGTTCGAGGAACTGGTTGCCAGGTTCATTTGTCACATCAGTGTAGTATTTCAGGGCTTCTTCTTTATTTCCTGCAGTCCTGAGGCTTTCGGCCAGATAAAATTGCGCATTGCTCCTGAAAGTCCCGTTTGGAAACTCACCCAGGTAATTTTTAAAGGTTTCCGCGGCCTTATCATATTTTCCCGAAGTATAGAGGTTTTCACCTGAATTGTACACAAGAGAATCCTTTTCGGCGGTATTTACGTCGCCATATCCGCCTATAGTTTTAACATAGGCAAAATATTTCTCCACATCATTCATTTCGACATAGGTATTCTTAAGCCCGGTCATAGCATTGCGTGCCTCTGGTGTTGAACCATAGTTTTCAATAACCTTTTTGTATTGTGAGATTGCTTTTTCATTCTCGCCCTTGTTATAATAGATAAGGCCCAGCTGAACCATTGCCATTGGAACAAAGGGAGTGGAAGGAAAGCCGGAAATGATTGTATTAAAGTCTTCCTCCCCATGTTGAAAGTCTTCCAGCACTGTATAGGCACGGCCTCTTTCAAACAACGCCTCAGGGGTTGTAGAAGATGAAGGATACTTTGACATCAGGGAAGTAAGAACATCGACCTTTCCCCTCTCATCATTCATGAGACCCATACAAAATCCTTTCCTGAACATAGCATAGTCAGCATTCGGGCTACCCGATGCTATAACTCTATTATAATAATTAATAGCCTGCTGGTAGCTGGTTGCAACATAATAACAGTCAGCTATTCTGTTTCTTGCATCTGCGACTATTTCAGGCGCCGCATTTCCGGGGGAGGATTCGAAATTCAGGAGATGTGTCAGGCTGGTGCTGTAATCCTTCAGGTTAAAACAGGTGTATGCCAGGTTATAGAGTACAAGATTGTTCTCAGCCAGCCGGGATGAGCCAGGTATTCCAATGAATTTTTCATAATCATCCTTTGCTTCCTGAAAATCGCTTAGCCGGTATAGTGCTTCGCCTTTCCAGTAGTATGTCCGTGCCATAATCATACGGCTATATTTCTGATATTTAAGGGATTTCTCAAACATGTCAATCGAGGCCTCAATTTCCAGATTCTTAAAAAGTTGAAGCCCCCTGAAAAAGGCTACCCTCTGATAAGCCTGTTCCAGTTTACTATCCTTCTCCGGAATCCTGTCAAGAGCTGAAAGAGCAGCGGAATAATTTTTTGCCTGCATAAGTGTCTCAACGAGATAATCATATACCTCCTGGATCCTGGCTGAACCCGGATACCTGTCAATGTATTCCTGAAAAGAAGCAATTGCCTCACCGAAAGGAGAATATGAAAGTTCATAAGTCAGCTTGGCATAATTAAACAGCGATTCTTCCCTGAGTGTTTTATCAAAATCGAGTTTAGCCGCCTGACCGAATGCGTACTGAGCTCTCTTCTTGTCGCTTTTCAGAAGGTAACAGTCTCCAAGAACATTCCAGGAATTCTGGCTAAGGATATCATTTACTGCATCAACCTCAAGCAAAAGCTTTATTGCCTTATCAGTTGCTCCTGTTTTGTAGTAACAATAGCCAAGCTGATATTTTTCTTCTCTCTGCGATAACTTAGCAGAATCCCTGTACTTCTCGAGATAGGGCAAAGCTTCGGCGTACATGCCCTTGTTATAATAAGCGTCACCTATAAAACGGTACAACTCGGTTGCCCTTTCCTTTGCTGCAGAATCGAGCAGTCCTGGCGCAATTGCGAGGATCCCGTCGTAATCTTTCTGAATATAGAGTATCTGTACTATGTAGAAAGGTACAATCTGCCCGAAAGTCTCGTCCTCTGTCAATCGTTTAAATCCCTCAAGTGCTGTCTGGTACATCTGCTTTTCATAAGCGATCTGGGAGTAATAATAAATAGCAGGCGGAGTATAATCGGTATCAATGTCCTTGATTTCAGAAAACATAAGGAGAGCCTTGTCTTTATCGCCTTTTATATAAAGAGAGTATCCAAGCCTGAAAAAATATTCCGTGAGCTTTTCGCTCCCAAGTTCCTGTCTGTTTACCGTTTCATAGTAAGATACAGCCTTCCTGTAGTTTTTAACCTGGTAGAAATAATCTCCAAGGGCAAGCCGTGCCTCGTTGAGTTTAGGACTTTCAGGATGCTCGAGGATATAATTCAGCATTCGGAATTCAGCATCGGAATTAAAGAGACTCACAGAAGCCAAAGCACTATAATACTGAGCTTCGGACACTTTTAACAGGGCGGAATGACTTCCCTCGGCCACATAAGAATCGAATAACCTTATCGCAGCAGGATATTTCTCCTTATTAAAAAGTTCCATTGCCCTGTTAAATTCCGATCCGGATTCAGAGATTGTAAATGGCATTTGGGAATTACAATTAAATTCCGACAGAATCAACATGAATAGCAAGGGAATCAGATACATGGCCAGCCCTGAAGGCACACCGGCCTTATGTCCGCCATGTATCGTTTCAGGATGCAGAAAATGGGAATGCCCGAATTGATTTTTGCGTAACGGGAGGTTTGTCGTATCAATAAAAAATGGTGACAGGATTTCAGCTTTTCTGTTCATAACTTATTTTTTTTGTCGCCGGCATGGTGGATTAAAATCCGTCCCGGCAAATTGACCGGGTTCATAACATTCATATTTAAAACTAATTGCATTAAAAGTTTTAAGTTACCGGATAAGTGTAAAATTACAACTATTAAACGCCCGCTTCAGGCCTTTATTACTGATTTTATTAACATATAAATGTTAATTGTCAATTCTTTCCTTATTTTGCATGTCAAATTAAATGAAAATGCAGGAAAACCTTCCACTGGATGTGATAATTGAGCTAGTTGGCTGTTCGATATGGCAGCAGGATCACCTTGTACTTTCTGCTGTTAACCTGAGCGTTCGAAAGGGTGAATTCCTGTATCTCGTCGGAAAAGTAGGCAGCGGAAAGTCGAGTCTTATCAAAACCATCAATGCACAGATTCCTCTGAGAGATGGTGCAGGGCTTGTTGCCGGATATAACCTGTCAACCTTAAAAAAGAGGGAAATCCCGTTTCTGCGCAGAAAAATCGGTATCGTATTTCAGGATTTTCAACTTCTGATCGACCGGTCGGTAAACGACAACCTTGAATTTGTTCTCAGGGCAACAGGTTGGAAAGAGAAGGAAGTCATTAACTCAAGAATAGGAGAAGTGCTTGAAAAGGTGGGTCTCGGGCTGAAGGGATACAAGATGCCGCATCAGCTCTCGGGTGGTGAACAACAGCGAGTAGTAATTGCCAGAGCGCTTTTAAATGACCCTGATATTATCCTTGCAGATGAGCCAACAGGAAATCTTGACCCGGAGACTTCAGAAGGCATTTTCAGGCTTCTGCAGGACATAAGTAAAACAGGAAGAGCAGTAATTGTTGCCACACATAACTACACGCTTCTTAAAAAATTCAATGCCAGAACTTTTAAATGTGATGACGGGAAGCTTATCGAGGTAATGGATGATGAAGAGATCGAATTATTCCAGTAATCGCGTCACAACAACTGTTCAAAACCCCTACCCTTCAAGTCTCCTTAATCAGCAGATCTATTGCTCTGCCTTTATTTACAAAAAAGCAGGATCAGGGGAACCTTGAAAAATGGCAAAAAAAGCATGAGAAGACCATGTAAAATGATCTTTCTCATGAGTTATTCTTCAGGCTCTATGCTTGTCTATTTTGTATCGACCATTACCGGGAGATTCTTCCCGTTGGTCATAAATATCAGTTTGGAATTAGGCGAAGCGGAGATGGCCTTAATCATTTCATACTGCAAAAGCTTGTCACTAAGCCCTGTGCTAAGGATTTTCTGATAATCAGCAATACCCTGCGCTTCAACTCGTTTACGTTCAGCTTCCTGACGTTCTTTCTGAAGTACGAATGTCATCTTCTGTGCATCCTGTTCTGCGTTAATCTTCGATTCGATTGTTGCCTTTACCGATTCAGGCAGGGTAATGTTCCTGACAAGCAGTTGCTCGAGCACAAGTCCTCTCGATTTCAGATCATTTTCAATCGAAGAAAATATTTTCGACTGAAACTCATCCCTTTTGCTTGAATATAATGCCACTGCATCATAGTAAACTGCGTTATCTCTTATTCTGGTCCTGCATATAGGCCTTACAACAACATTTCTGTAATCGGTCCCAACCTCTTTTAGTATACGAGGCGCCTCAGTAGGTAGTACCTTATAAAGAACGGTAAGATCGACAATAACTTCAAGTCCGTCGGCTGATAACACGCGGATGGCATCATCTCCCTGTTTCGTTCCTTCGTCCTGTACTCCCGACATCGTATAGTTTTCGGTTCTGACATCAAAGGTTACCACTTTCGCAAGCGGATTAATCAGGTTAAGTCCGCTTTCCAGAATATTGTTATTTACTTTTCCGAAAAGCTTTTGTACACCAACCTCTCCGGGCTCAACCTGAACAATGGCAGACATAGAAAAACCTGCTATTACGGCAATAAGTCCAACGAGTTTAATGACCGACGCATAGGGCTTCAAGGGAGTGCCAGGACCGGTCGCAAGAAATCCAATTATCAAAACAACGATTCCAAGAAGAATGACGGACATGATTTAAGAGTTTTAGTTTATGAAAAAAATATAAGCTGTAAATATAATCAGAAAAATCAGAATCCGTTTAATCGGCGAATCAGGTCTGAGAAAGAAAAAACCATAAATAAAAACCCGGATTTTATCGTTATGAAAGTTTATCAATCTTTAATTACCTGTAATTCATCATTTAACAAATTTTTAACTTCTCTTTAAGTTTAATTGATATAAAAATTGGCAATTTTTGCGCAACTAAACTGTATAAGGACAGAAGTACGAAAAAAAACACAAGTGATATTCCCGACTAAAAATATTTATAACAGAATCCATGCTTTTAACGTAAGATGGGCACATACAAGGCTGTCATTGTGGATACTTTTTATAGTTGCATTTGCCGAAGCTTCTTTTTTTACCCTGCCTGTATTTGTGCTTCTGATTGCTCTTAATCTGCTGAACCCTGAGAATGCTTATAAAAATGCATTAATAGGATTGCTGGGGACATTGGCAGGTGCTGTTGCAGGATATGCAATCGGTCATTTCGCGTGGATCACGCCTGACGGAGAGTTTACCGGAGTGGCAAAATTTCTGTTCGATATTATTCCCGGATTTACGGAAACCGGATACGACAAGGTGCAGATACTATATGATAAATGGGGAGCAGGGATATTATTTCTATCAATAGCGCTTCCTCTTCCCTACAACATTTTGTCGATAACATCAGGAGTATTTGATATGAATTTGTTCGTCTTTTTTGCGTCGACCATAGCCAGCCAGGGCATAAAATTCTTCTTGCTGTCATTCCTGACCATTAAGCTTGGACATGAAGTCAGAAAAATATTCGAATTCAACTGGAAACCCCTTGCAATTATTACTTCAGCAAGTATTGCGATTGTAATTGTTATTTTCAGGATTTTTTAGCTAAAACCTTATCCCCAGGATCAATATATCATCTGTCTGATCCAGATCCCCTTTCCAGTCATCGAGTTCACTTAACAGCAATTCCTTCTGTCTTTCCATACTCTCGTTATGGTTCAGATAAATTATTTCTTTAAGGTGTTCAAGCATAAATCGCTTATCCTTAAGACCACCAAACTGATCAATAATACCATCGGAGAAGAGGTAGATGGTTTCATCCCTGTCAATAAATAATTCATGGAGAGTAAAACTCTCATAAGTATCATGATAACCTATCGGAAACCTGTCTGCCTTTATTTCTGTCATTTCGCCATTACACATGATGATCAGCGGATTAAAGGCCCCCGAGTACTGAAGCTTTTTCGTTTCAGTATCAAAACAGATTACCGAGCCTTCAATTCCATCCTTGACATGATCATTTCCCGTTCTTTGGGCCAGGGCCATGATGATTTTTGAACGAAGACTCTCAAGAATTATATTTGGCTGTATAATATGATCGTGCAGGACCGTTTCATTAAGCAATGCAATCCCAAGTATGCTCATAAGCGCACCGGGAACACCATGACCCGTACAATCCATGACGGCAATAATGATCTTTGATTCAACTTTATATACCCAGAAAAAATCACCGCTAAGGATATCTTTTGGAAGATAAATTGAGAAATGTTCCTGGAGGTACTGTAAGTAATTATGCGATCTGCTCATTACTGCATCCTGAATATGCTTTGCATAATCAATACTTGCGTTTATATCCCTGTTCCTCCTTTCAATTTCTTTCAGATAAGCCTGATTCTGTTCCTGCGATTTCCTGATATTCAACTGCGTCCTGACCCTTGCCAGTAATTCACTATGAATGAAAGGTTTTGTGATATAGTCAACAGCTCCAAGTTCAAATCCTCTGATAACGCTTTCCGAATCAGTTTTAGCCGTAATAAAAATAATCGGAATTTCAGAGGTAGCAGGATTCTGTTTTATTCTGGAACACACATCAAAACCATCCATCCCTGGCATCATAATGTCAATCAAAATAAGGTCAAACAATCGCTTGTCGAGCCAGTTCAGCGCTGAGATTCCATTTATGGCAAACTCAATCTGCATGCCTTCGCTCTTCAGAAATCCTCCGAGAACCTGAAGATTATTAACATTATCATCTACAATTAATATTGAAGGCGGAGAAGTAATATCATTTTGATTCATCAAACAAAAAAGTTATAAAAAAAAGGTTTTTTAACAATCGCAATATCTCCTTAAGGTTTAAATCAAACATTATCAGATATTTAATTAGCTTTTTGAATCAGCCAGGAGTTCAATCATCTGGGGGTATTTCCTGATATGCTTCAGAATTGACTCTATATTGAAGCTATTCGAAGCACTAACCAATTCTTCTCCATATCCGACTAATAATGATGCATTGTGTTTTCTTCCCAGCTCAGCGATCTTGTTTCCAAAATCTGTAACATCATTTAATGGCTGGGTAATTTCAAAGGTCTTCCAGATTGTATTGAAGGTGCTATTAAGAGAATCCATCAGCCCCTGAAGATCAATTATCTCCTCAACTATGTTTATTTCGGAAAGAGATTGTTGTTCACCTGGTCCCACCAATGATTTATAAGGCAGGATTTTCATCAGTTCCAGATATAACCTTTTTATCTCAAGCGGTTTAATAAGTAATCCCGCAAACTCATGTTCATGAATGCGATTTTTCTGGTCATTCATAACCATTGCAGAATAGGCTATCACAGGTATGTGCTTGAGAGAATCGTCGGATTTCAATTTATCCAGTAATTCGAATCCGTTAAGGCCAGGCATGGCAAGATCAGTAATAATCAGATCGGGTACTATTTTTTTTGCGAGAGCGAGAGCCGCATGACCGTCTTCGGCTTCGAGAATCTCAAAATCTGATTTCCTGAGAGCTTCAACAAGATATCTCCTGTTGTTTTCAACGTCATCTGCAACAATTATTATAGCCTTGTCAAACTTCATATCTTTCGGATCGATAAAATACTCGTTTGATCTGTCGGCAAATTCACTAAGGCAGGAAATCCCGGGAATCACAACCCTGAAACTGCTGCCTTCATTCAAATGCGAAGCAAGTGAGATCGTCCCGTTCATGAGTTGAATAAGCCGCTGGGTAATTGATAAACCAAGGCCTGTACCCCCATACTTTTTTGCATTCTGATTATGAACCTGTACAAAAGGATTAAAAACCTCTTCCTGCATTTCATGTGAGATCCCGATCCCTGTATCGATGACATCAATAATCAGGTCAAGAATATCCTCAGTTTTACCGCTTGGATGAGTGATGGTTTGGTTATTTTCAATAGAAACTTTGAGAGTTATCGTTCCATTGTTTGTAAATTTTATAGCATTGCCAATCAGGTTAAGAATGATCTGTCGCAATCTTGAGTCATCGATACGGATACCTAAAGGAGTATCCGGCGATATATCAAGAATAAATTTCAGCCCTTTTTCAGACAGTCTTAAAGAAAAAATACGTTCAAATTCGGCAAAGAATGAGACAGAATTGATCAGATCTAAATGCAGATCAAGCTTTCCTGCCTCAATTTTGGAGAGGTCGAGAATATCGTTAATCAGTGTCAGAAGGCTTCTCCCGCTAATCTTAATTGATTCGATATAATCCTTCTGAGTTGTATCCTCAATCATCAAACCCAGGAGTTCTGCATAACCCAGAACTGCATTCATGGGAGTACGGATTTCATGGCTCATATTGGCCAGGAACTCACTCTTGGCTTTATTTGCTGCCTCAAGCTGTGCGGTTCGTTCGAGTATCCTTTGCTCAAGTTCAGCATTAAAGGCGAGGATCTTTTTTTCGCTTTCTCTCAGTTTCTTTGTTCTCTCCTCAACGAGGTCCTCCAGTTTTTCGTTCAACAGTTGCAGTTCGTTCTGGGTATGAATGAGTTCACTGTTACGCTGGATGGTTCCCTGATATATATTCAGGAGGAAATTAACCACCTTTTGCGGTCGGATATGAATCACTCTCTTTATTCCACCGTAGAAAATCTCAATTCCCAGATTATCTTTTTCAATACCCGAATCAACAGGTTCCGAAAGAAATTTCTGAATGCTTGAGATAAGGTATTCTTTATCGTAGGGTTTGGTAATAAAACTATCAGCACCGCATGAAAGACCGTCGATTACTTCATCGGGATGAGAAAGCGATGTAAGCAGAATAACAGGAATATCCTCCGTTCTTTTATCCGTTTTTATCTTTTCACACAGTTGAAAACCGTTTATCTCAGGCATTATAATATCAGAGATGACAAGTGAAGGTTTATTTGCCGACAGCCACTCCAATGCCTTTCTGCCATTTTGCTTAATTGTCACATCATAATCATAACTCTCGAGCAGATACCTTATTTTTTCTGCCTGAGTGGGGCTGTCCTCGACAACCAGAATCATTTTTCTTTCCTGTGAACTCATTTTTTCAAAATCAAATCTTTTTTACAAGTTCATTCAGGGTATCACCTATCTTATCTATTGATAAAATATGATCGACGCCTCCTATTCGGATAGCTTCTCCCGGCATACCGAAAACAACTGAGCTTTCACTGTCCTGGGCGATGGTTATTGCACCACTATCTCTCATAGCTTTTAATTCAGCAGCGCCATCCTTACCCATTCCTGTTAGCAACACCCCTATTGAATTCTTCCCGACCGTTTTTGCAACGGACCTAAAGAGGAAATCGACTGAGGGACGCAATCCATTTTCCTGAGGAAGGGTTGAAAGGAATATTCTAAGTCCTTTCTGAACTCCCATATGAAAACCATCCGGGGCAACATAGCCTATACCGGGTTTTAGGGTTTCGTTATCCGAGGCAATCTTCAATGGAATTTTTGAAGTTGTTGAAAGCCAGTCAACAAATCCCTGAATAAAACCTGATGCAATATGCTGTACTATAAGAACCGGTACGGGAATATTACTATTAAGGCTCGATAATATTTTCTGTAATGCAACTGGACCTCCTGTTGAGGCGCCAATTGCAACCAATCCAATTTCAGAATGGGGCTTGAAGTCCTCAACCGACTTAATCTCTGACGGAATGCGCACCCTGCGCTGTCTCGGGAAAAGCTTGACCACTTTAATCTCCGACATAAGCTTAACGGTGCGCAACATTTCCTGGCTTGATGTCACATGATCAGCATGATTTATTCCTGGCGGACGCAATACTACCGACAGGGCGCCATCTTCGAGCAAGCTCAGTGAATTTGAAACATCACTCGTATTAAGACTGCCACTGACAATTACAATCGGAGTAGGACATGTTTCCATTATAACACGAATAGCTTCAAATCCATTCATCCCGGGCATATACAGGTCCATTGTAATGACATCCGGTCTCAGCTCCCGTGTCATCTGAATAGCTTCGATTCCCGATCCGGCGATTCCAATAATCCGGATATCCGGATCAGAATCAAAAATATACTTTAATAACTCCTGTACCACCTTAGAGTCATCAACTATCAGAACATTAATCATAGAAACAAGTATATCTTTTTAAATAAGTTTTCGGATTATATCAAGCAGATTTCCCTGATCGAAACTGCTTTTAACTATATATGCATCAGCACCGGCTTCAATACCACGTTCGCGGTCTTCATGAGATCCCAGTGCTGTCAGCAGAATTGCCGGCACTTCCTTCAGTTTCTTATCTGCCCGTATTTTTGTAATAAACTCGAAACCGTTTGCCCTTGGCATATCAACATCTGACATTATAAGATCAAATTCACTTTCCCTGGCTTTAGCAAATCCGTCAAGCCCGTCAAAGGCTGTAACTACAATATACCCGGCGGCTTCAAGAACGTTCTTAAGCATTGTACGCGAAGTGATTGAATCTTCGACAACAAGTATCCTTCCTGCCTTCTCGGCAGTGTGCTTTTCAGGCGAATGAACCTTACCGCCTGATTTAACCCTAAGGGCCGATTTAATCAGGTCGGAGACATTAAGCACCGGAACAACCTTACCCGAACCAAGTATGGTTGCCCCCGAGATATTTCTTACCCTCTTCAGCAATTTTCCAAGTCCCTTAACGAAGACCTGCTGTTCCTCGAGTATTTCATCAACCCTAAATCCCATAAGACGCTCTTTATTAGTCAGTACCGCAACACAAATTGAATTGTGCGTCTCATTGCCTTTATCTGATGATTCAACGTATGAATTGATGGCAGCAGGCAACCCCAGGACTTCCCCCATGTCAACCAATGAAATGGTCTGGTTGTCAATTCTGATCGTATAGTGGTTTTCAATTGTCCTTATATCTTCCTCCTTTAACATGATTACCCTTTCGACATTCATTGTCGGAAGAATGAAAGAGAATTCCTTTACTCTGACAGCAACACCTCTGAAAGTAGCAAGAGTCATAGGAAGAAGAATATGAAATGAAGTACCTTTCCCATCCTCTGAGTCAACAGAAATCCTTCCGTTCAGTTTTATAACTTTTTCATGAACAATTGACATTCCCAAACCATTACCTGAAATATCAGTAATAATTGAACTGGTTGAAACTCCCGACTTAAAGATCAGGTTAAGTACTTCCCTGCGATTGGGTTTTTCGTTTGAATCGTCGAGGGAAATTCCTGCTTTGGAAGCCGCTTTCATCAGCATTACAGTATCAATTCCTCTTCCGTCATCGCTCAGAATTATCTCAACCTGACCGTTCTCCCTGGCTGCAAATTCGAGTGTTATTTTACCCTGTGGTGGTTTATTTTGTTTAATACGTTCCTCTGGTTTGCCTATTCCGTGGTCTATGCAGTTACGAAGGAGATGAATGAGAGGATCCTTAAGTTCCTCAAGAATACGTTTATCAATTTCAAGTTCTGTACCCGTAATTACAAAATCGATTTCCTTTTTTTGTTCCCGGGTAATTTTCCTGACCATAACCGGAAAGATCTCAACAAGCGATGAAACAGGAAGCATAATTATCTGTTTCATGGCATCGAGATGATTATCGACCATCCTCATGAGATTGAATTGATCCCGGCGAGTGAGAGCGGCAATGGCATCAATTTTTCTTTCAAGCTTATTCAGACGAAGGCCATTATCTTCCATCCACTCATTCCACATTTCAGGAGATGCTTTAAACCTGTTGCCTTTCCATTTGAATGAATCATGTATCCATTCAGTAATCTCACTGTTTATCTGAGCAAGTTCATCAGCACGCTGAATAATAGCCATTTTAGCCTGAACCATCTCTTCAGCCTGCAGAAGCAGTGGGTCAAGTTTAGAGACCCTGATCCTTATCGATTCTTTTGTTGCCGGACTTTCAGTATGGGACACAGGAATTTCAACCGCAACAGGAATAGTGGCTTCAGGAGGTGTCACTTCAGGATTCGGGACTAATCGGACCAGTTCAGGGGAAGTAATCTCAATTGATTTGCCCGTGGCCAGCTCTTTCAATTGCTGGATCAGTTCCCTTGTGCTTTTACGCTCTGAAGGGCTTTGGTTGATTTCTTCCGAAGTAATAATTTTTGCCAGAAGATCAGAGGCTTTATAAAAGTGGCCAAGGAACGAAGATGAAAAGTTGATTTCTTTTCGCTTCATTGCAGAGAAGACATTTTCAAGTGGCTGGCACAGAGTTTCAACATCCCTGTTGTCAACCGACCGGGCTGCACCTTTGAGACTGTGAATTTCACGAAACATAATTTCGATAATTTCGGCAGGGTTTTCCCTTATCCCCGGTTTCTCCAATTCAATCAGCCCCGAGGAAAATGCACGCAGATGCTCTTCGGCTTCATACCGGAACGTTGCCTGAATACGCTTCAGAAATTCTTCCTCTTTTGTCTGCATCAATTATTTGATTTTCTATTCACGCCTAAGCAATTCATTATATCTTGAACTGTTCTATCATCTCTTTAAGATTCTGACCCAGATCATTCAGGTTTTTTGCAGACTTCTCTGACTGTTCCATACTCACTGCGGTTTCAGTACCGGCCTGGTTTATATTCTGCATTGCAACACTTATCTGATCCATGCCTACAACCTGTTGCTGGCTCGATGCAACAATCTGGGTTGCTGCCAGAACCGCTTCATTGCTGCTCTCCGAAAGTATCCGAATAGCGTTGCCTGCCTGCACCGACTGTATTACTCCTGCTTCAACCGCCTTGGTTCCCTGCTCAGTTGCCATAACAGCAGCATTTGTTATCTTTTGGATATCGTTCAGGATATTTCTTACCTGAAGGGTTGCCTGTTTCGACTGTCCGGCAAGATTTTTAATCTCCTGGGCTACCACAGCAAATCCTTTTCCCTGTTCCCCTGCTTTTGCTGCCTCAATGGCGGCATTTACTGAAAGAAGATTTGACTGGTCGGCAATATCTGTTACTGAAGCTATAATACCACCTATCGACTGACTCTGCTCACTAAGCCTTACAATAGTCTGGGCGATTGAATCCATTTGCTCGCGAATACGATTCATCCCTTTTACTGTTTCTTCAACCGCTTTATGACCTTCCAGAGAAACTCTTGAAACCAACTGTGCGCTTTCGGCGACAACTCTTGCTTTCTGGGCAGATTGCTTTGTTGCCTGCTGTACTTCTTCAACTGTAGTCGAAGTTTCGGTTATTGCTGTGGCAGTTTCAGCAGTTCCGGCAGCTACCTGAACTGTTGCGGCCAGAATCTGTGAAGACGCTGACGCCAGAACATTGACAGTCTCCTTGATCTGTACCAGGACATTCGTCAAAGCGGATGTTCGGGCGGTAACAAGTACCTCAAGCTGGTCCCTGTAGTTATTAATCTCATTCTCCTTCTTCAAGCGGTCCAGTATCTCCTGCTGGAATGACCGGATCATAACATTAAACTCACTTACGCCTTTCTGATATTCCGTTATATCGACTGAACCATCCCTGGTTTCAATAATAGATGTTATGACCCTCAGAGGACCTGAAATACTTCTTGTAATTATGAGGGCAATGGCTATGGCCAGAACCATTGAAATGGCGCCAAGTAATATGAACATAAATCGTGTTGACATAACTATCCGTGCTGATTCATCAGCAACCTGCTTGAATTCAAGATTCTCGAATGACAAAATCTCATATATTGCCTTTAACCAAATGTTTACTTTTGGAATAGCATTGTCGATCAGGAGATCGTTTGCTTCCTTGTAATTACCCTCCACAATAAGCTTTATTACTCTGTCATTAAGTTCTCTGGATTCACTCTGGTAAACCTTTATTCTTTCGATGTCCAGAATCTTTTCACTTTTTTGCGCGGCGGATAACCCTACCAGAGTACTATATTTATCAAACGTAGAATCGTAAACATGCCTGTACCTGCCAATCTTTGCCACCTGATCGTCAATAGTTGCTTTTTGCTTGTCGGAGACCATTATCCCTAATGAAAGGGAAACATCCCTTACATTATCGATCATCTCGTTTGCCAGCTCCTTGCGTTGACTGCTGACCCTTATTTCTTTGTTAACAAAATTATTTAACTTGTTTGTAGAAGAAATTCCGGCAATGAGAGATACAATAATCAGGACAAACATTACACTAAAACCCAATATCAGGCGTTCGGAAATTTTCATATTCTTTAACATAGCCTTTCCATTTTAAAACGTTTTTACAATTATTCTTAATTAACTATTTACTCTTTATATTAACCTACTTGTCATCGACAATTATACCTTCATCATTCAACAAGGCTTCTGCGTCAAGCACAATCAGGTTATCCATTGTAACTCCTTTCAGGTATTTTTCCCCTATAGAAGTAACTCCGGCGGGTACGTCCATAATTTCTTCCGGGGATAAAAACAATGATCCTTCCACGAAATCGGCCAGTATGCCAAATTCCATTTTATTGTGAAAAAGGATTATTACCTTATTCAACTCTCCCAATCCTCTTTCAGGAAGATTGAAGAATTTCTTAGGATTTACAACCGGGAGAATCTGGCCACGAACATTTATAAGGCCAAGAATATAATCCGGAACTCCCGGAAGGGATGTATATTCTTTCAGCGGATAAACCTCTTTTACAAATGCCGATTCAACACAGTAGGTCTCGGCAGCAAGAGTGAATGCTATAACTCCGGTGGATTTTGAGAATCCTGTTTCCTGATCAGGATTCTTGGCCATTGCAATAGCGCGGTTCTTCAGGATAATAGAGGCTTCCTTATTCATTGTTAATCACTAGCTGTAAATTTTTATTGGCAATATCTCTTATTTCCATCACCGATAGTCCTTCAGATTCGGGTATAATATCGTCTTTCCCATATTTCTCTGTCATTCCCAATACATTACTGAAATACCTTTTGGTGTTTTTGGTGTTACCTAATCCCATGAATAAACGACCCAATGCAAAATGCCCCATAATATGGTCAGGACTTAGATAGATAGCCTGCCTCAGTGATGTTATGGCATCAGTACTTTTATTAAGTTCCAGCTGAATTGAAGCCCTTAGCAGGTATAAATCGGCAGCAAGTTTGAATGATTCTATTGCAGAATTACATTTTGAAAGAGCTTCTTCCAGTTCGCCCCTGTCGGCCAATGACAGAATCATAGTCCTGCTTTCCTGAAGCAGATCGCCCTCACTCTTCATCTCCGGCTTATTATCAGTTTTCTCAGGCAGTGAAGTAGGTTCTGATATACGCAACTGATCAATTGTTATTCCAGATTTTGAGGGTCTGAATTCTGATTTAAGATCAGGATTCCCGCCTGATTCAGATCCAACCTTCCTGAATGACTGGCTGTCTTTAATGATTTTAGTCAGGTGTTCACCATGGGAATCATCCCTGATGGAAGCGATTTCCTTTTTACTCTTCCTGTATAGAATAGCACCCGGGAATTGAACCGTTTCATATTGGGAGAACAGACGTGAACCAAGTTCACATGAGGAAACCACAAACCATCCATTATAAGATAATGTCTTAAACAGACTGTCAGAAATCATTTTTATCCAGCCATCTGTTAAATACATCAGTACATTCCTGCAGAAAATGATATCCATCCCATTCTGAATTCCACGGAAAGGCAAAGAGGCAAGATTCAATACAGAAAATGAGACAAGTGCTTTTATCTCCGGAATAATCTCATATTTTTTTTCACTATGGAGATTAAAGTACCTGCTTTTAAGCCATAAGGGAGAATTGCGAAATGACCATTGGCCATACTGGCCGGCTTTAGCCTTTTCAATAACTTTTGGATTAATGTCGGTAGCAATAACCTTAATATCCCACTCGGCAATATCAGCAATAGTTCTATGGAGCGCTATTGCAAGTGAATAAGGTTCTTCCCCTGTGGAGCATCCAACACTCCATATCCTGATTTTCCTGACGCTACCCCTTTTCAGATTAACAAGCGCGGGGATTATACTGCTGGTAAGTGCGTCAAATACTTTTGGCTCGCGCCAGAAGTAAGTCTCAGAAACTGTCAGAAAAGAGGCAAGTTTTTCAATTTGCGCTTTATTCAAAATGGTTACTCTGAGCCACCCGATGAAATCGCTAAGTTTGTAAAAGCCAAAATCTACAGCAGCATGGGAAAGACCCTTTACCATCATAGTTCTTCTCTCTTCAGGAAAATTCAAACCTGTTATGGTTTCAATTACCCTGCAAACCGCTAGAAATTCAGCATCCGTGAGATTTTGATCCATTTGCTTCATGTTCTCATAGCGCTTATCAGCTCCTTTTCCTCTTCCAGACTCAGAAACCTGTTAAGATCATAGATAAGAATAAGTCCATTTTCAGTCTTAGCCACTCCGCTTAATAATTCAGCAAAAGGTAAAGCCCCCCCTGCATCAGATAACTGACCCGGAAGCAGAGTTCTTACATCCTGAATCGTATCCGCAAGAATTGCAACATCAAGCGTTCCAGTATTTGCAATAATAAAATTATCAGAAGGGGATAATTCATGCCGTCTGAGACCAATCCGCTTGCGAATATCAACAACAGGAATAATCTGACCCCTTACATTGATAATACCCGCAACAATTTCAGGAGCTCTCGGCAAACGGGTAATTTCTACCGCATGAATTACCCTTTTCACCGAAGACAACGGGAGTGCCAACATCAGTTCGTCGATAGTAAAAGTTACTATCTGGTCTGTTACGCTATGAAAAGAATCATCCATTTTATATTCCATGATAACAACAGGCAAAAATTAAGAGAATACCTCTTAATGATTATAATACCAAAACTTCAAAAATGAATAAACTTAAACTTCCCCGGAAATCCCCTCAAAATATATTATATGAAAATGAATTAACAAGTATAAAAACAACTATATCCCGTAACAGTAATTATTATATACCAATACTTTGCACCTATCTACCCCCATTCTGAATGTAAACTGTCTGCAAAATAGATCCGGGTTAACATTTTCAAAAATATGCGCCAAAAATAATAAAATTCTTATTTATAAATCATAAAAGCTAATTATTTCAAATATTAACAATTAGCAGGTTATATTGTTTAAAAAAATGCTTACTCTGCTCTTCATGAGCGCAATGTCTGAGATTCAGGTTTTTTACAGGATTCTGGCTGGCCAGAAAAGCCTGTTCCTGTAAATCCTGAAATATGGAGCATCAGTACATCCAAACGATTCCAGAAAAGAATCGACAAAAGGAACCGAGGTCCTTGCAAAATCAAGAGTGGTCCTTGTTGTAGAATAGGTCCTTATTATTTCATTTATTACATAATAACCCAGATGCTTCCTGTTAGCCTCCGGGGAACTTGCAATGAGCAACATGGTTTTGTTACCGTGAGTTTCAATTAAAAATAAACCGAAGATTAGTCGTTTATGTGCAGCCCTTACCCCAAAGATCTTACCCTTTTTGTTTTTAATGCAAAAATTCATCAGATTTTTAAGACGCTGAAGATCTGCAGTTTTTACTTTGTCGATTGTATTTTCTTTATCATTAACATAGAGATCAATCAATTCATCAGCACCAATATCAATTGTCAATTCCGGCTTTTTTTTATGCGATGATTCAATATTCCTCATGCAGTCAGCCGAAAAATTTCCACACAGACTTTCATAATGTTTTGTAAGGTCTAGTTCCAGGTTATCCCTCTGCGTAAATTTAAATCCCCTATATTCCGCCTCCTGCCCTACACAAAGGTCAATCAGTTTATAAAACTCAGGAAAAAAATCGAGAAACTCAACTAAGGCTGCTGAACCCGGTTTATCAGGCGAAAAAGCCCCTAGCTGCTGAAGAAAAATTGGGGTGGAAACATACTGAACCCCGAATTTACGATAGGAAGGTATTGGAAAAACCGAATTATAGTCATCATCCACCAGGGCTTCCCAGCCTGGCGCCATAATATCAAGAAACCAGGAATATGCATACGGCTTTGCCCGATGGGTCTTCTTTATGCAGTTATCCCATTGGTCCCTGTCAATCTCATTATTTTTGAGATAACCAATCATTATTCCGGAATTTTAGCGAAGTCAAAAACTTTATCAACTTAATTCACGCGATTCTATAAACTATTAAAGAATATCTGAAAGTCTCCGAAGGGTACCTGTCCGGCATTAGGGGACCAAAAAATCATTATCATCCCCAATGTATTACTGGAATCTTTATCTACTTCAATGCAAATTTAGATAAATCCCTGTCATTTAACAATATAAAGTTAATAAATATTATCAACTTTTCCCAAATTAAAACGGGTATGGAAATGGTGCAACAACAGAACAAAAAGACTCAATTTAATATTTATTTTCAGCTATATCAGACCATACCTGTTCCATAGCGTTTAATTTTAATAATTTGATTATCTTTGCATACTGATTAACAAGGTGATTTTCAGGAATCGTTGTCAGACAATTTGCCCGGTCCGCATATGAGTTCATTTCGACAGGGATAACAAATCAACAGTTCCGGAGACCACATCATAAAAAAAATTAATGATAAATTTTGAAGAAATGGGATTGACTCCCGGTATCCTGAAGGCTATTCAGGAACTAGGATTCGAAACCCCTATGCCGGTACAGGAAAAAGTAATTCCATTAATGCTCGGAGATTCGGGCGACATCATTGCACTTGCCCAGACGGGTACAGGCAAAACGGCAGCCTTCGGACTGCCTCTGGTTCAGGCAACTGACACGGAAAATAATAACACACAGGCGCTAATTCTTTGCCCCACGCGTGAACTCTGCATGCAGATCACTGGTGACCTTACAGATTATGCAAAGTATACGGGGAAGCTTAAAATCCAGGCTGTCTATGGTGGAGCAAGCATTGATACCCAGATAAGGGGACTCAAGAAAGGTGTTCATATTATCGTTGCAACACCCGGCAGGCTTATCGACCTCATCGGAAGAGGAGCTGCAAGGTTGTCTTCAGTCACAACAGTAATCCTTGACGAAGCTGATGAGATGCTCAATATGGGATTCCTCGACAGCATAAATGAAATCCTTGAAGAGGTTCCGCAGGGAAGGAGAACCCTGTTGTTTTCTGCAACTATGTCGTCGGAAATATCGACTATAGCCAGAAAATATATGGAATCGCCTAACGAGATCACAATTGGCACAAAAAATTCATCGGCTGAAAATGTATCTCACGGTTATTACCTTGTTCACGCAAAAGACAAATACAAGGTTTTAAAGAGAATAGCCGACTTCGAACCTGATGTTTACGGAATTGTTTTCTGCCGTACGCGTAAGGAGACTCAGGAAGTTGCATCAAAACTGATGGATGACGGTTATAATGCAGATGCTCTTCACGGTGACCTGTCGCAGGCCCAGCGCGATGCAGTTATGCAGAAATTCAGGATAAGAAATCTCCAGCTTCTGGTCGCGACTGATGTGGCAGCAAGGGGGCTTGATGTTGACGACCTGACCCACGTAATCAATTACAGCCTACCCGATGATACTGAGGTATATACTCATCGCAGCGGAAGAACAGGCAGGGCCGGAAAAACAGGAACTTCATTATCGCTTGTTCACCTCAGGGAAAAACATGCGCTTCAGCAAATCGAAAAAATTGTAAAGAAAAAGTTCAAAATCCTTCAGATACCAACTGGTAGCGAGATTTGCGGGAAGCAGCTTTTCCATTGGGTAAAGAAACTGGAAAATGTCGTTACGGGGCATCAGGAAATTGAAAAATTCCTCCCTGAAATTAAGGAAAAACTTGGGGCTCTCGACAGGGAAGAACTACTGAAAAGAGTTGTTTCCCTTGAATTTGACAGGTTCCTTGATGACTACCGCCACGGTGAAGATATTATTTCTCCCGTTAATGAACGAGATCGTGAGGGAGGTTTTGAACGGTCAGAGAGAAGAGGTCCACGTGAACAATATAGCGGAAACTATACAAGGCTCTTTATCAATTTGGGAAAGACAGATGGCTTTTACCCCGAACAACTTATTGAACTTGTCAACTCAAATACAAGAGGCAAAAAAGTTCCACTCGGAAAGATCGACCTTCTGAAAACTTTCTCATTTTTCGAAGTAGAATCGAGCTTTGCTGACTACCTGATTGGCGCTCTTAACAATGCAACCTTCATGGACAGAAGGGTCGCCGTGGAAGTAGCCCAGGAAAAAACCGACAGACCTGCAGGGGATTACCCGACGAACAGGCCTGCAAAATGGTCCGACAGAAGACCCGAGAAAAAAAGGGATGAATGGAAACCGGAAAAAAAGTGGAAGGATAAGGCTCCCGGGAAAAAAAGGGAGAGTTCCGGAAACAGCACTGCTGGTAAAAGAGACAGAAAACCAAGATAAAGAATACAAACTCCGCTATTTCGTAGCGGAGTTTTTTCTGTAATATACTGTCTTATTATCCCAATCCCTGGCAATAATCACTCCGTTATGGTCAATAAAGAGATCGGTCAGGTTATTATTAACCCAATAATCTTCAAAACTGACAAGGTCTTTCGATTTAACGATGCCATAACCAGGTACAAGGATCCAATATGAACCGTTAATTAACTGGAACATCTTATGTTTTCGGGTGGTTCCCCAGTTTGGATATACTGAGTGGATCTTTTTAAAGGTCGCTCCAAAATCCTCAGACTTATAAAATGCAATTCCAATCTCCTGAGTGACTACATAAATTGTATTTAATCCATCCGCGTATACTTTAGTTGAGTAGCCGGGAGTAATTATATGATACCAGCTGGCTCCATTGTCAGTTGACCGGAAAAGGCTGCAGCAGTTGCCCCCATGGAAGATTATTGAGCCATCGGCCATCCTGTATGCATCGCCGACACCCCCGGCTGAAATTGGTCCGCCGGCATCCCTCCATGTAATACCGCCGTCGGAGGAGATCTTTGTAGGGTAGTTCCACTTGAAAGCCCAGATTGAATTATCATTAGAGATTGTGGTGTAAACATAATAAGGGTCTTCAGGATAGGGCCTGGTACACATATTCCAGGTTGCTCCATGATCAGTACTTTTAAGTACTTCACCCTGCCATGTTGTTAGAAAAATCACATTGTTTCCGTCCATGTCAATAGCGAATGCCGAATAGGATGACAGAGCCATTACTTTTTCCCATGAAAAGTAGTTGACACCCTGTTTGTAAACTTTACCGCCTGAGATCATAAATGTCACTCCTGCAGCCCTGTCGGAAACCATACTTTCAATTGATCCGTCGGGTGTAAAGCTGCATGTATCCCAGGCATTGTTTCTGAAACCATAGGCAGTTAGATATGACGATGACAAATAATAGCCATTCTGATCAAACACACTTGCACGAAGCCTTTGCTGAAACGACGTATAGCCAAGTTTCCATCCTGTATAGACGTTTCCGGAGGGATCGGTTACTGCAGATGCTTTTGTAACAGAACCACCTCCGGAAATAACATCAAACTCAACTGTAAACTCCTTTATCCTACCGTTGATATAACTTCTGGCGTTAAAAAGAATACTGTCGCTTACAGCCTCTCCTGCAAAGAATACAGTGCTTGCCGGCTGGCTAAAATGAAACTGATCGTTTTCAAGGTATTCATACCCCGGATCAAAATACCTGTCGCATGATGCAAGAAGCACCAGCATTGATGATATTATCAACAGATAATTTTTCATTTCTTACCCTCCCCTTTTTTTGAAGATGGAACAACAATTCCGAAGCTCAGTGAAATGGTCCTGTTTCTCAATCCCAAACCTGCCCCGTCGGGATAGGCTATGTCAGACAGAGATGATTTTTCATAGAAATCCCTGAAGCCTGAAGAATAGTTAAGTGATAGTTTTATGGAGTACCCTGAATTAAGGGGGAAGAGAGCGCTTCCACCTATTATCCACCCTGTATCGAAGTCATTCAGAACATTTTCCATGTCATCAAACACTGTTATTTTCCGAACCGAATAATTCGAATCCCAGCGTCCTTCAGTAATGGCTGTACCTGTATTTCTTCCATTCAACTTGAAGGCAAGAAGCGGACCGGTACTAATATAAATTCGTTGTGACTTCCCAAAAGGGATATCCAGGAGAAAAGGGATAACAAGTCTGTCGGTGCTTACACGTGTATCATCGTAATATGTTCTTTTGGAATCGCCGGTAATGAAGTAAAAAAGGTTACTCGAATCCTTAATGCCATAACCTGTCCTTTCAAACTTTGCCCCGGTTGTAAAAGAGAGCCCCCCTCTAAATGGAATGGTAAGGTTGAAACCAATATTGAAGGCGAGCAGGGGAAGATAGCCGCCATTTCCTTTGGTATCTTTAATCCAGGAGTAGGAAGGTCCTGCAAAATAGGTTAAAAATGCAGGTGCAGAAGTTGAATCTCTACCACTGCTGGCGTTTCCATTGCTTCGCTCCTTCTCTTTGAATTTATAGCTAAGTCCGAATGTAATCTCTGAATACCCATGCCGGGATTTGCTATTTTCATAAAAAATTTTCCTCCCTGTATAATAGTTTATATCCACTCCTGCATCAAGCTTTTCGGTAATGGGATAATCCCATCCGGCAGAGAAGAGGTACCCGAAATCCTTCTTTTTAATTTTGCCTGCGTAATAAGAATACATATAGTTATGCGATGAATTCCCCCCGTTCAGAAACGAGAAAATAACTCCGGCTCCAAGGTGAAAATTGAGATTGGAAGGGACATTTATTTCAAGCAGCAGAGGTATCCTTGTAAACCCCAAATTTGTAACCGTACCATACGGTCCCTTCGGTGCAATTATTGAATTATAATAAGGCTCCAGTAAGGAAGGATACGAAAAATAAGGATAAGAGTAGGGTGTATATTTGTAATTAATACCGGAGTAGCCAACACCCGTAACAAGGGTAAATGGCTTTAAGAAATTGTACTTAAAGCTAAGTCCTGCCGATGGTCCCGAAATAGAGCTCCATTTTCCTCCATATTCCTGCCCATGAATATCTGAAAAATTTATACCGCTGTAGAAACCGGCTTTAAATCTCTGGGAATTAGCCGTAATCCAAAATACTGAGAAGAGCAATATCAGTACCAGTTTTCTTGAGAATTTCATAGTGAAAGGCAGGTTAGGATCCGTCCCTCTAAAAGCAAAATTCGTGCCATCACTGATTCAAAAGATTATCTTTTCAAATAATCGTCAAACAACACTTGAAGATAAGCTTTCCCGTTTGCTTCAGCAGATGCCGGATCTTTTCCTTCAGCTACTATGACCTTTTTTACCTTATGGTCATACTCGACCGATGAACTGTCGGTTATGAATCCGAATCCCTCATTGTAAGTATAAAATGCAAATGATTTTGATCTGCTTGAAAGAAGATCTTTTCCGAAAGGGAAATTGCCTTCAAATCCAACCTGATTCATCAGAGTATTGGCAATGTCAACCTGACCTCCCCTCTTCTCAATCCTCAGCCCTGAAGTATTCAAGGCACCGCCAGTCCAGACCATTGGTATCTTGAAAATATCCTTCGACCCCGCGGGGATTTCCGTAGATATCCTGCAGCAGTGATCGGCAACCATAATAACGAGAGTGTTTTTCCACCAACCGGTAGTCCTGGCCCAATCAAGAAAGCCCCCCAGAGCCTTATCGGCATAATAAACCGAGTTTTTATACCTGGTCATGTTGTCACTTCCGATGAAAACAGGTTCCATTGGAACATCAAACGGTTCATGGCTTGAAAGCGTTAGCACAACATTAAAAAACGGTTCCCTGACAACTGTCATTGAGTCCCTGAACGTTTTAAACATGATATGGTCGTGGACTCCCCATTTGGAATTGAAATCTCCGGGATTGAAATTATCCTGTGTAACTATTTGATCAAAACCTGACCCGATTACAAAGGAGTTGAAATTTGCGAAGTTAATCTCCCCACCGTACCAGAAAGCACTTTTATACCCTTGCGCATTAAATATCTTAATAAGGCTTTCCAACGACTGGGTTTTCTTTGGTTCCTTTATTATGGACTGTGCAGGTTGTGCTGGATAACCATTCAGAATGGCAGGCATAGCCTTATCGGTACGGGTACCGGATGCATAAAAATTTGAAAACAGAATTCCCTCCCTTGCATACCTGTTAAGGTTTGGAGTGACAAGAGAATCCCCGCCGTCAGGACCAACAAGGAACCCGCTGAAACTCTCCAGAACGATCAGAAGAACATTTGGTTTCTCCCTGTTAATCACTTTCTGAGGAATCCCTTTCTTAACAGTAAGACTGTCAACCAAAACCCTGGCAGTAGACTGATCACCAAAATTATAGGGATTTTTTACAGGCTTCTGTGTAATTGCTGAAGTTCCGACATTCCATACTGCGTTTATGGCAGTATGATTAAGGAACATTTTCTTACTGAAGTACACCGAACCTGCATTAATGGGAGCTACACCGAAACCTCCACGTATAGGTATGATAAGCGAACCAAATAAAAGAAGGAAAAATGCAGAAACAGGAAGTAAATTCCGGACTACTCCCAAATTATTGAATTTCCTGTCAATGAACTTCCTGTACACAAAAATATACAACGAAGAGTACAATAATATCGTAAAAAAGAACAGAATGGCTTTTAATGTGCTTACTGAAGCCATAGCCTCTCCGGGAGTCCTGAGATAAATCATCGGAGTATAGTCCATCCGGAATCCCCAGTATGAGTAGAGATTGGCATCTGCCACAACTATGACCGATGAAAAAACAATCAGGAGATAAGTATACCACCTGAGGCTGAGCCTGTACCAGTTCCCTTTAAAAAAAAGCCCGGGGATGGCAAAAAGTACTGGTAACAGAAGATAATAACCTGCAGTTGAAATATCGAGAGCCAAGCCATGAATAAAGGTACTAAAGAGCTCTCCTGCACTGTTTTTAAAGGCGTCATGATACTGAATCAGAATAAAAAACAACCTGGCCGCAATAAAAAATCCAACCCAGAAGAGTACATAAAAACATAAGGCAATAATTCTTTTCTTCATCTCAAGGGGTTTAATTTATCCTGTTCAGGTTCAGGGTTGTTATATTAACCATTTAAAGTGATGCCGGCAAATATCAGAAAAAAAATCATTCTAACTGATCGTGGAAGAAGTTATGTAAAAACATCCGGCAGTAAAAGCCTCTTCGAAAACAGCCAGTGAATCTGTGAATCCTTGATAATAATTAATAGATTTGTTTACGAACCAATCTTGTACTAATGACTGTAGCAGAATATATTGCGAATCATCTTTTTAAGAAGGGAATAAGATATGTCTTCGGCATACCCGGAGGTCCATCGATTCCATATATGGAGGCCTTCAAAACTGCAGGTATTCAATTTATTCTTGTTTCAAATGAGGCTTCAGCCGGAATAATGGCAGATGTTACGGCCAGGCTTACCGGCATCCCTGGAGTATGTCATTCCACAATGGGTCCTGGCGCTACTAATATTTCAACTGGCATCGGGGAAGCATTGCTCGACAGATCGGCTGTAATAGTATTCACAAGCGAAACAGCGGATGCAATGGTTAACCGGATTACACAGATGAATATCAGCCACCAGGAGCTCTTCAAACCGGTTACGAAAGCTACATTCAGGATGAATGGAGGCAATGCACAGGAAATCATGGAGCTGGCATTTCAAATCTGTAGTGAAGAATATCCGGGACCGGTTCATATCGGTCTTCCCACAAATATCTATGATTCGGAAATCCATCTGCAAAATGCCATAAAGATTCCTGTTGAAGTAAAGACTTCCCTCAATGATCTTAATAAAATCCAGGCTCTATTAAGTAACTCCCGACGGCCCGTAATAGCAGCCGGGCTTACTGCCTCAAGGTTAGGAATCAGGGATAAACTGCTTGAATTTCTCGAAAGGTGTCCGGTTCCGGTTGTTGTAACTCCAATGGCAAAGGATGTTATTCCTGATGACCACCCATGCTTTGCCGGGGTCTTGTTCCATTCACTCAGCAACTCGCTTGAGATAATAACCAAGAATGCCGATCTCGTAATCGGACTAGGCTACGACCCTGTCGAGTTTAATTATGAATCCTGGATGCCCGATACAGCACTTGTTCATTTCGATGTATCAGATGAGGGACTTCCCAGTATGGGTACAGTTGAAAGGTTTACTGGTTTACCGGAAGAATGGTTTAAACAGCTTGAGAACCTTGATTCTTTCTTACTTTCCGATAAAAGCAAAGAAATCAAAAGTATCAGAAGTGAAATGACAGAGGTCATATGCAGCTTTGCAGAACGCTTCGGTCCTGGTGCCGCCATGAAGATTCTGAACGACGAACTACCTGAAGATGTAATCCTTACAGCCGACGTAGGCTCCCACCTTCATCTTGCCGGTCAGTTCTGGTCGATCGGGAAAAATGGAAAATTCCTTATGACAAACGGATGGTCGGGAATGGGTTTTGGCATCCCGGCTGCGCTGGCGGCTCAGTTAAACAACAGATCAGCCACAGTAGCCTGCATTACCGGTGACGGAGGTTTTTTGATGATGGCAGGTGAAATTATTACTGCCCAAAGGTATAACCTTCCTGTAAAAATAATTGTTTATTCCGACAGGGAGCTTAACCTGATTAAGGTGAAACAGTCGTGGAAAGATCTAGACTCATATGGAACAACCCTTTATGAAGGCGATCTTTTCGGTAGCGGAACCTTCCTGGGCATAAGGGTTATCAGGGCCGATTCGCACGAAACGATGCGAAACGCAGTTAAGGAAGCCCTGTCATTGAATGAACCCGTGATCATCAATGCTGTTATTGACCCCTCGGAATATAATAAGCTTATTGTAAGGAGATAGTGAGGAAAGACTTAGGGACTTAGGGACTTAGGGACTTAGAGACTTAGAGACGCAGAGAGTTAGAGACGCAGAGACTTAGAGACGCAGAGACTTAGGGACTTAGGGACTTAGGGACTTAGGGACTTAGAGACTTAGAGACGCAGAGAGTTAGAGACGCAGAGACTTAGAGACGCAGAGAGAAGAGATTTAGTCAATTGGAACATAATGTTTTAAATCCTCTCTAAGCAATGAGTAGATACAAGCGTCCCTGATAACTCCGTTTTTGATAATGCTTCTTCTCAGGGTTGCTTCATGAGAATAACCTGCTTTGGTGAGAGCTCTTCCGGAGCCGATGTTATCGCAAAATGTTTCGGCATAGATCCTGATGATATCAAATTCCCTGAAGGCATATGATGATACAGCCTTTATTGCCGTGGTCATAATACCCTTTCCCCAGTGCTCTGGTACCAGAAAGTACCCAATTTCGGCATTTTTCCTGTAAATATCACTTTTGAGTTCAATACTGATGCTGCCAACTATCTCTTCATTGAAAATCAAGGCAAAATAACGAGGGGGGAAATTCATAGGCAGGATCAGGTTTAACCACCTGACCGCATCCTGTAAGGAGTACGGAAATGGCAAGCCATCGCGCAGATTACAGGAGATGTCCTTATCATCAGCAATTGAAGCCAACCGGGCCGCGTCGCCAATATGCCATGGCCGTAAAGAAATACCTTCGAAAAGAATTTCCATTATTTATTTCAATCCTTCTGTTCTTTTTTGGGTTTGGCAACCTTTTCGGATTTTTCAGCCTTTGGTTCTTTCTTTTCCTTTACAGGTTTCGATTGTTTAATTACAGCATTTTCATCTGAATCCTTAACCTCACTAACTGCTGATTTCTCTTGAACGGCTTTCGCTTCAACTTGTGCGTTATCAACTTTTACCGGAGTATAAGATTTTTTTCGCGGGCGCCTGATTCCAAAAGAGCCGATAACTATTTTCCCTCGCTTTGATTTTTTGTCGCCTTTTCCCATATCTGTCTGGTTTTATAAAGTTTACAAACCCGGAAATTCTACTTCGACAAATTCGAAAAATTTACCTGTTCTAATTCCCAAAGGCAACAGGCAGATTTTCTCCTTTCACCCTATTAAGCCCGTGCAAAAAAGGAGAAATATCAAGCTTAAACCATTCTGTCAAAATAGAATTAAGGTTATAAGCAAAGTTAACAAAAATCTTTATTTTTAGTGGATATTATTTTGAAACAAAACCCCAATGAGAAGAAAAGAAAAGGAAATTACCGATATCATCCTGACGGAAGAAATAATTGCTAAAGCTGATGTTTGCAGGATTGCTCTGGCCAGCGGAGATGTACCATATTTAGTAACCATGAATTTCGGATATCAGGGTGGTGAAAATCCCCGGTTCTGGTTCCACTGTGCCGGTGAAGGCAGAAAGATAGAGATGATAAAGAAAAACAACCATGTCTGTTTCGAACTTGATATCGATCATGAGCTTTATTCAGGAGAAAATGGGTGCGACTGGGGAATGAAATACAAAAGCGTTGTCGGTTACGGGAACATCTCAATAATAACCGATAAAGCTGCTAAAACTGAAGGGCTAAACTGTATCATGAAACACTATTCAGGCCGGACAGACCATTCGTTTGATGAAAAAACAACTGACAGGACAACCGTTCTGATGCTTGAAATAACCGAAATAACCGCGAAAAAATCATAACTTGCGGACTAATACCCCAGGCATATGCTTATGCAGACATTAAACGATTTAAGACTGGCAGTTCTTATAGACGCTGACAACGTTCCTTACAGCAATGTTAAAGGGATGATCGAGGAAATCGCCAAATACGGTACTCCTACATTCAAGAGGATTTATGGCGACTGGACGAAGCCTACAGTTTCCGGATGGAAATCCGTTCTTCTCGAGAATGCTATTACCCCTATACAGCAATACAGCTACACGAGAGGAAAAAACTCATCCGATTCTGCTTTGATAATCGATGCGATGGACATACTTTATTCCGGAAAGGTTGACGGATTTTGTATCGTGTCGTCCGACAGTGATTTCACACGACTTGCCACCAGGCTAAGGGAAGCGGGAATGAAAGTAATCGGCATTGGGGAAAAGAAAACCCCTCCCCCGTTTATTGTTGCCTGCGATAAATTCATTTACCTTGAAATCATAGCTTCCGACAATACACCCTCTGAAACTTCACAGGAAGCAAAGAAGAAAGGCAAAACAGTCATTAAAAAGAAAATTAAGGAAGAGACCAAAGAAGATAATGGACCTCTTGCGGCAACACGGAAAGTCAAGAGACTTATCTCTACTTCAATCACTGATCTGGCTGATGAGAATGGCTGGGCATATCTCGGTGATGTCGGCAACCTTATTCTGAAGAAACAGCCTGATTTTGACCCGCGTAACTTCGGATTTCCTAAGCTCACTCCGCTTATAAAGTCCCTCGAATTTGAGATTGATGAACGGGAGTCCGGACAGGCAAATATTAAACATATTTATATCCGGAATAAAAAATTGTGATGTACCAGAACAGCCTGTTCGTCCGTCAGAATCAGAAGCTCAATAAATAAACTTATCGTTTTATACAATTCATTGTGTTGTCCGGCATAAAAACCGGCTAAAAAGCATTTATACAGCAATATATTATGGCTATTTATTTTCACATGTCAAAAATAAATGTGACCTTTGAACTGTTTTATAAATATTTTAATTATTGAATTATGAACATTTACGTAGGAAGTCTTCATTTTAAAATGAATGAAGCAGAATTAAAAGAGATCTTTGAAGAGTATGGTGAAGTAACATCTGCAAAAGTGATTATCGACAAGTACTCAGGTAAGAGCAAAGGATTTGGTTTTGTTGAAATGCCGAATGATGCTGAAGCTAAAAAAGCTATCGAGGAATTAAACGGAGCTGAGGTCAGCGGGAGAAACATTATTGTTAATGAATCAATCGAGAGAACAGACAGAAAAAGTAATTTCAGAGGTGGTGACGACCGCAGAGGTGGTGGTAGCAGCGGCGGTGGTGGAAACAGAAGAGATAACTACAGGTAGGTTTTAAAAAACTTAAAACTATGAAAGGGACTGTTAAGTGGTATGACAGGGTAAAAGGTTATGGATTCCTTCAGTCAGAAGATGACAAGGATGTCTTTATCCACCGATCTGGTTTAGAGGTTTCCCACACCGAGCTTGAGGCGGGTCAGGCAGTTGAATTTGAGATTGAGCAGAGAGAAAAAGGACCGGTAGCAATCAAGGTAAGAAAAGTAGAATAATCTTACAAAATCCATACCTAGGGGCCGCAATTTTTTGTTGCGGCCTTTTTTATATAAAATCAGGCGAAGCTGCTGCTTCGCCTGATGCTTTCTATTTTCAGAAACAAACAACAATAATCCTTAAGCTAGACGAGTTTGTATCCCGCGCGGTATTCATAATGCATTAGCTTTGTTGCTGCACCATCGCTGTCATCAACAAATGTTTCAGTAGCCGGATCCCATTTGATTGTTCTTTTCAGTTCACAGGCAATATTACCAAGGTTGCATACAGTACAACTGCTGTGTCCTATCTCAACAGGAACTACAGGGTCTTTCCTCGACTTAACCGATTCGATAAAATTTACCTGGTGAGGTATCTTAGTCTCATATGGTCCTTCGGTCTTCTCCGTCGTTGCAGGCATGAACTTGGGATCAGAAGTCTTGAAACTGCCCCTGGAAACCTCAATCCATCCGTTTTCGCCAATGAACTTAACTCCTTTTGTCTTTTCCTCATCGAAAGGTTCCGATGTCATCACTGTACCACTGGCATATTTAAATGACATAAACTCTGTGCCATCGCCTATAGGTGATATTTCAACCGGCCCGTTACGGTCCATTCCCAGTCCCCACTGTGCAATATCGAACATATGAGCTCCCCAATCGGTCGTAAATCCGCCGCCCATCTCCTTGTACCAGCGCCATGCACCCCAGATGGTTTCGTTCTGTTCGGGTTCAATAGTTATAGGAGGATCCAGTTCATGGTTATAATGTATCGGAGCTGGTAATGAACCCAGCCAGAGGTCCCAGTTAAGATCGGAAGGAACTGCCTCCTCAGGTAGATCGTAAGGTTTTGGAGGAGCTCCAACATAAGCAAATACCTTAGAAATTTTTCCAAGTGCACCTGTCTGAACAAGATTTACCGCCTGCTGAAAGCCCGGATCAGAACGCTGCTGACTTCCAATCCCAAGGATACGGTTCGTATCACGAACAACTTTTTTAAGTTCCTGTCCTTCCCTGATTGTAAAAGTCATTGGCTTCTCAAGATAAACATCCTTTCCTGCCTTACAAGCTGCAATGGCTATCCTTGCATGCGAATGGTCGGGAACTGCAATAACTACAGCATCGATATCGGTACGGGCAAGAAGATCTTCGAATTTTTCATAGGTATCAACCTTTACCTGTTTTCCTGCTTTCGAATAGAATTCAGTAACCCTCTTCTCAAAACGTTGTCTTTTTACTCCATAGACATCGCATCCGGCCAATACCTGAACGCCCGGAATCTGAAGGAAACCGCTGAGCAGGAACATCGATTGCTGTCCCATTCCAATGAATCCAAGCCTGATATCCGCATTTACAGCTGCGCTTTTACATGAGGTTGCAAGACGTGGAAGCACAACTACTCCAGCCATTCCCAGGGCTGCAGAGCCAAGAAACCGTCTTCTCGACATTACATTTTTTTCTTCTTTCATAGGTTTTTTAATAATTAACGAGTTAGTATTGATTGTTTTAATCCATAGATTGTTCTTAATCACAAGTATATGAAAAAATAACACAACAGTCACCTTTCCTTTAATTTATTGCAACTTTTATCCGGGTTTTGCTCCCACGCCGCCCCTTCAGTCGTGTTGTAGTCCAATTCCTACACGAAAATCAGAATTATCTGACAGATATTCAACCCGCACTGGTCAAAATGATTCATTCTGCTGAAAATCCTTTGCCTATATTTGCCCTATTCGATAATTGATTGTAAAATACTTGCTTTCACGCAGCAAACTTATCACAAAGAAATCTACAATAAATGAATCAAATTCCTAATCTGCTTATTGTTGACGATGACAAGGGAAGCATCCTGCTGCTAAAATTAATTATCAGGAAAATTCCTGTAAATATCATAAATGCCTATTCAGGCGAAGAAGCACTTGAGAAAACAAAAGGGATTGATCTGGCCCTTGCCATCATCGACGTTCAAATGCCCATTATGAACGGTTATGAATTGGCAGCCAGACTGAATGAAGAAAGGGCAGTCGACAGGGTGCCTGTAATATTCCTTACAGCCACTTTTATAAATGATAATGAAATTCTTAAAGGATACAATACAGGAGCTGTCGACTATTTGCTAAAACCAGCGGAACCGCATATTTTAATTTCAAAGATAAATGTATTCCTTGAACTTCATAATCAGCGACTTACAATTCAAAAGGAAGCTGTCATTCTAAAGAATTATACAAATGAACTGACAAGAGTTAATCTGGCGCTGAAGGAGAGCAAGGAAAAATACCGCAGTTACATTGACAATGCTCCCGATGGTGTCTTTGTAGTTAACAATGAGGGACAATACCTTGAGGTCAATAATGCAGCCAGCAGAATTACCGGCTATTCTAAAGAAGAACTCCAGAAAATGTCAATTACCGACCTGATGCCTGAAGAATTTCTTGCTGAGGGACTAAGAAGTTTCAATGAACTTGTCAATTCAGGAAAATTACATACAGATTTTCTCTTCCTTAATAAAAAAAAGGAAAGACGCTGGATGTCATTAAATTCAGTCAGAATTGGAGATGCACTGTTCATTGGGTTTGCAAAAGACGTTACCCTGCGCAAGGAAATGGAGGACGTTGTACTTGATCAGCAGTGTAAGCTTGAAATTCAGAATTTACAGCTCTCCCGGGCTAAAGACATTGCCGAAGAGGCATCCAGAAAATATTCCGAATTATATGATTCTGCGCCCTCATGCTATTTCACATTATCGAATGACAATACAATACTTGAACTTAATTACAGTGCAGCTCGTATGCTGGGCAGGAACCGGTCTGAACTAATAGGAAGTCATTTTGAAACCTATATTTCAAAAAACTCACTTCCTGCTTTTTGCGATTTCTTTCTTAGCATTTTCAAAAATGATGTTAAAAAGGCTTGTGAGCTGATGATTGAAACTGAGGTAAACGGGCAAAGATATGTTCATGCTGAGGGTACTGTAATTATTGAAAGCAAACTGTGCCAGATTAACCTTGTTGATATTTCCGAACGGAAACTGGCGGAGCAAACCCTTACTATAAGCGAGGAAAAATACCGGACCATGTTAAACGCATCACCTGATGGAATATTACTGATGGGTCTTACTGGTATCATAACTGAAGCCTCAGAAATAGCACTGGAATTATTTGGAGCTGAAGGTAAGGAAGACATGATTGGAAAGGAGATAAGCGTCTTCGTTCCTGATGATGAGAATGCCACACTTAAAGACATCTTTGAAAAGACCATGACTGAGGGCCTGGTTCAGAATATAGGGCTGAAGATACGAAAGAAGAACCTTACTGTTTTTCCTTCTGAGGCAAGCGTAACTCTGATTCAGGGATCCGACAAGTCGCCGCTATCATTTATGTTTATCATTCGCGATATCTCACAACGTACTAAAATAGAAGCAGCCCAGATCCACGCCTCAAGGATGGCAAGTCTGGGTGAAATGGCTTCAGGAATTGCGCATGAAATCAACCAGCCCTTGAATATTATATCGATGGTTATGGATAAGATACTGTTTGAATCAGCCAGGACTGACATTATCGAATCCGGGTTCCTGAAAAATAAATCCGACAAGATTTTTGAAAATATCACCAGAATAAGGAACATAATAGATCATGTCAGAACTTTCTCACGTAACAATAACGGTTACATTTCAAGTTCGTTCGATATAAATTCTGCAATAGAAAATGCTTTGTCGATGATATCTGAGCAATTTAAATACCTTGGCATTAATATGATTTTAAATCTTGACAGAAGCATTCCTTTATTTTCCGGCAATACCTATCAGTTTGAGCAGGTAATACTGAACCTCCTTATAAACGCAAAGGATGCGGTAATTGAAAAGAAAAACCGTCAGGATGAAGAATTTGATCAGAATATAAGTACCAGCACCTATGTCGAAAACAATTCCGTGATTGTTGAAATTGCTGATAGCGGGATTGGAATCAGCAAAGATAATATTGCCAGCGTAATGCTTCCCTTCTTCACTACCAAGGAGGCAGGAAAAGGCACAGGCCTGGGTTTATCAATTTGCTATCAGTTCATTAAGGAGATGGGCGGCACAATAGAGATAAGCAGTGAAGAGGGTACGGGAACTAAAGTCAAATTGAATTTAATTTACCAAAAGATTAAATCATGAAGGAACTCAAGGATAAAATAAAGATACTTATCCTCGACGATGAGAAGCAATTCACCGAAGAATTAAGCGAATTTTTTAAAGATACCGAATTTGAAGCCTTTGAAGCAAATACTGCCTCTGAAGGAAAAATAATTCTTAACAGTCATGTAATTGACCTGTTAATCCTTGATGTACGCTTGCCTGGGGTAGACGGACTTGACATCCTTAAAGATGCAAAGCTTCAGTTTCCAATGATGGAAGTGATAATTATCTCTGCTCATGGAGACATGGAAACCGTAATTAAGGCAATGCGGCTCGGTGCGTTCGATTATTTGCGGAAACCATTCCGGTTTATCGATATCCAGGTTTCAATTGAACGAACCCGGAAATACATTCAGATGCACCGGAAACTGAAAAACATGGAAGAAAGAAACTCATTGATCTCAAAATCGCTTGAAGAAAAAATAGATCGCCATTTTATCGGTGTAAGTACCCAAAGCCAGAGGGTTTTCGAGCAAGCAATTTCTGCTGCCGAAAACACCGGTGTAAATGTTCTGATTACCGGGGAAAGCGGTACAGAGAAGGAAAATATAGCCAGGATCATCCATTACTCAAGTTCCAAAAAGGATAATATTATGTGCTCTGTCAATTGCAGTGCCATAACTGAGACCTTACTCGAAAGTGAATTCTTTGGACATAAGAAAGGGGCATTCTCTGGCGCTATTTCCGATAAGATGGGTTTTTTAGAATTAAGCAACAAAGGCACACTCTTCCTTGATAAAATTGCAGATATTCCGTGCAAACTACAGGCTAATTTTTTGCGGGCCATTGAAGAAAAAGCAATAACAAGAGTAGGCGATACTACACGCATCCAAACTGACTTCCGTATTATTGCCGGCACTAACCAGGATCTGGAACAAAAGGCTGGGAAGAAGGAATTCCGGCTCGATTTGCTGCACAGGCTTAATACAATTCAAATACATATACCTGCGCTTCGCGAAAGGCCCGAAGACATAAAGCCCCTGTTAATGCATTTTGCTAATTACTATTCAGTGAAGCTAAATAAACCAGGCATCAGCATCTCCGATGAGGTCTTCAGGATACTACTGAAATACGATTTCCCCGGAAATGTAAGGGAATTAAGGAACCTGACCGAGAGAGCCATCATTCTTTGTAAGAACAATGTACTCGAACCAGACAATTTCCCTGTAAATAGATATAATATTGATATTGAGGAAGTATTTAACGCAGGTGTAGATAACGCGATGATTTCACATAAGTATTAAAGCTCCGGGATCAGCTTCAGAAACGTCCGAAAATGGAATATTTACCCGTATTGCAATAGATTGATGAGTAGAGGAAAAGCCCTGCAACATTTGTTTCCATCTTCCTTTCAAGGTGAAGCAGCGGCTGGCTCCTTTTTAAGTTGAGTAAACCTCCCGTCTTCAAAGATGCCGGAATTGCCTTTATCCTCTGCTCCCCTCCTTTTATCTCAACCTTATAGTGATCTCTCAGTATCCCGAAAAGCGACTTGTCCTCGAATTTCCTTGATGTTATCCTGGGAAGGTTAATATTTGCTATATAACTGATATCGTAAAAAATGGGTACATTGTCGAGCAACCTGAGCCGTTCCATATAGATGCAGCCCGACTCTCTTTCTAGTTCAGAAAGAACAAACATAAAATCATCAGGCCAGGGAATTATTACCGGTTTTACGACGATTCTGGTCCTTAGGTTCCGATCGCCCAAAGCTGAGGTAGTTCCCGAGACAGACAGGATTCCGATTTCACTTGGCAAATTGTGTACTATGCTCCCTTTACCCTGATGCTTTATTATAAGGCCATCATTTGCAAGCGTGCCCAATGCCTGACGAACTGTCGGACGAGTCATGCCATACAACCGGCATAGTTCATTCTCCGAAGGCAGCAAATCGCCTTCGCTGTAAACACCTTCCTGGATATGCCTGCGCAATACTTCGTAAAGCTTACGGTATTGAGGTATGATACGGCCTGTTGACATATGGCAGTAGCTTAAATCGTTGTAAATGCGTATAAAATAAATTGAAATGTAAAAATAATATAATTCACTTGTAAATACAAGTTAAACTGCATATTTTTGTAAACCCTTATTTTAAATGATATTATTATTTTAAAACATATTTTTCATTTACATATTATTACAAGTTAAAGTACGTTGAACGAGAAACGAGAAACGAGAAACGAGAAACGAGAAACAAGAATCCAATTTTAAAACCAAACAATATTAATAAATGGCAACAGCAGTAATAATGCCAAAACAGGGACAGTCGGTTGAGACCTGCATAATCACAAAATGGTTCAAACAGAAGGGTGAATCAGTTTCAGCCGGGGAATTGCTATTCTCCTATGAGACCGACAAGGCAGCCTTCGACCTGGAATCGCCTGAAGGAGGAATACTTCTTGATATCTTCTTTCCTGAAGGATCTGAAGTCCCGGTGCTTGCCAACGTAGCAGTCGTTGGCAGACAGGGAGAACACGTATCTTCCTTCAATCCCGGAAATTCTTCAATTTCACCGCCGGAGCAGGTTAACCAGATACCTGCAGCACCGGCATATTCAGGTTTCACAGAATCAGATTCATCTTCTGCTAAGCCTGATCACAGCACAATCATCAGAATCTCCCCACGGGCCCGTCTTATGGCAAGAGAAAAGGGACTCGACATTTCGTCAATAAAGGGTTCAGGCCCCAACGGACGAATAATCGCCTCCGATATTACATCTGCAACCCCGGCAAAACCATATATACAGCAGGCAGCACCATCATCTGAAGCCTTTTCTAAACCTTCTGTTGTATCTTCAGGTTCCGATTATTCTGATACTCCACTCTCCAATGTAAGGAAAATCATCTCGAAAGCGATGCATGCCTCGCTTCAAAACTCGGCACAGCTCACGCACCATATGAGCGCAGATGTACGCAAACTACTCGAGACAAGGGAAAAGATAAAAAAAGCTGTCTCCGAGAAAAAGGAACAGCAGGATATTACTCTTAACGACATGATCTGCTGGTGCGTAATCAGGGCTCTTGAAAAATTCCCCGAAGCGAACAGCCATTTTCTCGGGGAACAGATAAGAACATTCGGCAAGATCCATCTGGGACTCGCCGTAGATACTCCCCGCGGGCTTATGGTGCCGGCAATAAAAAATGCCGGTGACTTTCATCTTGCTGCCCTCTCAAAAGCCCTCAAATCGGCAGCTGATTCCTGCAAAAAAGGAAACATAAGCCCTGAACTTCTTCAAAGCGATGCGGCCACATTCACCGTCTCTAATCTTGGAGCCTATGGCGTTGAAATGTTTACTCCTGTTATAAACCTGCCGCAGGTTGGAATACTTGGTGTCTGCACCATCATCCATCGTCCTGCAAACCTGGGCAATAACTTTTTCGGCTTTGTGCCTTATATCGGACTGTCGCTTACCTACGACCACCGTGCCATCGACGGCGGACCTGCAACTTTGTTCCTGAAAGAAATTAAAAACCAGATTGAGAACTTTAGCCTTTGATTAAATTGAAGGATTGACAGAAACAATACTCAGCAAATTGATTAAAGTCCCCTTTAGTGAGTTGGCGACAATAAAAAAATAAAGAAAATCAAATCCGTGAAACTCCGTGGTTAAAAAAGAATTAAGATAAAAAATTAAAATATGCCTAAAAGTCAGAACATAAATCCGAAAATTGTAAGGGAACCCAAATTCATAGAATTCGGCAAAATTCCGGTCAATCAGTATAACAAAACCATTGAACAGGAGAAGAAATCTTTCAGTAATGAGGATTTCATCAGGATATATCACGATATGGTTGTGATCAGGGAATTTGAAACCATGCTCAACCTGATCAAGACCACGAATGAATACAATGGCATACCATATAATCATCCTGGTCCGGCTCACCTTTCAATCGGGCAGGAAGCAGCGGCAGTAGGTATGGCATATACTCTTGAGGTAGAGGATTACATTTTCGGATCGCACAGAAGCCACGGCGAAATACTCGCAAAAGGACTATCTGCAATCCACCGTCTCGATGATGAGGCACTTTATACGACAATGAAGAATTATTTTGGGGGAAACGCACTCAAGGTTGTTGAAAAGGAGTATTCCGGAACTGGCATAAAAGGTCTGGCAAAGGATTTCCTTCTCTATGGAGCGCTTGCTGAAATTTTCGCCCGTGAAAACGGTTTTAATAAAGGCCTGGGAGGATCAATGCACGCCTTCTTCACCCCATTCGGAATATATCCTAACAATGCCATAGTTGGCGGCTCAGGCGACATCTCCGTTGGTGCAGCTCTCTATAAAAAAATAAACAGGAAACCGGGAATTGTCGTCTGTAATATCGGCGATGCTTCAATGGGCTGCGGACCTGTGTGGGAAGGAATCACCTTTGCGACAATGGACCAGTATAAAACACTCTGGGATGGTGAGTATAAGGGAGGATTGCCGCTAATATTCAACTTCATGAATAACCTTTACGGCATGGGTGGCCAGACTATGGGGGAAACTATGGGTTATGATATTCTTGCCAGGGTCGGTGCAGGAGTAAATCCCGAATCGATGCATTCCGAACGGATCGATGGCTATAATCCCCTCGCAGTGATTGATGCCTTCAGGCGGAAAAAACAAATACTGACAGAGAAAAAGGGTCCGGTACTTCTCGACACTCTAACATACAGAATCAGCGGACACTCGCCATCAGATGCCTCATCGTACAGGTCAAAAGAGGAGATTGAGGCCTGGCAGAAGGAAGATTCGATTCTGTCGTACGGAAATTCACTCATCGAAGCCGGCATTGCCGGGAAAGGGCTGCTCGATGAAATAGGATCCGGCACCAGGGAACTTCTTTCAAGAATTCTGAAGCTCAGTATAAATGATGAAATATCGCCAAGGATTGATCTTCATAAAGATCCGGACATAATCGGGAATATGATGTTTTCAAACTGTTCTGTCGATAAAATGGAGGATAGAAAACCAGAAGTGCTGCTTCCCATGGAAGAAAATCCCCGTGTCAAATCGCTTAAAAATAAAGAGCGATTTTTTAAGGATAAAGACGGGAAGCCTTTTTCGAAAGCAAAGCTTTACCAGTTCCGCGACGGCATCTTCGAAGCAGTGGTCGATCGCTTCTATAAGGATCCGACACTTGCAGCATGGGGAGAAGAGAACCGCGACTGGGGCGGTGCCTTTGCTGTTTACCGCGGCCTCACCGAAGCTCTTCCCTACCACAGGCTTTTCAATTCACCAATTTCAGAAGGAGCTATCGTTGGAACAGCTATCGGCTACGGGATGTGCGGCGGAAGAGTCATTGCCGAAATAATGTACTGCGACTTCATTGGGCGGTCGGGTGATGAGATCTTCAACCAACTCCCGAAATGGCAGGCTATGAGCGGAAACATAATAAGGATGCCTGTTGTAATAAGGGTTTCAGTCGGCTCAAAATACGGTGCCCAGCATTCGCAGGACTGGTCAGCGCTAACGGCTCATATACCGGGTCTTAAGGTAGTCTTCCCTGCAACACCCTATGATGCCAAGGGGCTTATGAACTCCGCACTCCAGGGAACTGACCCTGTAATTTTCTTTGAAAGCCAGAGAATCTACGATATCGGCGAGATGTTCCAAAAAGGAGGTGTACCTGAAGGATATTATGAAATACCTTTCGGTGAGCCTGACATCAAAAGAAAAGGTGACGACCTTACAATTCTTTCAATAGGCGCAACATTATACCCTGTTCTGAAAGCAGCTGATATTCTCCTTGAGAAACATGGTCTGAATGCCGAAGTTATCGACGCCAGGTCACTCGTGCCATTTAATTATGAACCGGTAATTGAATCCGTTAAAAAAACCGGCAGGATAATCCTGGCAAGCGACGCTTCATCAAGGGGCTCGTTCCTGAAAGAAATGGCTCAGACTATAACTGAACTTGCATTTGATTACCTCGATGCTCCTCCCGTAGTTGTGGGGTCACGCAACTGGATAACTCCGGCCTATGAAATGGAAGAGTTTTTCTTCCCCCAGCCTGAATGGATCCTCGATGCAATAAACGAACGCATACTTCCGCTCAGGGGACATATCCCCTCAACAGATTTTTCTGTAAAAAAAGCAATCAGATTGAATAAGGAGGGCGTTTAAGATGTCTGAGAAAAACAAAAGCGATCAGGATTCACTTCAGAATAAATTCGGGTTCAATTTTGATTTTGCATAAATTGCGTTGGAAAAATAAAGATAACAGTCCATTATGCATAGAAGAACTTTATTTCGCTGCTACTGCTATCCTTTTGTTTTATCGCTCATAGCCAGTCGCGTAACATCGACTTCGGTTATGATGACGTCAGTACCGATGGTGGTAACTACATGGCTGTAATGAGTATCTCACAGAACATACTGAACAAAAGGGAAATTGATAATAAGTACAGGTCTGTGGGACTTCAAAAACAGCTGATTTTAAATGAATCCGGAAAATCGGCAACTGAGTTGAACAAGATCATTACCGGCCAGTATCTTGCTTCTTTTTCAACCCTGACCGATCTTGTTTTCAACAAGACATTTCTGGAGCTTCTTAATGATTTGTGCGGCATAAGTGATACAACAGCGTACGGTATTTCAGAACCACATATTGTAATAAATGGACTGCCTGATATTCAAAAATCTCCTTACTAAGGAATTGTACAATGGAGCTAAGATGCACCAGCCCCTGGCAATCGCCGTGATCGGTGGTTTTCTGGTTGCTCTTCCTCCACTGCTTATTATTTTTCCCGTACTTTTAAACCTTGCTTATGGAAGAGAAAAGTAACAACCATTTAATGATCGTTTAACAGGAATAAAATAAATCATTGGTATCTTTGCGCCGAAAATAAAAGATATATGGAAAACATAGTTGAAAGTATCAGAAACAAAGAAGGATTTATTATCGACATGGACGGAGTTATTTATCATGGTAATAAAATCCTTCCGGGGGTAATTGATTTCCTCAACTGGCTTGAAGATTCAGGGAAAAAATATCTCTTTCTAACCAATTCCCCGGAAAGAACACCCAAAGAGCTTCACGAGAAGCTTAAAAGGCTTGGTATCAACGTTGGTGAAGAACATTTTTACACAAGCGCCCTTGCCACTGCAAGCTTCCTTTCGAGCCAGATGCCAAACGGAAGTGCTTATATTATCGGCGATGCAGGCCTTATACATGCTATGTACAGCGTTGGTTACAGCGTGAACAATGTAAATCCCGATTACGTGGTTGTTGGAGACACCCATAGTTATAATTTTGAGAAGGTTGAACTTGCAGTCAATCTTGTGATAAGAGGAGCAAAACTCATCGGTACTAATCCCGATGTAAGCGGACCCGTCGAAAACGGAATAACCCCCTCGACGAAGGCGCTTATTGCTCCAATCGAAATTGCCACAGGGAAGAAGGCATATTATGTAGGCAAACCGAATCCGCTGATGATGCGTATCGCATTAAAAAAACTTGGTGTTAAAAGGGAAAATGCCATTGTGATTGGCGACAGGATGGATACTGATGTAAGATGCGGCCTTGAATCGGAACTTGAAACACTCCTGGTGCTCAGCGGAATCACGGCTGTCTCTGATATCGACAATTTTCCATACAGACCCCACTTTGTGCTCAACGGGGTTATTGATCTTGTAAAGTAAGTATACAGAATGAATCCGGGGAAAAATTATAAAAACGAACGCCGCGAAGTCGCCTTCTTCATGAAGCGACTTTACAAACAAGGTCTTACAACCACTTCCGGCGGAAATATAAGTGTCAGGATTTCTGAGGATATTATCCTCCTCACCCCATCCTCCACCGACAAAGGCCGAATGAAATGGAAGGAAATCGGCATTATGAGCATTTTAGGCGAAAATCACACTCCTGATCTCAAGCCTTCCATGGAATCTGAAATGCATCTTTCAATCTACAGGAAAATGAAAGATGTGAAAGCGGTTATCCATGCCCATCCGGTATTCGCTTCGTCATTTACTGCCATGAAAGCTGAAATCAGAACCGACCTGACTGCCGAAGCCTATGCCATTCTCGGTGAACCGGTGAAGGTGCCCTATGCCCTCATGGGAACTGAGGAACTTGCAAAACTTGTTTCTGAGGCCGCATTGAATTCAGGTGTACTGTTGCTTGAAAATCATGGTGTCCTAACTACTGGAGAGAGCCTCCTGCAGGCATTCGACAGGATTGAAGTACTCGAAAATGCTGCTAAAATGACCCTCATCGCAGAATTGACCGGGAAAAAAAGCCCGCTCACACGCTCAAGAATTTTTGAGATCAAACGACTATTCGGATGATTAAAGGAGTGCTATTCGATATGGACGGGGTACTGGTTGATTCCGAATCATTTATCTCAAGAGCGGCAATTATTATGTTCAGCGAATTGGACATTATGGTTACCCCGGAAGACTTTCACCCGTTTGTCGGGACTGGTGAAAATATGTATATCGGAGGTGTTGCTGCAAAATACGGACTGGATCTCGATATAATTAAGGCTAAAGCCAGGGTTTATAAAATATATGCAGAAATAGCAGAAGGCAATCTGAATCCACTACCGGGCGCTCATGAATTCATCTCCAGGTGCAGATCGAAGAATTTAAAACTGGCCCTTGCAACAAGTGCCGACAAGGTTAAGATGGAGATTAATCTTAGAGAAATAAAATTATCTCCTGATCTTTTTGAATCAATAGTTACAGGAGAAGATGTTGTAAACAAGAAGCCTTTCCCGGATATTTACATTAAAGCGGCCCAAAACCTTGGACTGAAGCCTTCGGAATGCCTTGTTGTTGAAGACGCGGTAAGCGGCATAAAGGCCGGAAAATCGGCGGGAAGCAGATGTCTTGCAGTTACAACCTCTTTTGCGGCATCGTCGCTTGGAGAAGCTGACTGGATTTGCGGATCATTGGCAGATGCGCCTGAAGAGGCGCTTCTCTGGTAAAATTAATACTTCAAAACTAACTATACATATATCTGCTTCAATGAAAAACTTCCTCTCCGGTTTTCCTGCATTGAATGTTCTTCACAAAGAGATGAATGGCCAAAAATTACCTGACTGGCGCGAGGTGAACGGACATATTCACACACCCTACTCTTTCAGTGCTTTCTCCGACATGGACTCGATTTTCAGGATGGCAAAGGAGGAAAATATATCTGTATTGGGAATTAATGATTTCTACGTTGCCGACGGTTACGATGCCTTCCACATGGGATGCCTTGAGAACAGGATATTCCCCCTTTTCAACATAGAATTCATTGGATTACTCGAAGAGGAGCAGAAAAAGGGGATCAGGATAAATGATCCTAATAATCCTGGAAGAATATACTTCTGCGGAAAAGGCCTCGATTATCCTTTCTCCCTTGGCTGGCTGACGAAGAGGGAGCTGAATAATGTAATCAGCGAGAGCCAGAACCAGATAAAGGCAATGATAATCAAGCTTAATGAGCTGATTGGAAAGGAAGATCCAGACCTGAAATTATCATATGAGACCATTAAAAAGGATTTCGCCCATGACCTCGTGCGAGAACGGCATATAGCGAAGGCGCTCAGGATAATGGCTGTCAGGAAATTTGACACCCCGGAGAGGCAGATTGATTTTCTTGAGAAACTGTATGGAGGAAAAAAGTCAAAGGCTGTCTTCGAGAATACCTCCTCCCTTGAAAATGAAATACGATCTAACCTGCTTAAAAGCGGAGGCCCTGCCTTTGTTGAAGAAAATGAAAAATCATTTCTTGAACTTAAGAAAATAATTAAAATTATTATCAAGGCTGGCGGAATACCTTGCTATCCGGTACTACTGGATGATGCATCGGGAAAATTCACTGAATTTGAAAACGACCCCGAAAAGCTTTACAAATCCCTTGTCTCTCTCGGAGTCGAATGCATTGAACTGATACCATGCAGGAACGATCTGAAAATATTAAATGATTTTGTTGACTTTTTCAACAGGAAAGGATTTGTAATAACTTTCGGAACAGAACATAATACACCAGAAATGATCCCGTTGGTGGTAACTGCAAAAAATTCCGCCCCCCTTGATGATAAACTGAAGAAAATATCATGGGAAGGCGCCTGCGTAATAGCTGCACACCAGTATCTCAGGGCAGACGGAAGACAGGGTTATGTTCTGCCCGACGGGAAACACAGTATTGATCAGAAAAGGGAACTTATCGATCTCGGACAGATGGTTATTGAGCACTTCTTAAATAGTAAATAAAATGAAGCCTGAAATTAAGGAACTTATTGAAATTTCAAATTTCTACGGAAATAACAAGGATTTTGTTATAGCAGGCGGAGGCAATACTTCATTCAAGGATGAGACCATAATCTGGGTTAAGGCCAGCGGAAAGCCATTGGCGGACCTTACCTCAGACGGACTGGTTGCATTGCACCGGGATAAACTCAGAATGATTTCGGGAAACCAGTATTCTGAGGAACCCACTGTAAGGGAGGAACAGGTAAAAGAGGACATGTTCCTGAGTATTCTCGAACAGGATAAGAACAAAAGACCTTCGGTCGAGACATCTCTTCATGAGATTATTAAACGAAAATTTGTAGTTCACCTCCACCCTACTCTTGTTAATGGATTATTATGCAGCAGAAATGCAAAGTCCATGACAAATAAAATATTTGGCGATAGCGTCCTTTTTGTCCCTTATACAGATCCTGGTTATACCCTCTTTAAAAAGCTTGAATCCGATATTGAGATATTTTGCGAAAAAACTGGCACAGACCCAAAGATTATTTTCCTTGAAAATCATGGAGTCTTTGTTGGAGCCGATACTACAGAAGAGATCAGGAACATTTACGATGATATCATCAGGAAGATTGAAGAACATATTGTTCCGCTTGCCGGTATTACTTCCCTTCCATATAATACTTTGCTGAATAAAGTATTGCCAGGATTAAGAATGATTTTGTCAGATGACATGCCGGGAGTAATAAGGTACAGGCACAACTCACTGCTCGCCCGGTTCTATCTTAACCAGCAGGAGTTTCATAAGATCTCGCTTCCCCTTACACCAGACACAATTGTCTACTGCAAAACTAGATATCTTTATGTAGAACACTCATCTACAGCTGAAAAAATACTCGACTCTGTAAAATACCAGTTATGCAACTTCCTCAATGAATACGGATATAAGCCAAAGGTAATCATTATCAAAGACATGGGAGTCTTTGCAATCGCTGACAACTATGCTTCTGCTGAGACCTGCCTCGATGTTTATGAAGACCTTGTAAAAATAAGTCACTACGCTTTACTGTGTGGCGGCGTTAAATTTATGACACCGGAACAGGTTTCCTTTATCGATAAATGGGAGGTTGAAAATTACAGAAGGAAGGTATCCCGGGGCAATCTGCCTGTCAGCAAACTTAATAATAAGACTGCAATCGTTACCGGCGGGGCACAGGGGTTTGGGGCAGGTATTGCAGAATCACTTACAGACCTCAAGGTTAATGTTGTGATTGCGGACCTTAATGAAGAAGCAGGTCTGGCCTTGGCTGACAAGCTTTCATTATCCAACCCTTCAGGAAAGACAATCTTCATTAAGACCGATGTTTCCGATCCGGAATCAGTCCGAAACCTGGTTGCCGAAACTGTAAAAGAGTTCGGAGGTATCGACTTAATGATCAGCAATGCTGGTATTCTGAAAGCAGGAGGGCTTGAGGAAATGGATTCCGAAACATTTTCCAGAACCACAAATATCAATTACAACGGCTATTTTCACTGTACAAAATATGCATCTGAGGTCATGAAGATTCAGAATCATGAGAGTCCTGAATATTTCGCCGATATAATACAGATCAACTCAAAATCGGGACTAAAGGGAAGTAATCGCAATTTTGCCTACGCCGGTGCTAAATTCGGAGGCATTGGGCTTACCCAGTCATTTGCCCTCGAATTAGCTCCTTTCAGGATAAAGGTGAATTCTATTTGTCCTGGTAATTTCTACGAGGGTCCCCTATGGTCCGATCCGCATAACGGGCTCTTTATTCAGTATCTTAAGACCGGAAAGGTCCCCGGGGCAAAGACCATCGAAGATGTCAGAAGGTACTACGAAGATCAGGCACCGATGAAAAGAGGATGCCGGCTGGAAGATGTAATGAAGGCTATTTTATATGTTATTGACCAGGAATACGAAACCGGACAGGCCGTTCCTGTTACCGGGGGACAGGTAATGCTTGGCTAGTTCAGAGATGAGCGTAAAGCATAGAGCGTAGAGAAAAAAGAAAAATGTTTAAATCCGTGAAACTCCGTACTACTCCGTGTAACTCCGTGGTAAAAAACAGTTAAGACTATGAAAACAAAAGCAGTAAGGATATACGGCAAAAAAGACCTTCGTCTGGAGGAGTTTGAACTGCCTGAGATGAAGGAAGATGAAATATTGGCACAGGTTATTTCCGACAGCATCTGTATGTCGTCGCATAAGGCAGCTCTTCAGGGTGCCGACCACAAACGTGTACCCGACGATATTCATGTTAATCCCACAATGATAGGTCACGAATTTGCCGGTATTATACTTGAAGTAGGCAAAAAGTGGCAGGACAAATTCAAACCCGGACAAAAATTCAGTATTCAGCCTGCAATGGCTCACATGGGTACTCTCAATGCGCCTGGCTATTCATACCGATATATCGGAGGTGATGCAACCCACGTTATTATCCCTTCAATAGTAATGGAAGCTGATTGCCTGCTTCCTTACGACGGAGAAGCTTTTTTCCCCGCATCTCTGTCGGAGCCTATGTCGTGCATTGTGGGCGCATTTCATGCAAGTTATCATATTCCTCCGGGCACATACAACCATGTGATGGGGATCAGGAAGGGTGGCAAAATGGCTATCCTCGCCGGAGTTGGACCAATGGGACTTGGAGCAATTGACTATGCCCTTCACAATGAACGCAAACCAGGTTTACTGATTGTCACCGATATAGATGATACCAGGCTGGCAAGGGCTGCAAGCCTGTTCACACCGGAATCAGCTGAAAAAGAAGGTGTAATACTTAAATATATCAATACCGGCAGAATGAATGATCCGGTAAAAGAACTTCGTTCCCTGACCAAAGGAACAGGATTTGACGATGTTTTTGTTTTCGCTCCGGTTAAATCCGTTATTGAACAAGCTGATGGGATTCTTGGTTTCGACGGATGCCTCAACTTCTTTGCAGGCCCTACAAATCCGGAATTCAAGGCAGAAATGAATTTCTATAATGTGCATTATTCCTTTACTCACCTTGTCGGAACCTCAGGCGGAAATACTGATGATATGAAAGAATCATTGCAACTGATGAGCGAGGAAAAGATAAATCCTGCTGTCATGATCACCCATGTCGGAGGTCTTGATGCCGTTGCTGAAACTACACTGAATCTTCCCAGAATACCAGGTGGAAAGAAACTGATCTACACTAATATCTCTTTGCCGCTGATTGCATTATATGATTTGAAGGAATTGAGCAAAACGAGCTCCTTTTATGATGAGCTGCATGAGATTGTTAAAAAGGGTGATTATATCTGGTCGCTTGAGGCAGAGAGGTATCTTCTTGCTCAAGCAAAACAGATATGAATTCCTTTCGCTGACACGGATTTGCAATTCGTGCCAGTGGGATTAAACCGCTGGCGCGAATTTGCAATCAGTGCCTATTTCGATTTTAATTCAGCAGCATATTCATCAGAAATATAATTCTCGTAGCTCAGACATACGTGAGTTGCAAAGGCAACACCCATTCCGACAATTTTTGACCATTCTGCTTCGCCCAGAAGATGCAGTTCCTCTCCTTTCAGATTATTCTGATAAATAGCAGTTATCATACCTGCGTTGAAGTTATCACCTGCTCCAATTGTACTTACAGGAACAATTTTATTTACCGGGAACTTCCCGCTGAACGAGGCGGTTCTTACATAAACACCCTCCGCATTTGCAGTATAAACAAGGCTCTTGCAGTATTCCTTTGCCACATCCCATGCCTCATCGGCATTGTTAACACCGAAAATATTCTTAAAATCCTCATCTGACCCCCTGAGAAGAGTAGTCATTTTCATATTCTCAATAACGAGAGGTTTAAGGGCCTCGAGTTCGGATGCGTGAGTAGGTCTGAAATTTGGATCATATAGTATAAATGCTCCTTTTTCCCTTGCTCCACTTATAAAAGCTTTGAATTTTGTCCTTATCTCCGGCCATATAGCATAAAAAGAACCGCACTGTACTATGTCATCCTTTTCAATCGAAGGGAAAGTGATATCGAGCCTTTTTTCGGGGAAATTTTTATAGAAGGTGTAACTGGCATCATTCTTTTCATTCAGAAAAGCCAGTGCAAGTGATGTACTGCCATCCTTATGACGGTAAACATTCGACGGATCGACACCATTGTTTCTGAGAAAATCATCAATCAGATCACCGACTGCATCATTCCCGTATTCACTTATAAAGGAGACAGGTAGACCCATCCTGCCTATCGAAACATCGCTGTTAAGAACTGATCCGCCAGCTTTTGCAGCCTGAGGCTGGCCATTCTTAAAGATAATATCCATTACCGTTTCGCCGATACCATAAATTTTTCTCATGAGTTAAAGTCTTAAAAGTGTTATGGTGTGAATTTACTAATTTTCTGAAATGGATTCGGGAAATTTCCTATTTTCGTTATCTTAATTTAATCAGGAAGAAAATGAAGGCAATGATGCTCACCGGAATCAGACAGATGGAAATGAAAGAGGTTCCTGAACCTGAAATAACCAGACCGGATGATGTGAAGATTAAAATGTTGGTTCTTGGAATATGTGGTTCCGACATTCACTACTATACACAGGGACAGATTGGTTCACAGAAAGTAGAATATCCGTTCCCTGTAGGACATGAAGGTGCCGGAATCGTTATCGAAACAGGTTCAGCTGTTACAAGAGTTAAAAAGGGTGATAAAATTGCGATTGAGCCCGCAATGCCTTGTTGGGAATGCGACCAGTGCCTCGCAGGGAGACACCACACATGTCGTAAGCTAAGGTTCCTGGGATGCCCTGGCCAGGCCGATGGCTGCCTCACAGAATATATTGTTATGCCTGAATCCTGCTGTTTTCCTCTTGCTGAAATTCTTTCACCCGACCATGGATCTATCTCGGAACCAATGGCCATCGGTATTTATGCTGTTAAAAAATCGGGTGGAGTAGCCGAACAAAAGATCGGCATCCTTGGCTTCGGACCTATCGGGATGAGCGTAATGCTTGCAACAAAAGCTGAAAATGCTTCAGCTTTTTATATCACCGACAAGATCGATGAAAGACTCTCTAAAGCCCTTAAAGAAGGTGCAACACTTACCGGCAATCCTCTGAATGATGACATAGTCAAAAAAATCCTTCAGTCCGAAAACCTCGGACTCGACATCGTCTTTGAATGCTGTGGCCAGCAGGAGGCCTTAGATCAGGCTGTTGATCTTCTTAAGCCCGGAGGAAAACTCATTGTTGTCGGTATTCCCGAATTTGCCAGGTGGTCGCTGAATGTTGAAAATACAAGAAGAAAGGAAATTTCGCTTCAGTTTATCCGGCGGCAAGTCGATTGCGTTGAGACGGCCCTGGAATTGATGGCGAAGGGTAAGATTAAAATCGACAATATGGTAACTCACAGGTTTCCCTTCAGTGCAACAAAAGAGGCCTTCGACCTTGTTGCTTCCTATGGCGACGGGGTAATGAAAGCGATGATTGATTTTTGATTTTCCAACCCTCAGCGTAACTCTGTGCCCCTCCTTGTCCCTCTGTGTAAGTTCTTAATGTTTAGTTACACAGAGAGCCACAGAGAAGGCACAGAGAAGGCACAGAGAGCCACAGAGTGATGTTCACAAAGCATCCCTATTTTGATTCAGCATTCAGGATCTTCCTGTACCTCATACAAGCTTCAATAAAATAGTAGTCAGCATAAGTGAGAGGAACATCAACCTCGCTGTTGGCAGGAATTGACCCGACACTGTGCATCAGTAAAAAATCACCATTTTCTCCCAACTTAGCCATATACATAGGAGAAGCAAGTGTTCGAATCTGAGTCTCAGCAACCTTTAAATACCTTTCCCCCTCCTCTTTGCCGACAAAGGAACTGAGTTCAATAAGAGCAGAGGCCATTATCGCGCCTGCAGAAGCATCCCTGGTTGCATTTGGAATCCCAGGAGCATTGAAATCCCAGTAAGGAATTTTATCTTCGGGGAGGTTTGGATTACTTGTAAGGAATCCTGCAATATGGCGAGCCTGCTGCAGATATCTGTCGAGACCCGTTTCCCTGTACATCATCGTATATCCGTAAAGTCCCCAGCTCTGGCCTCGCGACCATGCAGAGCTGTCGGAAAATCCCTGGGCCGTCTGGCGGGCTTCCACCTTTCCTGTAACTGTATCATACGAAACGACATGATAAGTACTAAAATCCGATCTGAAATGATATTTAATTGTGGTATCGGCATGGCTCAGAGCTATCTTATAAAACGACGAATCACCCGACTTCTTAAAAGCCCACATCAGAAGTTCAAGGTTCATCATATTATCGATAATAACCGGGCACTGCCACTTTTTACTGCTTCCCCATGATTGGATGCAGCCGATATTTGGTCTGAATCGAGTTGAAAGCGACTTTGCTCCCGTTAACAACACTTCATTGTAAGCCTCCTCACCTGTCAGTCTTAAACCATTTCCGAAACTGCAGTTCAGGATAAAACCAACATCATGACTATTCGTTGTATATTTTTCCTGTTCAACCCGGGCTGTTATCCCTGTTGCGTCTGCTTTGAATTCAGGATTATTCGAATATTCATAGAGATACCAAAGACTTCCCGGATAAAAGCCACTTGTCCACCAGTGCGAATTTTCGGTTTTAAGCCGGCCTTCTGCAGTAATTGTTCTTGGAAGCTGGTCAGGCTTATTCTTCATTGTATCAGTCATGAGGGAATATTGCTTCACCGCGAAGGAGAGTGATTCATCTATGATCTTGTCAATTGGTTTTTCCTTACTACATGAAATTGCAATGAATAATATTGCGGCAAGAAAAATCTTTAGTCTGGTTTTCATATCCTTTTACATTAGTTAGGTGGCAAAATAAAACAGCAGGGTAAATTTAATAATTATCCGATTCTGTGATATCCGGAAATGCATTTGCTGGTTTTTTAAAAATACGATAATCACAGAACCTATTAACCTTATGAACCTTTCGGAGCAGTCTTATTTTTGATTTTCCAAAGATAACAGCCCGGAAGTTGAAGGAGTTAACATTGATGGTCCAGACTGCAGGAAACGGGTTTCAGCGTTTCGTTATTTTATATTAATTCTGGCAGGCGTAATTTTTTTAAGTGTTTTTATAGTTTCAGTTATACTTAAGTCCTGCCATTTGCCTAAAGGCCGGTCAGATACGATAATGCTTTCATTATTAGCATCTTTAAAATAAATTAAAAGGATATAGGTGTAATATCCTGATTTGCTCTCAGAAATTGTCATCGCAGGAATATGTCTCCGTAATTCTATAGAATCAATTGAATCATAACTGCTTTCTGAGAAAGAATCTCCAATCCGTTTTATGATGCCTGATTTTGTAAACTCAATATCCCCAATAGCCTTGAAGCTTTTGTTTTCAGATTTCAATTTTATATGAAAGAACAGAAAAAATCCGGAAAGTAAAATCATTAATATTAAGTACGCTATTCCAATTCCGATATTTAATAATTGTTGTACTATTAAAAGTAAAGGAGCAGATATTCCCATAAATGCGAATACAATGTTTAATCGTCTTCGCCGCTTGCCCACCAGTGCGGGATCATAATGATCCACCCGGAGAATTCTGTATTTACTCATTTAAAAAGCTTGAAAAGTCAGAGTTTTTTTAATGCGAAAATCAAATATCGTGGATTGCCTTTGGTAATATCATCACTAAACATGGCTAGACAAGTTTTATCAGAAGAAAGCCAACCGAAAAGCCGGTTACAATTATCAGGATTTCTACTAATATACCAATAAAGGTTGAAATATTTTGACTCCAGTAACTTTCCAAAACAAGATGAGATAAGATTTTTTTTCTTACGAAATCACCGCTCCAGATACTTAGCACAAGAGGTATAATAAGCAGGAAAAAATACATGCCGTCGATTGGATTACCAGTTCTCATGCCATAGTATTTAAAAGGCAAAGTTACACTAACAAAATGCACAAGTCAATTTAATTTTAATAATACTTTTAAGCTAACCATTTGTCTCTATCCTGGAAGGCGATTGCCGATACCATCCTTGTCAGGTAATGGAATTTATTGAATTTTGATAGGATGTTTTAGTTTTACCGGCTGGCACCATGAGTCTTTCCCATCGTAGATTGAATTAATCAGAAAAGTAATTGATTTATTTTCAATTAATAACTGAGGCCTTTCTCTCCTGTTGCAGTACAGAACAGAATCATTTGTAAACACTACTTCATGATCATATACTATTTCAGGTAGATATTTTTTCCAATTTTTTACTCCGTCATTGGAGTATAGATGGATTCCCCATCTTACATGTCCGCTGACTACTCCCTCATTGTCTTCGCAAATCAAATGGAATGCATTATAAGCTTTGAAAAGGTAAAAATCTTCAAGTTTACAATCTGGCCAGACATTATCATTTACAATTTTATATGGGCCAAAATAGAAATCTGCTTCTGCGATATATATTCTTAAATCAGCGTTCCTATAGATTAGCAATACTTTGCCTTTGTCTGCAAGAATTGCGGGATTATTTGATTCTGAATTAATCAAAGGGGTCTCACATCTTAACCATGGTCCATATATTGATTTTGCTTTAGCAAATCCAATCCTTCGAAGCAGTGAATTTGTTCCTTCTCTGAATGTTGAGAAATCACTCCCAATATAAAACAAGACATATTCATCTCCAATTTTATGTATTGTTGGATTGTGTGCCATGTTTGCATCCCAAAAGGAACTATCTCTTTCAGCAATAATTACTTCTTCAAACTTGAATGGTCCAAAAGGTGAATCAGATGTGGCACGGACTATTTCAGAATCAGTCCTGTAACCTTCAGGGAATGGTTTTCTTTTGGGCCATCTTGAAGCAAAGAGATGATAAGTAGAATCGACTTTAATCATTGAGCCGCACCAGATCCAATAACCTTCCATTTTAAAGCCGCTGTCTATCGGGGTTTTCTCAAATTCAAAAGAAATCTGTTGAGCATGAAGAAGTTCAAAAAAAAAACAGCAATAAAAACTAAGATTGTTCTTTTAATAGCTAGCATCTGGTTCTCAAATTAAAACGATGTGTAAGTCCTGTTTACAATGGTGTTACTATGTTGGCTAACGGCGTAAAATACTTCCCGGGTCTATGAAGAGTCCCGGGAAGACTTTTGAAGTCTTAAAGGCATTAATTCTCGTCATGATATTGATTTTCATGTAATTTTATTCTGTCCAAAAGTTTCCGACAGAATAGGTTTTTGCTCTTCCACTGATTATAACGCGGTCGCCCTGGTCTTCACAAAATAGTTTTCCTGTTCGTTCTGACACCTGAAGTGCATAAAGTTCTTTTTTATTTAGTCTTGCCGACCAAAACGGAATTAAAGAACAATGGGCTGAACCCGTTACAGGGTCTTCCAAAATGGATGTTTGAGGAGTAAAGAATCTTGAAACAAAATCACAGTTGTCTCCAATTGCTGTTACTATTACTCCACCCGGGGCAAGATTAATCTGGTCAAATAACTGCCTGGCAATCTTTATATTTCTAACTTCAGTTTCGCTGTCATAAACCAAAAGATAGTCTCTTGACCTAAAGACTTCCTTGGGTTTTATATTCAGCGAATCTTCAATAGTTTTTGGCAAGGTGTCAGACGATGGCATTCTCGAAGGAAAGTTCATTTTATAGAGTTCCTTTTCAACCCGGACAGTTAAGTCGCCACTTAATGTTTCAAAAACAATTTTATCGCTTTGGTAGCCAAGAATTGTCTTTAAGCAATGCGCTGTTGCAAGAGTAGCATGACCACACAGATCCATTTCAATTTCAGGTGTAAACCAACGTAAGTGAATTTTGTCGCCACTGTCTACAAAAAAAGCTGTTTCAGCAACTGCGTTTTCTTTTGCAATTTTTAACAGGATGTCATCTGTCAACCACTCATCAAGAGGCACCACACAAGCCGGATTTCCACCAAAGGTCCTGTCAGTAAATGCGTCAATTTGAAAAAGATTATGTTTCATTGTGTTGTTATATGAAATTCCTGCCAACGGGAATTTGTGTAAAACCCCGGGAGGCTGACATTTAGTACAAGATTAGTAGCCGGCTGAGAGGGACTTTCCTGTCAGGTAATTTGAAAATTGACGCTGGCTAAAGCCCTTGAATTTACTACCACACCGGCAATTATTTTTATTCATTGTTTTTCACTGAGCTTTTTGTCCTCCATAGTCCATAAATTACAAATCCAATTCCCACTACAAGGTAAGGAAGGCTCAGGAGTTGCCCCATATTGAATATCATTCCATCTTCAAATCCCTCCTGGTTTTCCTTCACAAATTCAATTAAGAATCTGGCCGTAACACATAAAACAGTTGCAAACCCAAAGAAGAATCCGTTTTTAAGTCTATCTTTCATTTTTTGATAAAGAATCATCATAATCGTAAAAATGATAAAGTACGAAATCGCCTCGTATAATTGAGCCGGATGTCTCGGTATGTTATCTACACGCTCAAAAATTACACTCCAGGGTAAGGTCGTCGGAATGCCGATAATTTCAGAATTCATAAAGTTCCCAAGTCTGATAAATCCGAACTCCAGGGCTATAACAACCGCGATCAAATCAAATATATAAATCATTGAATGTTTAGTCTTCCGGGAATAGAAAAATAACGCTATCAATAATCCCAGTACACCTCCATGACTCGCCAATCCCTGATAACCTGTAAATTTAACTCCACCATCAGGAGGAAAAGTTACAGGCAAAATCATTTCCAACGGATGCGAGAAATAATAGGAAGGCTCATAAAATAAACAATGTCCAAGTCTTGCCCCTGCCAGAATACCAATCATACCATAGATTACTAATTTTTCAAGATGCTCAGATGGGATGTTTTCTCTTTTAAAAATCCGGCTTAAAATACAGATGCAAAAAATTAATCCACCTGTAAAAAGTAATCCATAGTATCTGATCGAAATCCCAAAAATATTTACTATCTCAGGGTCAGGGTTCCAGTGAATACAGGTTAAAATCATATCTTAATTTTCATCGTTAGTCCGGTCGTTTTTTACCGGCAACAGGAGTCTCCTGAGGGATCAGGACAAGTTGAGTAAAAACAGGCTTTCTTCGAATAAATATAGTGTAAAAATCCGCTTTTCTTTGATTTAAAGACATAATTATTTCCCATTTAGTTAAATTTACAATATACCCCCCTGAAAAAATTATGGAATTTTAGTTTTGTGAAAGGAGTAACATTCTAATGCAAGTTTTGAATTACCAGAAGACAAACCTGACCACCATGAAAAGTCCATTACTGTTTCAGGACCATAGCTTGTAAAATAACGCAGGGCAAACTCCTTTAAAGCTTCATCTCTGTATAGTCTATTCTTGATTGGAACCCATTCTGTAAGAATTGCATAGGTTTGTTTACCACCCTTTTGTTTCCCGCTGCATAATATACAATCAATTTCTGAATTAAGAAATATCTGTGAGGCTCTGTTATTATCAACCCCGATCCTGGCAGTTATTAATTCTTGTATTAACTCCTCACGAGTTTTATGATTCCCATCTCTAGTCGTTTTTTTTTTTACAAATGTCCGTTATAATTTGGGTCAAAGTCCACCATCCATTCAATTCCAAATTTATCTCTAAACATTCCAAAATATGAACCCCAGGGACTGTCAGCAATTGGCATTTCAATTTTCCCGCCTTCTGATAGTCCATTAAATAATTTGTCTGCTTCTTCTTTGCTTTCTGCACTTATCGAAATCTTACTTCTGTTTTCATTTTCGTTTGTTCGTCCCATACTTTCCGGAACGTCATTGGCCATTAAAATGTTATTGCCAACAGGCAATGCAATATGCATTATTTTATCTGCATCTTTTTCTGCTACCGGAAATTCAGGGCTTGATAGATCTTTGAAACGCATAATTATTGCGAATTCTCCGCCAAATACTGATTTGTAAAAATTGAATGCTTCTTCAGCATTTCCATTGAAGTTGATATGAGGATTTATTAGTGCCATTTTATTTTATGTTTTTTAAAGATTTACGCATCAGGAATATTAGGTTCTACCAGTCGTTTTAATTTGTCTAACGATTCCTGCCAGCCTAAATAGCACATTTCAACCGGTATTACATCTGGTATTCCCTCTTGTGTTGCAAAAAGTTCTGTGCCACATAGCACTTTGCGAAATTCAATCTTCGTAATTATTTGCCCGGGCAGGTTTGGGTCATCAAATTGATCAGTATATTTTAAAAGCTCATTGGGTACAATTTCCAGATACTCACCACCAAATGAATGGCTATTCCCCGTTGTAAAATTTGTAAAAGACATTTTGTATGAGCCACCAATTTTAAAATCCATGCTGATTACCCTGCAAACAAAACCATATGGTGGTAACCAGGAAGCCATTGCATCAGCATCTGTAAACGCTTTATATACTTTTTCAGGACTCGCTGAAAAAATTCTGTGAAGTGTAACCCTGTTTTTTTCCATTGTTTTACTTTCTTAACTTAACAATTCTGTAAACTTTTTGTTTTTCAAATTTATTTTTAATGCCTGAGTTTGGTCTCAAAAATACATGCTTCACTTTTAACATCCTATAACATAATGAATTAGAAGTTTCAGAATCGATAACTGAACCTACTCCGAAAAGTCTTTTTTTGCCACGAAGGCGCAAAGGCACGAAGTTGATCCAAGGTAATTGATTAATAATAAGTTATTTGTGAGACTTAGCGTCTTCGTGTCTTTGTGGCAATTGTATTTATTGTCTTTTTCGGAGGGGGCTCATAACTTTACCTTTTATAGAATCAAAGGATTGAGAAAAAAGAGTCATCAGGTTTACCGAAAAGATAATAGGAACAAATAATAATCGGAGTTTCAAGTTATTCTTCATCTTATTTAGAGGTCGGAGGTATTAACACCAACTGCATGAGGCTAAGCACCTGGTCCCAGACCGTGCAGGCTGACGATTTATTTATTTAATAATTCCTGATCGGTTTGTTCAGGCAGGTTATTAGCAATGGATTTTGCTTTCCGGAATTTAAGTTTACCAATTATTTTGTCCCAAAAACTTCTTCCCAGGATAATAAGACTTGTATAAAACAATACCTCACCAACAATTATTAATCCTGTAGTGATCCCTGCTATTTGCATTTTCGAAAAACCAAGCCATGGAACAACAAATATCATCATAAACGACAGGCATGAAATAGTAAATAGAATGTAACCGGTTGTTTTAAGCATCTGAATTTTTTATTAGCTTTAAGTATAACAAAATTTCGAATCATAGGTTTAAAGCTTTTGGGCTATTTTGCAGTGTTCTTCTTCGCCATAATAAAGTCATTGTTTCCCAACTACAATAAAAAGCTATTTAACACAACTTACGCAATATTAGAAGAAATAAATAAAATTGTCACGACTATTGCTAAGGTGACATATTACACTAAGGGCCCGGCCGATTAATTGGGTTTCGTAAGATCCTGCGCTGAGCGCTAGCTAACGTCCAGTGGCAATGTTCGAGCGGCAAATGTACCTGAATACAAGAGCTTGCAAGGTGCCATGAAATTCACCTCCCATGAACCATCATCTTTTCTAATAGAGACAAACAAACATTCCCTGTCCTGCATATTTCTTGGCTAAAAGAACATAGAATGTGAGCCACTCATTATTTTCATCCTTTTTCCCAATTTTCCAGATACACCTGGTGGGTGTCCAGTCTAATTTCATTCTGCCATCAACATCTAATTTACTATTCAATAAGTCCCAGGCTCTTTTAAGTTTAACATCCTGACCATAACCGATTTTACTTAATGAGTATAGAATTTCCCACAGATTTGTATACCAACCGGAAGGAAATGAGTTAGCAAAAATATCTTTGTTTACGAACTTACTTTTATCTGTTCTTTGATAAACTGCTTCTCTGTCTAAAAAATAGTTAATCAATGAAATGCAGCGGTTATGATTCCAATATTCAGGTAATTCGGAGAATGCTAATAATACTTTAGCAGCACCACGAATACAACTCTTTTTCTTTTTAGTTTTTTTCTCATGCATATCACATAAATACCCATCGTCAAACCGGTTTGTCTGAAGCATCAGGTCAATAGATTTCTGAATCCGGGAATCATTTCTATACCCTAATTTTATAAAAGTGCGAATATTAAATCCATATAGACATGACAGATGCTGGAGCCAATCTCCATCGTCTTTTTGCAGATTCAAATATCTTTCCGCTGCTTTTGCCACTAGATGATTTTCTTTAGTTAATCCCAGTTCTGACAGATAAGACAAACAAAAATGGGTTGTTGCGTAACTTCCATATTCAACATCATCACCAACATATTTCTTTGTTGTTTGGTTTTGTTGGAGCCAATAACCATCAGGATGCATCTTTGTTAAAATCTGCAGAACCTGCGGGCTACGAGGAATTAATTTTTTCAGTTCAATAATCTCTGAATTGTTTTCCGGAATTTCCAATAATTCAGTCATTATGCGATATCTGAGGGATGGATTATCCCTGTTTAATAACCAATTTAATGTTTTGTCAATTGTCATAGGTAATTCTATTTATGTAAAACCAGATTCTATTTTACACACTTCGTCAATACAAGTGTATCATCGTAATCTCCTATAAAGCCATTATGAACAATATCTGTTTCAATAAAACCAGCTTTTTTGTATGCTTTAATGGCTCCAATGTTTCTCTCAGAGGGTTCCATGATAAATATCCTGCATTTAAATTTCTTTGTTAAGTAATCACACAGTGTAATAATTGCGTCTGACCCAAAGCCTTTATTCATGTATTCGATACATTTCAACCAGATATCAGGTTCAGTTGAAAAGTCGGACATATAAATTTTATCATGATTAATTTGTCCAATGGGTTTAGAGTTGACCTCAATTAAAAAACACCGACCCATGAGTGGCTGTGAGCCATCAAAAAAGTACTCTTTGCAATCGTTCTGAAAATGATCCCACGTAGGCAGCTGCAGCTCAGTGCAATGCCGCCAGGTTAGCCGCGTCATGCAGCTTTTTCATCTCTGTACCGGAGATTGCGCGGTTAAATACTGCCAGTCCTCCAAAGCGACCTATTGTTGCCTCGTTGAGCATTTTACCAACGGCATAGCGGGCGCCTACCGTAAAGTCCGAGCCGCCCATGGGTTTAGTTATTGAATGTTTGGCAGGATCGTAGCAGAAGATGCCCCGGCCATGGTAGTAAGGATTCATACCGCGGTTCTTTCCTCCCGGTCCTTCACTGGTAAAGTAGGGGTCAGTACGTTTGTCCTTTTCGGGTTCGGGTTCGCGGGTGTCAAGTATACCGTTAATATAAGCCCGGATGTATTTACCGTCGTATGTGAATCCCAACGTGCACCACTCCTCCTCCGGAACTTCCTTCCGGGAGGCGGCATAGTCAGCGCACCATGGAAAAGTTGTGCCGTCGGCGCGGTGTGTGACGCCTCCCTCGCTTGAAATGTGAGGCACCAACTGATTAGGTCCGCCGTAAGTCGGCATATTCATCAACATTGCATACTGGCGTGTACCTGAGTCGTCGTTTGCCCCCTTGCCTTCGCTCCACATACCGGCAATGGTTCTGCTCTGTTTAAGGTTAACGATCCGCACAACAGCGAACATGCTCACCTGTGCGCCGGCCCCGCAGATATTCAGATCGCCGGTTTCAGCAAAAGGAATATGGAAATACTGTTTCCCGTTTAGTTCTGCCGAGTAACCCGAGAAGGGGCCCTCCTTTACACGTGCGATTGGCCCACCAACCTCCTTCAGGGAGTGTTCCTGGCTTGTGCCGGATGAGTTGCGCGCTTTTCCTGGTTTCTCCCCGAAGGTCCAGAATGCTACAAGTCCGGGTGTTTCCGTAACCACGTCCGGATCTCCTTTTGCAGAGGCAGCCTGAGGTCTTGTAACAGAGCAATTCGCAAGGGCAAAGATGCTAAGTGCTGCAATTGCAATTGAAGGGATCAGCATTAGCGAAATTCTTTTTTCCGATTGATTCATTTAAGCCTTATTCGTATTTAGCAAAAGTACTGTTTTTTTGAGTCTGGGTGTGATTTGTCAAATGTAGTCCTGATTAATGGGAGTGAGCCCAAATGTAGGTTAGTTTTTGCCCAGGCTGACGGCCATACCGTAAACCTCTTCCCTCAAACAATGAACTTATCATTGACTGGGATCTGGAATTTGCTGGATACTGAAACCCTTATGTCACAAACACTTTGCGTTTCGTGCTTTTTTATGTCTGTTTTAATAGTTTATATACTTCACTGAATGTAGGTTCTTTCCCTGTAATCAGTATTGATACCCTGAAAATCTTTGCTGCAAGTTTGCGTAAAAAATAAAATGTAAGTACAAGTAACAAAAACGAACCTGCCAACTGCCAGAATCCAACCTCCGTAATTGCCCATCGCATTGGCATTGATGTAGCGGAAGTCAAGGGAAACCAGGAAAGAAATATTGACAATTCACTATCGGGGTCTCGCGTTACCAAAAATGAAGCAAGTACAACAACCACCGGCAACATCATAAGTGAACTTTTTCCTGAATTATTTGGGTCAGTGATAATTGATGCAATGGCAGCAAGTATAGAATTCCAGATTAAAATTCCGGCTAAGGCAAAAGGCAAATACAATAATATTGAAGGTAAGTATAAATAGTCAAGAATGAGGGATATAGGCATACCCGTGAATTGAAAAAAAAGCATTCCGCCAAGTATACTCAAACCCGAATAGGTGAGCATGGATGAAATACCTGTCAAGGTAATTCCAAATATTTTTCCATCCATAAATAACCGATAAGTTCAGCTTCGTGTAACTTATCAGATTTGCTGTTCAGATTCCATTCTATCTGTCCGTTGTCCGGTTTAATAATATCAAGTAATATTCGCAGTGTCGTTGTTTTTCCTGCACCATTTGGCCCCAGAAAAGCAAAAATATCTCCCTGCTCAACGGTGAACGAGATATTGTCCACAGCTTTTACATTCAAAAAATCCTTACTAATTGATTTTACGTTAAGAACTGTTTTCTGCATTTTATCAATCATATACTAATGGCGTTTAGTTAAGGAATATTATTACCAAGCATGAAAAGAATATTTTACCACAGGGACCACTCTACTATTCTTGTGTTTTTACCCCCCAACCCCCCAAGGGGGGATTTAAGAACACCCTCCCTGGGGGGCAGGGGGGTAAAATGTGGGAGTAAGAAACTGATTACCCGGGCTTAACTAAACGACATTGAATCATATACTATTGGTTCTTTTTCTTAGCATGAATACTAACGATTATGTAAACGCCTCAGCGGGGTTTATTTCTGACTTTTGCATGGCGTCATTTTTATTATTTTCGTTCTTATAGTAAATATAGAAAAATTTCAATACTTGAGCCCACTCTGAAAAGGATAATAAATACAATTGCCAGTAGAGTAGAGTGGGAAAGTTAATAAAACTTTCCCTACCCCCTCGTCAAACCGTACGTGCGGTTTTCCCGCATACGGCTTTCCTATAGACTTCTTCATAAGCATTCACAAGCGAGC